>JAFQDK010000048.1 GCA_017399305.1 Clostridia bacterium
CAGCTTGTCTATTTCATCGCCGTGCTTGTCGATGCGCTCTTTGCTTTCGTTCATGTTATGGTTTAAGTTATCTATCGAGCAATTCAGCTTTGTAATGCTTGTGTTGAGCTTGATTATCGGTGTTCCCACCGTTAGGCCAAACCCGACAAGTGCAATCAGCCCGACTACAATTTCCCATGTCAAAACTCGTCACTCCTTTCTGTCTGCACAGCTTCTTTCTCAGAAACCTCGTGCCAGACCGAAGCATCTGCACCGTCACCGAGGAATACAGCCTTTGCAAGCACTTTTCCGTCTGTCAGCATCATACCGTCATCGGCGTATATGTTATTGTCTTTTATTCTCATATTTCCTCCTATGCAAGTGCAAATGTCCAGCCGCTCTCGCGTGCAGGAGCGATAATGCTTTCCCACTCTGCTTCGCTGACTGTTTCAAATACGCGCTTCCCTGAAAATACTACACTGCCGCCGCCTGCAGGAAGTGCCGCTATCTCCTCTTCAAGCAGCTGTCTGTCGCTCTTGCCAGAGCGGTATGCGAAAACAAAATAATCAGCACCTTTTCTCCAGAGGCTTGTTTTCCAATATGAGGATTGCGGAGGTGTAAAGATGACGCTGTTTTCACTCACTGTGAAATATGTATCTCTTGTAGCATTGTTCAATGCTGTCGAAGTGAGTGAAAGCGTTTCTCCCACTATGCCCATCTGAGCACAACGCTGAGCAAATGAAGCACGGTCAAATACAAGCAAGTAATATGTATACGGTGTTGACATTGCAAGTGCTTCATATGAAATCACGCAAAATCTGTCCGGCACAAACGGAAGCGAAACGGTTATGCCGTTGGTATCATTGAAGCTTACCGTGTCAACATAAACCTTATCGCGCCACTCGCTATCCTTTTTTCCCTCGCCTGCGCCGAACACATCGGGAATAGCCGCCGCTATAGCATCAAGGGAAAGCTTGTCTGTACCGCCTGTATAACCGCGTATTGCATCGGCAATAGCGGTCATTTTTTCATTTACGCTCATTACCATTCACCCCCAAGGATGCACTCATCAACATATGACTTTATCTCTGTCTTGTCTGCATCCGTCCAGTAATCGGTGCCGCGCTTGGGCGTGTAGCCGTCAGGCAAAACAAACTGCAAAGTAATTCCCTCTCCGTCATCAATGAGCATAACTTTTGCGCTCTCACCTGACGTGGCAACAGCTCTGATATTATCAAACCTTGCAAATCTTGCGGCAAACTGCTCATACAGCCCCGGTGTATAATTTACCGCGCTCTTGGCATCTGTGGATACACCGCAATCTACTCTCACCTTTGCATAAAGCGAAGTCAGTGTAGCTTCTCCGTCTGTACCGAAAACGCCGAATTTTATATCCGAGCATGCATCAAGAGCTTCTGCCGGGAACTTGCACTCGTCATCAAAAATCGGCACAAGCACCTCGCCGCGCGGAGTGCAGAATACAGCACTTTTAGAAAGTCCGCGCCACTGCTCGTCAAAACTGAATTTTGCAATTACACTGCCTACACTGCCGCTTGTTATTATCGGCTGCTCCACGCTGAGTTTACAGCCGCTCACGTTTATTTTTACAATTATCATTTTGTCCTCCTGCTATCTTATGCGGCGAGTAGAACAATTAAGCGGCGCATACTCAACACGCATACTGTAAAGTCTGACATCGCCGCTTCCGTAAAAGAATATTTCACCGTGGTCGCTATATGATCTTGGCAAAAGGCAATTGCGTGTTAGGATTTCACCGGGCGGAGAGTCTATACGCATCAGCTCTCTTCCCTGTCTGTCAACAAGGCAAAGAAATGACTCATGCCCTACCTCTGTGGTAAGTGAAATCTGCCTTAATCTGATTCTGCCGCGATTTTTAAATGCAACCGCAAATGAAAAGTCGGATATTTCTTCAAACATTATATAAAGGCTGTATCCACTGCCGCTGTTTACAAGCATCCTTGTCCCTGCGAAACACACTTCACCCGCCCTCATACCGGATATCCACTGCCCGCTTTCGGTATCATAGTAATATATCATGCCTTCATTGCCTGAAAACAGCATAACCATTCCGTTTGTCGCTGACAGCTTTGCATATGATGGATCAAAACCTGTTCCAAGCGGCAAGCCGATATTCTTTACACTGTTTCCACTGTACATCATTACACCGTCACGCGATATAAAATACAAACTACCGCCTGACGTAGCCAGCATCTCACCTGATGCACAGCCAAAATCCCCCTCATACGAAAGCGAAAACGGAAGCTCGGTCCCGCGCACGGTCATCATACTGTTCTCTGTAAATACGACAACTTTGCCGTCAAAAGATGTAATTGCCGTAAAACCGCTGCTGTCAGACGTTACAGTGCGCCACCCAGCAGTTATCGGCTGATTGTCCTCGCCCTCTGTGAAATTTGTGCACTGTCCCGCGCATGAAACATAAAGTGTATCGCCGCATATACCATATAATCGCTCAAAATGCTGTACGGCGGCATTAAGCGGTGGCATGGTATCGTTAACAGCGCCGAGCGACCATTTGCCGCCTGAATATTTCATAAGCCGCATATCCGGTAAAAGCATTAGCTTTTCACCCTTTTCTGCGAACTCACCATCACCGTTTTCGCTGTTATTGTAGCGGACAACCGTCTTTTGCACCCCGTAGTTAATATTTACTATCGGATAATCTGTTGCAAGTGTGGGATATATGTCGGTATAAACGCGGTCAAAATACAGCTTATAGCTTGCACCAAGTGCAGGTGCATAATCAGGTGTAACATATCTGAAGTTGTCGCCATCCAAGCTCACCATCGTGCTCTTTTTATACTTTGCCGCAAGCTCTTGTGGCATATTTAACCTTGCATCCACAAGCGTTGTTGTTATCTCGCCCCCGCTGTCTATAACATCAAGAAAGACCTGAGAAAGCGCATAAACCGTACACGCCCCATCGTCGTTTGCATCATACTGCACTGTGTACCCATTTCCGACCTTGGCATACTCCGTTTCGCGGCGCTCATCTATGATGTTGTAAGCGGCTGTATAAAACACAAATGTATCATCTCCCACAGAAAATGCACCGATGATATCACGGTAGCCACCTTTCGTCTTTGCAGGCTTGCCGATATCAGCGACAAGAATTCGCGATGCTCCTGTCTGCCAATCCTCATAGCCAAGCACATCTGCCGTACATATATTTGCATACACCCACTCGGCAGTCGTTCTCGTTTCATAAGACGGATCATACCACTCGCTGTATGTGTAAACACCTTCAAGCGAACCATTGCCCACGGTCACATCTATCTCTCTTTCGGCAAGCATAGAGCATACAGCACCGCCGTCAAGTACGCGCACATTATGAGAATCAAGCAACATTCCGTCTTCTATTTTTGTACGGTCAATGCCGTAAAAGCGGTGCAGATCAATAGCCTTTTTTGAGTTGTTGGCAAGCTTTTCGGTCTTTAACATTCCACCACCCCGTTTTCTTTTTTATAATCATCAAGTAAACGGTTATACTCTGTTCCGTATGAGTCGGCACATTCAAAGTCGCCGAGATAAAGATATGCCCTGTGCAACATCCACGCACGCACAAGCGGCAGATACCTTTCGTCAAGCGGTATTTCGGCATCTGCATCCTGCTCTGTCACCGTACACGGCAAAGTGCGGTAATACACTGTACACTCCGATGTACCGTTCACTCGTATGCCTCCCTCCACGGGGCAATAGAGTTTTGCATTAGGCAAAAGTTCAATAAGTGAAAGAGAAGCGCGAAGCAGTTCATATTCCCCAGCAAACACGCGGCGGATCTGCGACGGAAAAAGCGTTGTTGCAAGCATATTTCCCTCCGGCATGATTACCGCGCTTGCATCCGGTGTCGGTAGTGCAAGATAAAGCGATTCTATAAGCATATTGTATTCTGTATAGAGATAGTCCGTCGGCGGCATAAAATCGCCCTCGAAACCGCCTTGCACTTCGCTGATAAGTTTTTCAACTTTCATTTACCAATTCACCCCCGCAAGTCTTTTCCCTTTAGCCGCCGCTTTCCACAGCGAAATATATGCTTTTTCTGCCGCCACATCACTCTTTTTTACAGTTTCGGCATTACCGCTCAGATTGCCGAGTATGTATAGGACAAGCGCTAAAGAAAAGCTATCATCAAGGGCAAGCCCGTCCGAAAGGCTCTCAGGCGTAACATACTCACCGTGCGGCATTATCAGCTTTTTAGGATAGCGGCAAAGAAAATCACGCACACCCATATCAAGGTAGGTTAAAAAAGTATAAATCGGAATTTCACTGCCGCAAAGCACTGTAAGTTCACCGTATAATTTCTTTAAATCCATGTGGTCCTCCTTTTAAAAATGGGGCGGCAAGCCGCCCCATTTTTTACGCGATGTTTATAAACTTGACGCATCCGCCGGGGTTTACGCACATAAGATTGCCATAAGATGCAAGAAGTGCGCGGAAAATTGATGTGTCGGGCATGGGTACAAATACTCCGCCGTCCTTTTCCATAAAGTTCCACGGGGTTGCCTCAAGATAAAAGGCAGAAGTGTCAACGCCCCATACCTCATTGTCGGGCACAAAACGCTCGTTGACGATAACAACCTCATTGGAGCCAACGAGAATCTTATAGCCTACTGCACCGCCGACAAAGTGATACTTATCGGTTACAGTAACATTGTTAGTGTGGATGTAATCCTGGTATGCGAGAAATGCGTTGTCACCCATCATAAGAAGATCGATGTTTGCGCCCTTGTAGTCCTTTGCTTCCTTTACACCGCGGTAAAGAATGAGGTCGGTGATATCGCCGCCTGCATCAATCACAGTGGGGCAAATCCAAGGATTATCACTCTTGTTGATGCCGTAGAGAGTTTCACCGTCACCGAAAATCGCACCAAGGCCGCAAAGCTCACGGTTGTAGCTACCCTGTACAGTGATAAAACCTTCGCCGCTAAGAGTGAGAGACCCCTCAACAAGAATCTTCTTGCCGGCGCGGTCAACAGAAATTATGCGATGGCCTGCATTAGTAGCAGTGAGGCTGTCGCCGTCATAAAGATCAATAGAAAGACCTTCTATAACGCACTTTACACTGTCAAGTGTGAGAACAGTGTTCACACCGGATGCTTCTGCCGCGCTGACAGTGGCAAGCTTGCCGCTGCCATCGCCGAAAAGTGCACGGGAGATGTTCCACTTTGCCGCGGCATATGAACCCTTGATCTCGCTGTCAAGCGCGTTGATCATAGAAGACGCGTTGCTGCTTGCAAGCTCAACTGTCTTGTTGGAAATCTGAAGATCAACATACATGTCAACCGCGTCAATTTCAAAACGTACATAGCGCTGTGCACCTGCCTTCGGGGTGCCGACGCCCTCTGCGCCGAAACCGAATCCGCCGTTAATGCCGATAGGAGCTGCACATTTGATAGTGTTGTTCTGGAGAGTCACCTTCTTGATCTTTTCAAGAAAAGGAGAAGGCTCGGTGTTGATCTGGTTTGTAAGGGCAGGCTGATATTTGTCCTTAAGAATTGCTTCAAGTTTTGTAAGAATCTGTGCCATTTTAGTTTTTTCCTTTCAAAATGTAAAATTAATTAAGTCCGAAAGCTTCACGCGCAAGCGTTGAAGCTTCATCAATGCTCTTGGGTTTTGCTTTTGGGGTAAGCGGAACACTTGCCGCACCGCCGTCTGCGCTGAGTGCAGGAGCCTTTTCTCCGCGAAGTCGCTCAAGTATTGCCGCCTCGCAAAGGCGCATTGCCTCCGGGTTTTCGTTCAGTGCCCTCAGCAGGCTTTCGGTAGTTGGAACATCATCTGCCGTCATGCCTCTGTCAATATAATAGGCTGTGCGCAAACGCTCCTCATCAGAAAGTGATGCAAGCGCGGTATTGCCACTGATAATCTCCTCGATAGCTACGATTCGCTCACCAAAGTGTGGAAGCGTGCCGTCGGCAATAAGCTTATACTTTGCATTTTCATAGCGAACCTCTTTAAGCTCGCCGTCATGCACTGCCTTTACCGACTCAATTGCATTTGCTTCGATTGCCGCTGTATACTCTGCAATAGCGGACTTGCGTTCCTCCTCGGAAAGAACTGCAAGTGCCTCAAAATCAAGGCTTGGTGTTTTCATTTCTTCCATTTTGTGTCTGTCCTTTCTTTTCATGCGCCGCTATATGCATTTCAAGTGCGGCGGCCTTTTTGGGGTCTTCCCTTTTCAGAATAAAATAAGAGTGTTCGAGCGCGGCGCGGCGGTGCTCTGCAATATGCAGTTCATGGTCATCAAAGGATGATACATCAAGTGTTTTGCCGCAAAGAAGTTCACCGTTTTCACGTCTTGCCGCCGCGCTTTGCAATTCATCCTCGCCAAGCGTACGCATAAAGTCGCCAAGATGCATTTTGCCGAGTAATTTCTTGCGTACAAAACGCGGTATCTTTCCGTCATCACCGTTGAACAGCCCCATTTCAATGCCACTTTTTATAGCGGCGATGCGGGTGTCATCACTATGCAAGAGAGAATTCTCACTTTCAAAAACGATATCATATGAATTGATGTCTTCACCGCACCATACAAGCGTCGCGCTCTTGTCAAACTCACCCGAAAGCCGCTCTATATGCGTTATATTCCCGTGCTCTTTGTAAAGCTTTAACCATATCTTTGCAGCAGAAAGAATTGCGACGCGAATCGCATCTCCTGTAAGGGCAAGTCGCATACCGTCTATCTCGCGCAAACGCTCGATTGCCGTTGCACTGGTAAGAGAAGCCGAATGATTGCCGGTTGCACCAAGATGTGAAAGCCCTGCCACATACTCCATCTCACGTGAAAGATTCTCACACTCGTCAAAAACTCCTGTTGGCAAGCTCTGCGTTTGCATCGGTTTTGGCTCTCCGCGTTCAGGATCATATTCGACTATATCTCCCGGGGCAACGCCATTTACCGCAAGCTCATCAATATCATCAACCGCGCCCTCGGGCACAAGCAATGGATTAAGTGCAAGTGTACGGACGTAATCATGTATCTTGTTTTTGACGCCGTTATACGCGCGCTGTAACGGTATAAGGTCCTCAATTATCGACTTACCAAAGAACATACCTGCCGACTTTTTGCAACACAACATTGACAGCGGATACTCGTCTATAGGCATTGTGCCATAATAAAGAATACGGTCAGGCGTTGCAATAAACATACGCCCTGAGGGATGTCTTGCCGACGGCTTTTCCATATAGGTGCGAAGCAATGTTGAATTCTCTGCTTTGCGTAGTCCTACAGAAAAGGTTGAGCCAACGTATGAAAGACCGCTTGTACCTGCGGTTGGGATAATGGCATATGTATCAACATCGCGTGCTTTCACACGTACACCGAAACGGCGGTTCACCTCGTTTACGCTCACAACCTGCTCAATAATAATTGAGCTTTGGTCGTAAAGCCCTTCCTTATAAATACTTTCAGGCAGTACCTCATACGGCGTAAGTACTCCGAAATCGAGGTCGCCAAGGGTGAGCAGTTTGTCATCATTGAACACATCTCTTACCGCATCCCCCTTTTCACTGTCCCACCACGAAAGCATAAATGCTGTTCCGCAAAGCTCGCTCCAGAGTACAAGGCTATCCTTTTTGGAAAGGAAATCGCACTTATATTGCGTTTGCGAAAGCAGGCGCGTTGCTACAATGCTTTTTTCATAGTCGGAGAGCTCACTTGTCGCAGGCTGTACCGCCATAGAAAAATCAAGCGACTTAAAGTTGGCAATGCGCGTTTCGATAAGCGGCGCAATTCGGTTATACACGCCACGCTCCATATAATCATACGGTGGGTCATAGTCCTCAAGTTCGCCGCGATAAGGGTTTATGTCGCGATACTGATGCCCATTGTAGAAATCGGTACACAGCATCCAACGCAGTTCAAGTGGCCGTCTCTCCTCATGGCGGCGGTAACACTCTTCTTCAATCATCGCGAGGATATCCTCGCGATACTCTCCGCGCGGCGGTGTTTTTTCTTTAAATTTAAAAAGTTTCATTTATTGATTCTCCTTTTTTCATCAACCGCTTTACGGTGGGGAGAAATATGCCGCGGATGACTTTCTCTTTGCGAAAGTCCGCAAAATGTGCGGATGATTTTTTCACGCTCGCGACGATGCAAAAGCTCAACGCAGATAAGCGCGGCGCAAAACACAAGCCCTATTGCAAAGCACATTTCTTTTCTCCCTTTTTAGGTTTGATCTGCTTTGCAATCTCTGCGGCGCAATCTGCACACAAATAAAAACCGCCAAGAATATTGGGGCTACCCGAAACCTTAAAGGTATCGGTATTTTTACATGCAGGTACCGCGCAGATATGCTTTGCTTTTTTCACAGTAATCTGTTTCATAATGTCTCCTTAAAAACGATTTTTTCTACGGTTTTTCCCTGTGAAATCGCTGACCGTCACCCCTGTCTTTGCCTTGGGTGTACCTGTCTGCATCACAGCAAAATAGCGCAAAGCATCCGGCAAATGCGTTATCTCGTGTGGCTCTGTAGCGCAATCACCGATACGCTTTTTGTCACTTAGTAGTGACGGCAAACACCGTATCAGATTTTCACAGTTTTTGCTGATAGTAAGACGGCTCTCATTTTCAGATGTAACCTTCATCCATTCTTTTAGTGCCATCCAACCGCCGATGCGGTTGTTATCGGCGGATGTCAACGGCACTCCATGCTGTTCAAACAGCATGGCAATGCTTTTTCCGCTGTCCTTTTGACGTGACCAGAGATCAGGCGGTGCAAAAGTGCGGTAAATATCAAGCCCTTCGCTCGCCTCACGAATGGCATCTGCCGCAGCCGATACAATGAGGTCATGCTCATATACCTCACGAAAAACATTAGCATTCCCCATTGAATCGACCGAGATAAACAGGCACGCAAGTGCATCAAGCCCATAGTCAATTGCGCGGTAAATACGAACCCCCGCCGCAAGCGGCATCGGATTTGTCACATGTATATCTGTGCGGAATTCAGAGAAGAACTGTCCGCCGCCGACTCCCCATTCACCAAGACCGCAAACACGGTAACGTTCAGGATCGCGCGTTTTCATTTCCTCAAATACCCGCAAGTCCGCCTCATCGAGCCACTCGTTGACCTTATAGTTTACAGTCAACGCAAAGACATCCGGATGCTCGCGGTCAAAAAATCTCTTTTTCAGCCAATGATTTTCACTCCACGGATTAAACGTCAGTGTTATCTGCTTAAAAAGCCCTACGGGAACCTCGCCGCGTATGCTTTCATCAAGAGTGTTGAACGCGTCTTCGCTGTCCACCTCATATGCTTCCTCGATCCACATCCAGCAAAGCACGCCGTATGACACTGTAAGTGAAGTGAGCTTAAGCGGATCGTCAAGTCCGGCGAAAAAGATTCGCTGTCCTGTCGGCTTTACAATGATTTCAAGCGGAGCGCTCTTAAAATCAAAGTATTTATCCGCACCAAGACGGTGTATTGCCCACTTCAGCTCTGAATACGCCGAGCGCTCAAGCGTGCGGTATGTACGTCTGACTACAACCAAGTTAGCCTGCGGATGCTTCAGCAGATGATAGATGTACCAAAGCGCGGTTGTTTTACTCTTTTTGGATGCGCGAGAGCCCTTTACAACACGGTAGCGTCTTTTTGTTTGCCAGAACTCTTTATACCCATCGCCTACGATCTCTGGCAGATAAAGTGTATCCGTCACTTCAGTTCATCCTCTCCGCAGATGATAAGCGGCAATGCAATACTGCCCTCAAGATGCTCACCAAACATACCGTAGTATTTGCCAAGCAACTCTGCCGAGCGTATAACCTCCGAAAGTTTTGGGCGAAGCTTTACCACCTCGACACGCTCACCGCGTTCTACGTAGGTTCTGCCATCCTCCTCAGTCGTTCTCGTCTCATCCCTGAGCTTGACTACCGAATCCTCGGTTTCTTCTCTGCGTAAAACTCTTGTCAGCGCCTCAAGTATCTCCTGCTCACGCGCCACGGTTTCGGAAACTATAACATCGTTTTCTCTTGCCATATTTCTCCCTCCTTTCTCCACCGCATGACTATTATGCAATAGAAAATTCGGGATGATTCGGCAAGTTTCAGAAATTTCTGTGAAATGAAAAATCCCCCATATTGGGGGACAAAAAAAGAACCTCAAACGAGGTTCTTATTTTATATTAACTTCAACCTGCTCAAGCAGGAACGGAACAAGCTCTTCTTTTTGAATATCATAAGAAAACGAGAGTTCCTCAAGTAAAAGCTTTTCGATATCCTTCATATATCTGTCATCTGCCGCGCGAAGCTTTTTGCCGACAGCAGAAAGTGATTCGTACTGACTGTGCAACATTTTGAATGATGCAATAAGCACATCTGTACCGCCGCCATCAACAATCTGTTTAAGCTTATTCTGGCGGGTACGGTCATCGTCTATCCACACATCGGGTGCAGTTTCGTGTATAATTGCCTTTAACTCTGAAGCGGATTTTACAAGCCGTATCTTTGCGGTAAGAGCTTCGCTGTCTACAGGAACATAGAAAACCGAGCTGCCAGAGAACGCAGGGCGCAACACATAATAGAGCTTTGTCTCACCGCCGAAATCTTTCTCTGTGATTTCTTCAAGTGTACAAGCACCATGTCCGCCATACATTACGGTGTCATTAGGCTCAAATAATCTTTTCATTTCTACCTCCCTTGATTTTGTAAAAAGCGAAAGCTAACAACATCATATATAGTATACCATATTTTTGCAAAAAATGGTTATAGCGAAATTGCACAAAATTTTACTGGTCAATTTTGTGCAATCAGCGAATCACAATCCTCCTCGGAGAATACCGCGATGCCGTTTTCCATCAACAGCCTGGCCGTTACTCCGTCTCCCTTTTTGAGCGTTTTTGTAAAACTGCCGTCATAGATCTCGCCTTTGCCACATGACGGGCTTTTCGTCTTGAGAACAGCAGCACCGCAGCCAAGCACTCGCGCAACCATAAGCGCCTCATTAGCACCCTTTACATACTCTGCTGTAACATCAACGCCGTCACTGTTTACAACGCGCTCACCCACTATTTCACTTGGCGGTCTCGGTGTCGGCAAACCGCCATATATCTCGGGGCAAAACGGAATCAGCTCATGAGTTTTCGCAAGCTTCTCTACAATGCTGTGCGGCTTGCTTTTACCGTCATATCGGCAAGCACATCCCACAAGGCACGCACTAATCAGTATCCGCATTCTTTTCTCCTTTTTTAAAAATACGTATCGGCTTTTTCTCCTCTTTTCTTATGCGCATACCCTCACGCCATATAAGCTTGGCTGTAGAAATAATAATATTCCGCGTCTTCTCATCAAGCTTACCAAGTGAAAGGATAAAGTCGAGCTTATCCGCCGCAATGTCCGAAAGAGTCTCGGCACGATTGGCAGTAAACACCTTATACAGTGCCTCTACCATATCGCGCCGCTCATCTATCGTCATCTCTGCCACACAAGCTTTCAGCGTTTTTTCAATATGGCTGCTCTCTTTAGTCAAACCATCAGACAAAACAAAACGGTCACCGCATACATCCCATGTGCATGGATCATGCTGCCATACGCCGTTGCCATTGCTCTTTACAACTTTGTCAACCTTGCCATGCTCAAGCAACAGCCCAACAACAGAAAAGCTGGGGACAACCGTCAGTATTCTATCCTCAATATCAGAATGTTCAAGGCTCTTGCCAAATCCGGGACCGTCATTGTTATAAACATTTATAATGCGACGTTTTATATGCTTTGGCGCCTTTGCCGCCGCATAAAGTGACAGATTGCCGCCCTTGGAGTGACCGCCAACTCTGATTTTAAATAAAGTATGATAAGCAACTGAGCAAAGATAATCAAGCGCATGACGCTGTGCAGGGATAGAGTCCATATAACTCATGTTGAAGTTTTCTTTCCATCCGACAAGCGTATCATCAGTTCCGCTGAAAGACACAAAAACACTTCCGTCACCAAGGTCAACGCTCAACGCCGCAAATTGTGTTTCCGTCTCCTTTTCAAGTATTGAAACATACCCAAACAACTTCATTTTGCCAAATCGGCGGCTCTCTGCGGCTTTTTTAAAAAGCAGAGGAAAATCATCAGAAAAAAGTGCGCCAATTTTATAGTTTTTAGGATCATGTTTTTTAAAATAAGCATCCACCGCTTCGGAGAGTGTAATACCGCTCCTGCGCGTTTTCATCTCAGCGATTCCGCTAAGGTTCATATAACTGAATATTGAAATAATGAGATTGTCTACCTCGCAAAACGGCGACTGCTTTAATGTAAGATCGCCGCGCCAATCTAAATAATCAAGTATCGTACTCATTTTCCCCGTTTCTCTGCCTCCACCTTTGAAAAAGCGCATCCGCAATAATTCTGTCTGTACAGTCCGTATTCTTTTGAGAGTTCTATCGAGCGGGCATAGCCGCCCTTTTTCTTGAAATCGGAATACAAATATTTTACCCCATATTCCGTCGAAAGCTCTTTGCCTATCTGATTCAAGGCCTCTGCATTCTTATACGGGCTTATCGAAAGCGTAGTGCAAAAATAATCAAAACCGCCCTGCTTTGCCGCCTTTGCCGTTTCACTTAATCTAAGACGATAGCATTTTTTGCATCGCTCGCCGCCCTCGCTGTCGGCCTCATACCCTTTTGCCATTTCAAAGAACGGTGCGCTGTCATAATCACAAACAATTAGCTTGACATCGCCACAAGCCGGGTGCTCTTTTATAAATCGCGCAAGTTCGGATGCACGAAAATCATATTCATTTGCAGGAGAAATATTCGGATTATAGAAAAACAGCGTAATATCAAATATGCTTGCGAGATATTCAAGAGTATAGCTTGAACACGGTGCGCAACACGCCTGCATCAAAAGTTTCGGGCGCAATCCCTGCTCTTTGATACGTGCTATCTCACTTTCAAGCATTTTAGAATAGTTTTCCATTTCTCCACCTCCGAGCGCTATTTATATAAGTATATCATAAGATAATACTTTTTACAAACAAAAAGGAGCCTATCGACTCCTTTTCATTACTCTCAGGGAATTAAGCACTGCAATAAGGCATACTCCAACATCGCCGAACACGGCAAGCCAGAGATTGGCAAATCCAAGCGCCGCGAGCAATACTATCGCAAATTTGACCGCAAGTGAAAACACAATGTTCTGACGAACTATCCTCATAGTACGGCGCGCTATGCGTATTGCATCGGGGAGCTTTACAAGGCTGTCCCCCATTATCACCGCATCTGCCGCTTCAAGCGCCGCAGACGAACCGATGCCGCCCATTGCAACGCCAACATCGGCAAGCGCAAGCACCGGGGCATCATTAATTCCGTCACCGACATATACAATGCGCTTTCCATTGCCTTTTATTCTTTCAAGCTGCTCCGCCTTATCCGCAGGCAAAAGCTCGGCATAAACTGTTCCTATACCAAGAGTTTTTGCAACGCCGTCAGCTATCATTTTCTTGTCGCCTGTCAGCATCACCGTGTCACTTAAACCAAGCTCCAAAAGCTTTTCAAGAGCCTCTGCGCTGTCCTCTTTCAGCATATCTGCAAAGGTTGCACTACCAAGGAAAATGCCGTCTTTTGCGGCATAAACACTGCTACCTGTCAAGGTTGCTTCTGTAAATGCTATCCCCTCATCGCGCATCAACACAGCATTGCCACACAGATAAACGCTTCCGCCAAGGACAGCACGCACACCCTTGCCGCGAATTGCCGATGAATCGCTTATGTCCATATCCTCAACAAGCGCGCCGAACATCTCATTTGCCGCAAGCGCGATAGGATGAGTGCTATATTTTTCACAGACTGCAAGTGCCAAATGAAGTTCATTGGCATCATGTACATTCTCTTCACCGACATACGCAAATTTTCCTGCAGTAAGCGTGCCTGTTTTATCAAACGCCGCAGTATCAACCTTGGCAAGCTCCTCAAGATAATTTGAGCCCTTAACAAGCACACCGCCGCGCGATGCGGCGCCAAGTCCGCCGAAAAATCCAAGCGGAACAGAAATTACAAGCGCACATGGGCAGGATGCCGCAAGCGCACAAAGTCCGCGATAAAGCCATGTACTAAATTCGCCAAGACCTATAGTCGGCGGCACGACCGCAACTAAAAGTGCAAGCGCACATACAATTGGGGTATATATACGTGAAAACTTGCGTATAAAGCTCTCGGTAGGACTCTTTTTGCTCTTGGCATGCTCAATCATCTCAAGGATGCGCGATACGGTACTGTTGTCGTACTCCTCACTTACGCGAATGCGAAGCGTGGCGTCTATACTGATGCTACCGGCAAGCACACTGTCACCAACAACCTTTGAAACTGGCAGACTCTCACCCGTAAGTGCCTGCATATCTACATCGCCACTGCCCTCGATGATCTCGCCGTCACAGGCTATCTTATCACCTGCACAAACGAGTATAACATCACCGATATGTGCGTCAGATGGCTTCGCCTCTATTTCTTTGCCGTCACGTATGAGAATTATCTTTTCAGGGCGCATCTCAAGCATGGCACGAATGGAGCCTCGACTCTTCGACACCGCCATATTCTGAAATCTCTCACCAAGCTCAAACAGAAGCATAACGGCGCATGCTTCTGCATATTCACCAATGGCAAACGCACCAAGCGAAGCGATGCTCATGAGAAAATTCTCACCGAAAATATCTCCTTTTGCAATTCCTTTGACCGCACCGATAATTACTTCAAATCCTGCAACCATATATGCCGCCGCATATAAAACGACACATACAAATTGTGGCGCAGCAAGCATTGATGTAACAACGCCGCCTATCAGCAGTGCAAACGCTATTCCAAGGCGAAGCCATTTGCTTTTTCCGTTGTCGCCATGATCGTGACCGCAACCGCAGCCACAATCATCGCCATGATCATGGCAACAGCATTCGCAATCGCCATCATGGTCGTGTTCATGTTCATGCTCATGGCAACAGCATTCGCCATGGCACTCATCATGGTTGTGTTTATGTTCTGACATAGCTACTCCTCTATTCCTCAACGTGCTCAAGCCCAGCAGCGAGAATAGTTTTTACATGATCATCGGCAAGAGAATAGTACATCTGCTTTCCGTCGCGGCGGCAACGTACAAGATGACTGTGCTTAAGCACGCGAAGCTGATGTGAAATTGCAGTCTGACTCATCTCAAGTGCAGTTGCAATATCTCCTACACAGCTTTCGCTGTCCATCAGGCAATGCAATATGCGGATTCTTGTAGAATCGGCAAAAACCTTAAACAAATCTGCAAGGTCATATATAAGTTCCTCATCGTACATATCAGTATCTCCTTAAACATGAATGATTGTTCATATGTTTATTATAACACTTATTCATGCGTTGTCAATACTTTTAGTGATATAAATTAAGATTTAGCAGCCTCCCTTACCTAAAGGGAGGGGGCCTTTACTATCATAATCATTAATTTACTCCCTACAACAAAAAATACCAAGTTTTTTAAACTTGGTATTTTTGTTATCTATTTCTTTTTTCTTACGGCGAGGGCGCACCAGTCATTTTCAACCAGCTCATCAAAAACCTCAAAGCCATTCTCGGCCATTGAAGCTTCAACCTCTTCGCGGCGCGGACAAATTATACCCGATGCAATAAGAACTGCATCATCTGCCATGTAATCTGCGATATCGGGCATCATGCGGATGATGATATCTGCAACGATGTTTGCTGCAACAATATTGTACTTGCCACCCTTAAGGTCAACACCTTTAAGCAGGTCAGAAACATCGCATGTAATATTGTTTACACCGCTTGCCTCGATATTCTCACGGGCAACCTTAACCGCTGTGGGATCAATGTCATATGCCTTGCACTCTTTAGCACCGAGACGCGATGCACAAATAGAAAGTATTCCGCTTCCTGTCCCTACATCAAGCATTCTGTCGCCTGTCTTAACATACTTCTGGAGCATGGAAATAACAAGACGTGTGGTTTCGTGTGTACCTGTGCCAAATGCCATGCCGGGATCCATGGTGACAGTTATCTCACCCTCGGCAGGGGTGTATTCTTCCCAAGCGGGAACGACAACAATGTTGCCTACCTTTATAGGATGATAGTACTTTTTCCAGGACTCTGCCCAATCCTCTTCACGGCAACCTACAGTTTCAAGAGTGTATTCAATGCCGCTTGATGTAAGCTGTCCTTCGATAAACGCCTTTGCCTCAGCAACGCTCTTTGTCTCGGGGATAAACACCGAAACCGCCGCTTTTGTCTTATCGGCATTGAGCAAGCTTTCATCAAGAAGTGCACCGTACATACCGTCTGTAGTTACATCGCTGAAATCCTCAATAAAAAGCGAGTTTTCAACCATGCTCATTACCGCGCTTATGTTTTCAAGATCCTCGGTTTTTCCTGTAACCTTGATCTGTATCCATTGCATATCCATGTGTGTAATACCTCGTGTGAATTAATGTTTACGCGATTAACGCCGCGATGCGGCTACACCTCATCAGTCAGCTACGCTGACAGCTTCCCCTCAAGAGGAAGCCTAAAAATCTGTAAAAAAGACGGGTTCCCCGGCTTTTTTACTCCTTAAAGGGGCGGTCGCGGTAAGCGAAATGCGAATGTACGACCCTCTACACTTTAAAATGCTTGCATTTTAAAGTGATTATTTTATCTTACTTAAACAAATCCGTAAACTTTTTAAAGAAGCTCTCGCGTTTGCTCTTTACCTTATCGCCGTAGGATTCGGCAAGCTGATGAAGCAGTTCCTTCTGCTTTGCATTAAGGTTCTTCGGCACATCGACCTTAACCGTGATATAAAGATTTCCGCGATATGACGAATTTACGCGGGTGATTCCCTTGCCTTTGAGAGTAAAGGTTGTGCCTGTCTGCGTTCCCTCGGGAACAGTGAACTTCTCCTTGCCATCAAGCGTGGGAATCTCAATCTCATCGCCGAGAACCGCTTCCCAATAATTTATCGGAACTTCACAGTAAATGTCGGTTCCCTCACGCTCAAATACTGCATGAGGTTTAACGCTGACAGCAATGATAAGATCGCCAGCAGGACCGCCGTTTCTGCCCTCGTTACCCATGCCTGATATAGAGATGTTCTGTCCGTTATCAATACCTGCAGGAATGGTGACAGAAAACGTCTTTGATACCTTGACATAGCCTGTTCCGCGACAGTTTGTACAAGGCTCTTTAATTATCTTACCCTTACCGCGGCACTCATCACAGTCGCGAACGGTCTGCATCACACCAAACATTGTGCGTTGCTGTACACGCATCTGACCGCTGCCGCCACACTTTTTACAAGTCTCTACACTTGAGCCCTTCTTTGCGCCGCTACCTGAGCAGTCCTCACACTTCTGCACTCTTCCAAAGGTAATATCCTTCTTGCAACCGCGCACAGCCTCTTCAAAAGAAAGGGTGATACGCGCATAGATATCCTCTCCGCGCGCAGGAGCGTTGCGGCGATTGCCGCCTCCGCCCCCAAAGCCGCCAAAACCACCCGAACCGCCGAAAAACGATGAGAAAATATCGCCGAAATCGCCAAAGCCCTCAAATCCTGCACCGTAACCGCCGCCGGCACCGCCATTTTCAAACGCGGCATGACCAAACTGGTCATACTTTGCCTTTTTATCCTCATCGGACAATACAGCATACGCCTCATTGATTTCTTTAAACTTCTTTTCTGCTTCGGCATCACCGGGATTTACATCGGGGTGATACTTTTTTGCAAGCTTATAATATGCCTTTTTTATCTCAGAAGCACTCGCGCTTTTTTCAACGCCAAGCACCTCATAATAATCTCTCTTCTCTGCCATAAAAAATTCCTATAAAGTCGAAATACTGAGCCGTAGAATGCGGCTCAGTTTTCGTTTGGTTACTTATTTATTGTCGCCTGTCTTGTCTTCAAAATCAGCGTTGTAGTAGGTGTTTCCGTCAGCACCGCCCTGTGCGCCTGCGCCCTGATCAAAGCCTGCGCCTGCGTTAGGATCGCCCTGTGTCTGACTATAGATCTTCTGTGCAATCTCGCCGAATGCCTTTTCAAGAGCCTCTGTGTCAGCCTTGATAGCTTCAGTATCGCCGGTTGCAACAGTTGCCTTGAGCTTTTCAATAGCAGCGGTAACGGGTGCCTTTTCAGCATCAGTAACCTTGTCGCCGAGCTCGCCGAGAGTCTTCTCGCTCTGGAAGATAAGGCTGTCTGCATGGTTCTTAACCTCAACAGCTTCCTTCTGCTTCTTGTCCTCTTCTGCAAACTTCTCTGCATCAGCAACTGCACGGTCTATATCTTCCTGAGACATGTTGGTAGATGAAGTGATAGTGATATGCTGCTCCTTGCCTGTACCCTTATCCTTAGCGGTAACATTTACGATACCGTTGGAGTCGATGTCGAAAGTAACCTCGATCTGAGGAACGCCACGAGGAGCGGGCATGATTCCGTCAAGGCTGAAACGTCCAAGAGTAGTATTGCCTGCCGCCATATCACGCTCACCCTGGAGAACATGAATCTCAACAGAGGGCTGATTGTCAGTAGCAGTGGAGTAAACCTGGCTCTTCTTTACAGGGATAGTGGTGTTACGGTCAATGATTCTGTTGAACACACCGCCCATAGTCTCGATACCAAGAGAAAGGGGAGTAACGTCAAGAAGAACGATATCCTTAACATCGCCGCCGAGAACGCCGCCCTGAATAGCTGCGCCAAGTGCTACGCACTCATCGGGGTTGATGCCCTTGAAAGGCTCTTTGCCCATGAAGTTCTTAACAGCTTCCTGAACTGCAGGAATACGAGTGGAACCGCCGACAAGAAGAACCTTTGCAATGTCAGAGGGAGAAAGACCTGCATCAGAGAGGGACTGCTTAACAGGCTGCATAGTAGCATTTACGAGGTCAGCTGTTATCTCATTGAACTTAGCTCTGGTAAGAGTGCCGTCAAAGTGCTTGGGGCCTGTTGCATCCGCAGTGATAAAGGGAAGATTGATGTTGGTGGAAGCCATGCCGGAAAGCTCGATCTTAGCCTTCTCTGCCGCTTCCTTAAGACGCTGCATTGCCATCTTGTCACCGCGAAGATCGATGCCGTTTTCTGCCTTAAATGTATCAGCAATCCAGTTTACAACTCTCTCATCAAAGTCATCGCCACCGAGCTTGTTGTTACCTGCAGTTGCAAGAACCTCAAATACACCATCGGAAATCTCAAGAACGGATACGTCGAAAGTACCGCCACCAAGGTCAAAGATCATGATCTTCTGCTCTGATTCTTTATCCATACCGTATGCAAGTGCTGCTGCGGTAGGCTCGTTGATAATTCTCTTTACATCAAGACCTGCGATTTTACCTGCATCCTTTGTTGCCTGACGCTGTGCATCGGTGAAGTATGCAGGAACAGTGATAACAGCCTCAGAAACGGTAGTGCCGAGATATGCCTCTGCATCAGCCTTAAGCTTCTGAAGAATCATTGCAGAAATCTCCTGAGGGGTGTAGGACTTGCCATCAATAGTAACCTTGTAGCCTGTACCCATCTCACGCTTGATACTGCTTACAGTTCTGTCAGGGTTGGTAACGCTCTGGCGCTTTGCAACCTGACCAACCATTCTTTCACCTGTCTTAGAAAATGCAACTACAGAAGGAGTTGTTCTCGCTCCTTCGGGATTGGGGATAACGATAGGCTCGCCGCCCTCAAATACTGCAACACAAGAATTTGTTGTACCTAAGTCAATTCCAATAACTTTTCCCATAATAAAATCTCCTTAATATATAGATAAATTTTTAATAATTATTTTTAATTGGCTGTTTTAACCATTGCGTAACGAATTACTTTATCGCCACGCTTGAAGCCTTTCTGAAAGACCTCTACTATCTCGCCTTCGCCATACTGCTCATCATCAATATGCATTACAGCGTTGTGAACATTGGGGTCAAAAACCTTACATTCGATTTCTTCAACGCCGAGCTTTCCGAGACTCTCGGTGAATGCCTTTACCATCATATTGATGCCCTCGGCAACCTTTTCATCGGTAGCATACGCTGCCGCACGCTCGATGTTGTCAAGCACAGGGAGAAATTCATTTACAACATCACTGCAAGCCTCGGAGTAAACACCCTCACGCTCTGCCTTGGAACGGCGGCGGAAGTTATCATACTCTGCCGCAAGGCGGAGATGCTGCTCTTTCTGCTCAGCAAGTTCGGTTTCCTTTTCCTCAAGCTGCTTTTTAAGTGCTTCGATTTCGTTTTCAAGCTTTTTATCGCCCTTGGATTTTTTTGTTTTCTTTTCTTCGGGAGCCGCCTCTGCAGTCTCCTCAACGGTATCCTTTATTTCTTCTGCCATTATTCCTTTCCTTTCTTCGGTCCCTCAAGCATTCGCAGTTCACTGTTTATCATCTTACCGACAGACTCGGCAAGTGCATCAACAGTTGCCATAACATTTGCATAATCCATGCGGCATGGGCCGATAATACCGATTGCGCCGACCACCTTGCCGTCTTTCTTTATCTTTTTAACTACAAGCGTTGAATCGCTCATGCTGTCAGACATATTCTCTCTGCCGATAACAACACTCAGCTCATCACCGTCTATATTTGAAATGGTATCAAGAATACCGTCCTTGCTCTCTATCGCACCAAGCAAACCGCGAAGTTTGCCTACATCTGAAAACTCAGGATAAGAAAGCAATCTGTCCACACCGTCAACCTTTATCTCACCACCGCTCTGCTCCTCCATACCGCTGTAAATCTCTTTCATAGCGGCAGAAAGCAGTCTTGCTTCGCTGCCCATTTCGGCCTCAGCCTGCATCATAAGCGGAAGTGTTATCTCATCGAGGGTATGTCCAGCTATATACATATTAAGTGTGCTTGCAAGATGCGCCGCATCTGTCGGAAGCACATCAAACGAAAGCCTTAAATTACGAGTTTTCGCATTACCGCTCCCCGAAAGCATAACAAGCACAAGATTGCGGCTGTCAAAATACATAACCTCAAAGCGGATGATTTTTGACATATCGGTGCGCGGTTTTACTGCAATGGCAGTATAATTTGTCATGCTGCCTGCAAGCCTTGAAGCCTCGGCAAGGATCTTGTCAAGCTCGTGCTGTTTGCCGCGAAGCCGCTCGGCCATAACCTCGGTTTCAGCTTTTGTCTTTTTATACTCGCCGGCAAGGCAATCAACATAAAATCTATAACCAAGCTCACTTGGCACTCTGCCTGCCGAAGTGTGAGGCTGTTCAAGATAACCAAGCACCTCAAGCTCCGCCATCTCATTTCGTATCGTAGCAGGTGAGCAGTTAGGCATCATATTCTGCGCAATGTATTTGGAGCCAACGGGTTCACCGCCTTTTACATACGCTTCAACAACAGCGCGAAGTATCTGCGCTTTTCGTTTTGAAATATCGTATTCCATTTGCTCGCCCCCTCTTTTTAGCACTCTTTTAAGTCGAGTGCTAACCTACAATTAAAATTTACCACTTTACTGCACCTTTGTCAAGGGATTTTTAAAAAAATATTTGTGTTTTTTGGGTGAATAATTTGCAAACAGGCAACTCGGGTGCTAAACGCAGTTCGCTTTAAACATTTTCGTATAAATGCGCCAATGCGTGGCAAAACTACCACTGTAAAAACTTCTTTTTGGAAAGGACTCTCACTATGGAACAAAAGAAAAACGAACAAAGAACCGCGCAGATTTTATACATCACTATTATTATGGTAATGCTTATCATGGCACTTGCGGTAGGCCTTGTCACCATGGCTAACCGAAGAAATGCTCCGTCTGTGACAACCGATATGCCGCAAAGCATGCAAAGTACAAGCATACCCGATAAAGATCATACTTCCCCGTCTGTCACTACTGCACCACGCGTAACTACTACACCTCGTGTAACACAACCATATACCACACCTGCTGTTACCACCTCGCACACTCCTGTGATAAATGTTGAAGAGCCAGTGGCAGTTGCACCCGAATTTATAATGCCTACGATCGGCAATGTTTCAAAGACATTCTCAATTGATGTGCTTGTATATTCAAATACAATGGAAGACTACCGCACGCATAACGGTATCGACATCTGTGCAACGCTTGGCGATGCGGTAATGGCAGCAGCAGACGGAATTGTAACTGAGATTTATGAAGACCCAATGATGGGATGCACAGTGGTAATATCTCATGACGGCGATATGAAAACAGTTTATCAGAACCTTGCAGATGAAATAACCGTTGACATCGGAAACAATGTAAAAAGCGGCGAGGTAATCGGCGCAGTTGGTGAAAGTGCAATAATCGAAATAGCCGAAGAGCCTCACCTTCACTTTGAAATGATGCTCTCAGGTGAGAGGGTTGATCCGCTTGAGTTCATCTCCGATGCGGCAATGACCATAGTATACGACGAATAAAAAAAGCCGAAGGCGTTGCCTTCGGCTTTTTTGTTATTCTTCTTCATCTTCCGCTTCGGGAAGCTCGTTTACTGTGATGCAAACCTCTATAACGCGAATCTCATCCTCAACCTTGGTAATTTCAACGTGCAGGTTCTTATAATCAAAGCACATACCAACCCCAGGATTCTGCTCAAGAACCTCAACGCACCAACCGCCGACAGTGTTGCAATCCGACTCAAAGTCGCGGTCATCAATATCAAGCTCGTCAAACATGTCATAGACATTCATTTCTCCGAGAACCTGATATGTGCCGTCCTCATTCTCTTTGAGTTCAACAACGATCTCGTCGCTTTCATCCCATATATCGCCGACTATCTGCTCAAGGATATCCTCCATTGTAACAATACCGCGAGTTCCGCCGTACTCATCAAGTACAACTACAAGCTGTATCTGACGCTTGCGCATCTCCTCAAGCGCAACAGGCAACTTTACTGTGCTGTGCATGTACGTAGGCTCAAGCATAACATCCTTTACAGTGGTGTTCCTGTCCGAAGCGTACTTCTTATAATAATGGTTGATATTGAGAATACCGACGATGTTGTCGATAGAATCTTTGTATACAGGCAAACGGCTGTATCTCGATGCATTTATACGGCGAAGATTTTCCTCTGTGGAATCATCAACGTCAAGCGCAACAACATCCTTGCGGTGAGTGAATATTTCATCGAGTGAAATATCCGAAAATTCAAGCGCGCTTTGCAAAAGCTCACTCTTTTCTTCATCAATGCCGCCGTCTTCTTCTGCAGTTTCGATGATTGTTGCAAGCTCTTCTTCAGTAACGGTGTCATCGGATGTTCCCCATATCATCGTACCCAGTTTCATTATCTGAGCAACGATAAATGTGATAGGAGAAAATACAATAGTAACGACTGCAAGCGGATATGCGCATATACGAACCATAAGTTCAGAATTCTGCTTGCAAACTACCTTTGGCACTATCTCACCAAAAATAAGAATAAGAATAGTGATAATAACAGTCGCGATAGTAACCATAAGCGACTGTGCGGCGGCTCCTTCCATGTTAGCCGCAATACCCATAGCAATTGTTGCGGAAACGGACGAAGCGCCGATGTTTACAAAATTGTTGCCAACAAGAATCGCGGTGAGCGATTCCTCAAATTTGTCGCTGAGTCTAACGGCAAGAGTTGCAAGCTTGTCACCGCTTTCAGCCATTTTTCTGAGTCTTACGCGGTTGACAGAAGTATACGCTATCTCAGTACCTGAGAAGAACGCAGAAAAGCAAATGAAAACAACTATCAGAACATAACTCATTTTTCAAGCTCCTCCTTTGCTTCTTCTTCATTATCACAAAGTCGGATTATAATTGCTTTAAGCGAACCGTCTTCTTCGATTTCACCGGCTACAACAGAAAGGTTGCCGAAAGTAAAGCCTTTTTCCTCTTCGACATCGCCCTCGATATTTGCGCGAAGCCATGCTTCAAGAGTCTTTTTGGCAATATCATCAGAAATCTCACCGTCATAACCTGCGCGTGCAAGTGCATCGCGCACCTTCATGCCGGGATATACCTCAAAATAATTACCGCCGAGTTTGATGAAGTCTTCGTCATACTCATCGTACTCGTCCCAGATTTCGCCTACGATCTCCTCAAGAAAGTCCTCAATGGTAGCAACACCTACAGTGGTTTCACCCTCGCGGACAACAAGGAACTGCTGCTTTCCGACGCTCATCTCATTGAACAAGTCGTCAATAGCGGCATCGGGAGTAGCAAACTTGGCAGGCATTATAACACGGCGAAGATTTACTCTGCCGCGGCGAAGATGTGCGCGCAAATACTCACGTATCGGAAGCACGCCGACAACATGGTCAATATCGCCATCATAAACAAGCAGACGTGAAAAGCCGGTATTCTTTACAATTTCAAAAATATGCTCGGGATCATCGCCGATATCTATGCCGACAATATCCTCGCGCATAGTCATAACATCCTCGACAGGAGTCTTGGTAAATTCAACAGCGCCCTGTAAAAGATCGGTTTGATCTTCATCAAGCGTGCCGCTTTCTTCAACAGTATCAATAATAGTTTCAAGCTCTTCTTCGGTCATACGTTCATCCTGACCGCCGCCAAAAAGCTTTGAAAACAACGCACTGAGTTTAATAAACAAAAACGCCACAGGTGCAAATATCTTAATCAGCAGCGAAAGCGATCCGGCATATGCCAAAGCAACCTTTTCGCTCTTTGCATTGGCAAAGCTTTTGGGAATCATCTCGCTGAACAAAAATACAACAGCGGTGGTAACTATGGTTGCAACCCAAGCAGGGATACCCCAGCCTGCAACGATAACGGTAGCAAGTGCAGAGCAGCTAAGGTGCATAATATTATTGCCGATAAGAATGGTGGTGAGCGCCTCATCAAAATTATTTGCGATATGCAGCGCCCTTTTCGCCTTTCGGTTTCCATCCTCCGCGGCATTTTTCAATCTGATTTTATTAGCTCGTGCATACGAACTTTCGGCACTGGCAAAATATGCACCGCCGAGAATGAGCAATATGTAACATATTATACTGCCCGCGTCCATTAAAATACCAACTCCTTCAATACATAGTTATAATTAGTATAGCATTATTTAATCAAAGCTGTCAAGGAACGAAAAAGAGAGATACAGAAAGAAAAACGGCGAAAAACAAAGTTTTTCGCCGTTTTGAACTCTTTAAAATGCGTTTTTAAAGTCAAATCAGTGTATTTCAACTAATCTGGGTAATTATAACTCCATCAGAGTTTTCGCCAGAAAAGATATATGTTTTATCTGCATTAACATAAATGTCTATGCTGTCAACATCCTTTCCGAACATTACGAAACTGACCTCATATTTCACTCCGTCATACTCAAATTCAAGATGCTCGCCGTCATGGGGATACTTGTACAGAAGCGCAACATATTCCTCAAGCACAAGGTCATGCTCTTTCATATAAGATGCGTGTCCCTTGCCAACATATCTGAAATGCCACGGCTCATTGGTGATACCTGTGACAGCAGTCTTTCCCTCTGGATAGCGGACTACAAACCCGTATTCGTCTGCATGGTCATATATCCAACCGTATATCGGATTTACTTCATGTGCAGTACCGAGAGAATATCCCTGACCACCTGCATACACATTCATATCGAACGCATAGCCCGAATGATGTTCACTGTACCCCGGTCTTGCCGCAAGCATTGTTCCCTGCTCTTCGCCATATGTTTCTTTGTAGCTGTCATAGATCGATGTCTGCTCCTCAAGTGTGCGATGCGCCTGTGTTATCTGATAATCACCGTTGCCGGTTTCCGCCTTGTATGCATTGAACATCGCTTCAACAGCGTCAAAAGTTTCGCGGTTAAGCTTTATCGCAGTTGAGGATATCTTGTATGACTTCGACTTATTGCCGTAAAGAGTAACCAACTCCTCTTCCTGCTCAAAATCAAACGCCCTGTCTACAAGCTCTGATACAAGAATAAGGCTACCGCGAGTCACTTGTGCTCGCTCTACGGTGACAAGCGTCTGATTATTTGGAGCAGTTGTTGTTTCTATCGGCGCCTCGGTTGTAGAAACAGGCGAAACATCTTCTGTGCCTGTCGCTGTATCAACCACGGGGTCGTTAAACTTTGAAAGCTGATATATAGCCACACCGATGAATGTCCACACCACCGCAATTGCAATGCACATCAGTGCCAATAGTATTCCTTTGGTTTTTGATTTTTTCTTTCGCACATATTGTCGCCTTTTTTCGGCAAAATGCGCATCCATATCCGGACGTCTGTTCATTTTTTACCTCTGTTTCCTTATTATATATATGTATTCTATCACATAATTTTGTCGTTTTCCATATATTTCGGTAAAACTTAATACATTTTAAATATTGACAGTACACAAAAAAAAAGATATAATTACCATATATACTTATGCAAAATGATATTTAAAAAGGGAGATTCTCAAAAAATGAAAATCAAAGACGGTTACATTGTTAGAAAAATTGGCACAAAATACTATGCTGTTTCTGCAGCCCGCGCAGCCGAAGGCGGCGGAATGATCGCACTTAATGAAACAGGCGCATTTATCTGGGATCTTCTTAAGAATGATACTGATATTGATGCTATCGCAAAAGCTCTTGTAGACAAATATGAGATCGATCTTGAAACTGCTACACGCGACAGCAAAGCATATATTGATATGCTGAAAGAGGCGGGCGCTCTTGCGTGACGCCGTTGAGCTCAGTGAGCTCTATCCTTTAATAAAAGAAGTTATTGACCAAGGCGGATCGTTCAGGCTCTACCCTCGCGGAACCAGTATGGAGCCAATGCTCCACCAAGGCGATGATTCCGTGATGCTTGGTGCGGCCGATGCATACACGGCAGGCGATGTCCTGTTTTATCGCAGAAAGAACGGCGATTTTATCATTCACCGCCTGATAGAGAAAAGGGGCGGCACACTAACAATGTGTGGCGACCATCAGATAGGGCTTGAATACGGTATAGAGCCGTCACAGGTACTTGCAAAAGTTGTTGGATATTACAAGGGCGAAGTTTATCACAGCATGACAGAGCCGGAATACCTCGCTTATGTAAAAAAGAAGCTGGCAAGTCACCCTTTCTATCGCCGCAACCCTCTCATATACAAGACACTAAAGAAAATCAAAAATATGCTAAAAAAAAGCTGAACAAAAGTTCAGCTTTTTTTCGTTCTGAACATCAATCGCGCAAGCGCCTTCCCGTTAAAAGGAATAAGCGGATAGAGATATGAGCGGCGACGATTGACAGTAGAGTTTGTTGCAATGAGTATAATTATACCGAAAAGTCCTATTCCAAATCCTAATGCGCCAAACAATGCAGTGACCGCAAGCAGCAACATGCGCATAAATTTAACCGCATAGCCAAGCTCATAGCTAGCCTGCGTAAAGTTTGATATAGCCACAAACGCCATATAGAGAATAACCTCGGGTATGAGCCATCCTACATCCACGGCGAAGTCCCCCAAGATAAGTCCACCGACAACACTAAGAGAATTAGTTAACATACTCGGTGTATTCATAGACGCAAGCTTCAGCCCGTCAATGACAAACTCAACCAAAAAAATCTGTGCGACAAGCGGCAATTTTCCATGATCATCGGGAATGACAAAAGAAAGCCACTGCGGCACATACTGCGGATGCATAACAAGCAGATACCAAAGAGGAACCAAAAACAATGTAAGCCAGAAGATAATATGGCGCACAATTCTCAGATATGTGCCTGTAAACGGCGTAAAATAATAATCACTCGTTTCCTGCAGAAAGTCAAATATCGAAGTCGGCAATATCATTGCATCGGGCGAAGTGTCACAAAGGATAAGCACGTTCCCCTCTATAAGCTGCGAGGCGGCGGTATCAGGTCTCTCTGTGTAGCGTATCTTGGGAAACGGATTATACCATCGCTTTCCGATAAGGCTTTCTGCAAGGCTCTCATGCCCCATAGAAAGGCTGTCGGTTTTTATACTGTCAAGCTTATCCGACACCCACTTGACATATGCGGCATCGGCAGTGCCGTCGATATAGACAAGCGCAATATCTGTTTTTGAAGTCTTGCCAATGTTCTTATATACCACCCTAAGATTGGGATCACGTATGCGACGGCGGATAAGTGCGGTGTTGAAAATCAGCGTCTCAACAAATCCGTCACGTGAACCGCGCATGACTCTGTCACTTTCAGGCTCGGCAACTCCGCGCACCGGATAAGTTCTTGCATCAATCAGTACAGCCTCATTGCCAAAGCAGTCACCAAGCATCGCCACCCCGCCAGACAGGATCATAAGCATCACCTTGTCAGTGTCGGCCGCTGTTTCAACCTCGACATACGGTATGTTCTCATCTATAAAATCCTGCGCCCGCTGTGGTAGCTTTTTAAGCGAAATAAAATGCTGCATCAGTTTTTGCATGGTTTCGTCCTTGACAAAACCGTCAATATAATAAAGCGTAAGCTCATTTGCGCCAATCACAAGACGGCGCTTGATTATATCAAAGCTTTCATCTGGAACAAGCAAACCGTCAAGCAACCTGATGTTTTCGGCATATATGTTTGAAAATTTCAAAAAAACACCTCCGTCTCCACTTTTGATTAGTGTTGACGGAGGATATTTATTTTATGTATTTTCGCTCTATTTTTCCAAATCAAATTTGAAATACTGATAAAGATTACACGGGATCATACCATTGTAAAGCTTGCGCACCTTATCGGCACGTCTGCCATAAAGTCTTTCAAATTTTTCAGAAGAAGTCAGCACATACACCTGCCACGGTGCAAGTGAGCGAAAATGTCTGCCTATCTGAGTATAAAGCTGCTCCACTTCTGCCATGCTTCCAAGTCGCTCACCGTAAGGCGGATTGCATACGATAGTGCCACGTCTTCCGCCGGTACGTATAGTACGCGCGTCAGCAACGAAAGTGCGAACATGCTCAGACACTCCGGCGCGCTCGGCATTATCAGCGGCAAGTCTGACCATGCTTTCATCAATATCGGACGCGTACGCCTCAAACGATGTCTTTCGTATCATCGAGCGAGCCTCGTCACGCGCCTCTGCCCATATCTCAGGCGGTGCTACAGCAAAATCTTCTGCCGCAAAACGGCGGAACAGGCCAGGTGCCTGATTTTTCATTATCATTGCAGCCTCTATTGCAATAGTTCCGCTTCCGCAGAAGGGATCCCACAAGAGAACATTCTCTCGCGGACGTGAATTCAGCGCAAGCGCTGCAGCAAGTGTTTCGCGAAGAGGTGCTGCACCTGCGATAGCGCGGTATCCGCGCTTATGAAGTGCCACGCCGGACGTATCTATCATCAGTGTGGCAACATCCTTTAAAATAAAAAACTCTATCTGATACTTGGTTTTCGTCTCCGGGAACCAGCACATACCGTACTCATTGTCAAGTCGCTGTGCCACTGCCTTTTTCACAATGCTCTGGCAGTCGGGTATCGAAAACAGCTTACTTTTAACCGAGTGTCCCTTTACAGGGAATGCATCTTCTCTGCCGATAAAGCGCTCCCACTCCATCGCCTTTGTTCCCTCAAACAATTCACCAAAAGTTCTTGCCCGGAAACTTCCCATTTTTATAAAAAGGCGTTCTGCGCAGCGCAGCCAGATATTGCAGCGTGCTATTGCACGCTCATCGCCGATGAAAGATACTCTGCCGTCAATAGTTTCTGTGCGACGATATCCAAGGCGATCTATCTCTTCACCGAGAAAATGCTCAAGCCCAAACAAACAAGTTGCAACAAATTCAATTTCCATGTTTTAACGCGCCACTCCGACTCTCCATACTGCCGGCGATGACGCTTCCCCCAAAAATATGTTCGGCTAAATTTTCCTTATTTCTTATTATTTAACCGTTTAAGTTCATCCATAAAGGTAGCAACATCCTTAAACTCTCTGTAAACGGATGCAAAACGTACATATGATACAGCGTCAAGCTTTTTAAGTTTATCCATGATTATCTCACCGATTTCGGTGGTCGTGATCTCCGAACGGAGCGAATTTTGAAGTTCGGTCTCAATCTCCTGCGCAAGTGCGGAAGTATCAACAGGACGCTTCTGGCAAGCCTTGATAAGCCCACTTTCAAGCTTTATACGGTCAAAGAATTCTTTGGATCCGTTTTTTTTGATAACCACTATCTGTACAGAGTCGATGACCTCATAAGTAGTAAAGCGCCGTTTGCATTCAAGACATTCACGGCGGCGGCGAATACTGTTGTTGTCACTTACAGGACGTGAATCGATAACCTTGCTTTCAAGGTATCCGCAGCCCGGACATTTCATGAAAAAATCCCCCTTGATGAAATGTGTCAAAAACACAATATATAGTGATAAATTATTATAACATACATATATAGCGTTGTAAATAGGCATGTAAAAAATCTTCAAAATAAAATAAAAAAAGTGCTGGAACGATGCACAATGATTTATCATATTTCTAAAATGAGATTTGTATTTACTTGCAAAAGTTATTGCAGTATAATATATATTGAATTTACTACGAAAAGGTCGATACGGATGAAAAAACATAGTATTCTGTTTTTAACTATGCTCAAAATCGGGCTGTTCACCTTTGGCGGTGGATATGCTATGATTGCGCTTTTGGAAAACGAGTTTGTATCAAAGAAAAAATGGATTGAGAAAGAAGAATTTTTAAACATGGTGGCTATTGCAGAATCCACTCCCGGACCTATCGCAATCAATGCCGCTACATATATTGGTTACAAAAATGCCGGCGTGATGGGCTCTGCACTTTGTACTCTTGGCGTATGTATTCCTTCATTTTTAATTATATATGCCATTTCTTTGTTTTTAGATGCTTTTCTCACACTAACCATTGTTGCAAACGCATTTAAAGGTATTCAGGTTTGCGTAATATATCTTATTCTCTCAGCCGGCATCAAAATGCTGAAAGCGATAAAGAAAAACTTGTTTAACACAGCCATTATCATTTCAACTGTTGTTTGCATGGTGCTGCTATCGCTATTCGCTATCAGATTTTCAACCGTGTTCTATATTCTTATCAGCGGTATTGCCGGCGTTGCGGTTTATCTTATCGGCAAGTTGAGAAAGGATGGCGAAAAATGATTTACTTACAATTGTTTTTTACTTTCCTTCAGATAGGTGCTTTTTCATTTGGCGGTGGATATGGCATGATATCCCTGATACGTGAAAAGGTGCTGCTTTACGGATGGCTCACAGAAGAGGAACTTCTCAACATGATTGCCGTGTCCGAATCCACCCCCGGACCGATCGCTGTAAACATTGCGACATTTGTCGGCTCAACTCAAGGCGGGATCATCGGTTCCCTGCTTGCAATGCTTGGTGTGATTTTGCCATCATTCATCATTATTCTTATAATTGCGGCACTGATTCAGAATTTGCTGAAATATGCAGGGGTAAAGGCTTTTCTCGGCGGTGTTCGCCCTTGCGTAATAGGGTTGATTCTGGCAACCGCAATTACAATGTTTATGAGTACGATTTTAGGAATGGCCGATATTAAAAATGCAATGTCGGTAGACTATCGCGGTTTTATAATTCTTGTACTTTTATTTATTGCAGCATTTGCCTTAGAAAAAATACAAAAAAAGAAGCCCTCTCCTATTTTGATGATACTTCTCTCAGCCGCTCTTGGCATAGCATTTTATTCAATATAACAGATAAAAGCAGGTCTCTCGACCTGCTTTTATTATGTAGGATCATCTGACGGGGCATAAGAAAAATACTTTTTATAAGCACGATAAAACGATGAATAGTCTGAAAAGCCGCATGATGAGGCAACTTCACCAGCAGGCATTCCGGCTTTGATTTTTTCTTTTGCGAATATCAGTCGCTTTGCATTTATATAACACTGCGGAGTCGTTCCTGTAGCATCCTTGAAAATACGGTTGAACTGGGCAACACTTAAAAAAAGTGTTGGGCAAGCTTATCCGTTGTTATCTTCTCAAAAAGATTCGCATTTACATAATTGACTATTCTGTTTTCACGGCTACTGCTTTGCGGATGAGAAATCATCCTTTCATGTGCGACAGACAGCACATCGAGAATTGTGAGCACACCGGTAAGAATACGCAAATTCTTTTCGTATACATCCTCATCCTGATAACATATATCAGCGCACCAATCCCCTTTATGCAAAAGCGCGCGAAATAGTTCAAAGCGGCGAACTTGGTGAGCTTAAACGCCTTGTATGGATAATCACCAACTGGTACCGCACACAGGCGCAGATCACCCAGCAAGTTGCACACGATAAAGACAATATTTACTTCCTTATCAATCGTCTTGACGAATACCTCGCAGACGGCGATACAGTTACACTTAATATCGGTACAGACAAGATGCAGTATTATCGCATCGAAGTCGGTATTAGTGGCCTCCGCTCTGTTACATATGTAAACAGCGGAGCAGAAACCAAGGTAGAAGTACAGGGAAAGGCAGTAGTTACTCCTTTTGGCACTCTCAACAATAACAATGATATTGACGAAGGTGCTGTATACGAGATTACAATTCCTAAATCTCTTGTAGGTCTTACGGGTGCGACCTCGTTCAAGACCTGTCCTGCACTTGCAAATCATGACGTCGTAGGCGTTATTTGCGATACACTTATGGGTGTCGGCGCATTTGCTACCGACCTTTGGCCCAAAGTTGTGCTTGACTAATCGGAAAGGAGTGCAGTATAATGAAAAAAGTAATATTTTTCACATTAATAAGCGTTTTGTGCATGAAGTTGTAAATATCAAGGGCGAAAATATCAAGCAACTTGACATGAGAAATGTACTTAAAACCACTGTTGTCAACTGGACAGGCGGTACTGTTGAAGAATTTGCTTGCAAAAACTGCGAGCACGGTGGTAAAATAAACGAGGAGTAGCTTGCACTGGCAACTACAGTAAAACTCACTATCGGTTCTACGACCGCCTATATCAATGACGAAGCACAAACACTTGATGCGGCACCTATAAATAGAAACAACCGCACATGCCTCCCCGTTCGTGCAATCGCAAATGCACTCGGCGTTTCCAATGACAATATCCACCGGGATGCCACAACCAACACCGCTACTCTTATAAAATAATTCTTGCAAAGGAGTAATATATGAGAAGAATAGTAGCACTTATTTTGGTTTTGATAGCAACGGTCATGATTACCGCTTCATGCGGCAAAAATGGCGAAAATCAAAACGAAAATTTAGTCAACAATGACCCCAAAAACAATTCGGTAATCCCCGCCACTCTTGATGTATCAGGCGACTTTCACATTCTTGTTGCCGGATACAAAGGAAACGATTTTGAAGCATCCAGCGACGCTGCCACTACCGTTGAATATGCCATTTATCAACGTAATGAATGGCTTCGTGAGTATTATGGCTTGAATATTACAAATGAGCAGTATTTAGGCTATGGCTCTACAAACGGCAACGGTAATGGATTCCAGAAAATCTATACCGATTATATGGCCGGCGATTCTACATATGGCGCAGCCATGATAGGTACCGGAGACGTAGCAAATCTTGCACAGACAGGCGCACTTTGGGATCTATCCAGCCTTCCTCATATTGATCTGACCAAGGAGTATTGGGATCAAAAAGCAAACGAGGATCTTGCCATTGCAGGCAAAATGTTTTATACCACCGGTGATATCGGCGTAGTCGATAACATTTACACTCATGCGCTTCTCTTTAACAAGGATCTCATTACTGCATATGGATTGGAAAACCCATATGAACTTGTTAGAAACAACGAGTGGACACTTGAAAAGCTTGGCGAACTGGTTAAACAGGTTGGCGAAGATGTAGATAATAACGGTATCTACAACGAAAATGACAAATTCGGACTTATGATCTGGAATGACCCTATGGTTGCAATGCTTGCCGGTGCCGGTGAAAAGGTTGCATCTGTCAATGAGTCCGGTGAAATCGAGCTCACGCTTTACAATGAGCGCGTCGTAGATCTTTACGATAAACTCGATGAGATAGTTTTTGATCAAGCACATGTATACAATTATCAGTATGATAATGTTACAGGCAAAGGAACCAACATCGGCACATGGGATACTAACCGTTTTTCAGTATTTAACGAGAGTCGTACTGTCTTTAACTTCGGCGCTCTTTCTTTAGTTGAAAGCCACCGTGACAGCGAGGTGGATTTCGGTATTCTTCCCTATCCTAAATTTACTGCGTCACAGGAAGATTACGGTCACCTTGTCAGCGGCTTCCATACACAGTTTTTCTGCATTCCTCTGACTTCAGATCCTGTTCGTTCAAGTGCAGTTGCCGAGCTTCTTGCTTACTATGGCAAGGTATACCTTACTCCTGCATATTATGAAAAGACTCTTTGCGGCAAGTATATACGTGATGCCGAAAGCTCTGAGATGCTGGATATTATTTTTGCATCACATGTATTTGACGTAGGTATCTATTACGATATTGGCGGATATTTTAATGAGATCGGTGCTCATTTTGAAACCAGAAAGTCACTTTCCACGATTTACGAATCTTACAGACCTGTTGCCGAAAGCAAGATTCAGAAGATAAACGAGTCTTTTGCAAGAAACAGTAATGTTGTATATTCAGAGGGTAGCGAGGTAACAGAAACTACCGAACAAGTAGTTGTAGATACTTCCCCCTACGATGATGCAACGGTTGTTTATCTTGCGGCAAACGGCAAGGGCAACGGCTCAAGTGCCGATAGCTCAGTTAATACAATGAGTGCGGCGCTTGACTGTCTTGATCTTTCCAAAGATTGCACAGTTGTATTATGCGGAAGCTATGTTCAGGATGAAACATTTGTATATACAGACACATTTGATGGAACAGTTACCGTAACATCAAACTACGACGGTGTAGACTACCGTGAAAGCGGAGCGGAATATACAGCATCTGCTGTTCGTTTCGTATGCTCAGGTGAATACATCTTCCGCGATATAAAATTCAACCTTATCGGCGATTTCTACTATTTCGTTGCAAATTTCTATCCGTTCACACTTGATACCGGCATTGAAATCTCATCCATGAGCAGTAAGTTCACCGGTAGCGGATTTGCTTCTGCGTTCAGCATTTCCGGTGGTAATCAGAACAATCAGCCTGTTACACTTGACGGTGAAATACCGCTTCCTACAAGTGATCAGGATGTAAACATAACCGTAAATAGCGGTTATAACATCTGTATCGGTGCATTCTCACGCGGAATTAAAGATACAGACTACACTGGCAACGCAACTATCAATATAGGTGGCGATGCTGTAGTAAGCAAGCTTTATCTTGTACCAGTTAACGGTTCATTCACAAGCAGCAATACTGTTGTAAATCTTAATGATAATGCAAGTATTACAACAGTACAGGATGCCGTTGATGGCGGTACATGCAATAGCATTACTGTAAATTGGCTTAGTGGTACAATCGGTCAATTTGTAAGACGCGATGACGAAGTTAGCCCACTTGTTGTAACCGAAGGCGCAAAGCTTGTATATTCTGCGGCAGTAGCGAACGATGCAAACTTTGAAGCAGTTTCGACACTGTTTGATAGCACAGAGCAAAAGTAATAAAAAAGCAACAGCACTTTGTGCTGTTGCTTTTTTATGTGTAATAACACACTCGTTAATACAATGAACTACCGAAAGTAGCAATTGTGCATTGTCTTGACGACTTGTTTATTTAATGGCCACTATGACCACCGCAGTTGTGCGTGCCGCAACCGTGGTTGCCGCAGCTGTGAGCACCGTTGCCGTGCTCGTGATCGTGGTGGTCGCACTTGACGTTAGGATTATAGCCGAGATTGTTCGCAAGATACGCCTCGACCGCTGCATCGCAAGAACCGATGACACCGCCGTAGAGCTTGATGCCCGCCTCCGCAAGAGCCATCTGTGCGCCACCGCCGATACCTCCGCAGATGAGAATGTCAGCGCCGATGACCGTCAAAAGTCCCGCAAGTGCTCCGTGTCCCTGACCTTCGGTATCAACTATAGTTTTTGATACAATCTTGCCGTCCTCTACGTCATATACCTTGAACTGTTCAGTATGTCCGAAGTGTTGAAAGATCTGTCCATTTTC
>JAFQDK010000049.1 GCA_017399305.1 Clostridia bacterium
GCGAATCATTTTATTTCCTCCGTTTAATTATTTATTACCAATTACGTAATCGGTTACAATCTTACCGCCCTTGATGTGGTCTGCAACAACCTTTTTAGCCTTGTCAGCATCCATCTTAACGTATGTAACCTTTTCCTTGCCATCCTCGAACACCTCAACAACGGGCTCGTACTGGCAAATACCAATGCAGCCTGTCTGAGTAACGGTAACCTTTTCGGAAAGACCAGCCTCATTAACTGCCTCAACAAATGCGGAAAGAACGGGACGTGCGCCTGCTGCGATACCGCAGGTAGCCATACCTACAACAATACGGATATTGCCGCTTCCCTCACGCATAGCAACCTTGTCCTGCATTTTAGCTTTAATAGCCGCAAGTTCTGCTAAAGATTTCATGGTTTTACACCTCCAAAATTATTCAGATAAATATTGTACGTCTAAAAATCCACGTACCCATGCTAAAATCTCCGGCTCGCCAAGCGAAATGTCACCAAGTACGGCTCTAAGCTCTCTTGTGTCCATTTCAACGTTAAAGCGAGGAGTTTTATGCACATAAAGATAATCTATTTCCGGATGCCCCTGTAAAAGCACTTCAATAGTCGAAATCATATCGCCGACAGGCGTCATGTCGATATGCTTTGTATCAAAGGTTGCCTTTACTGTGGTGCCGTGGTCTGTTGGATAGTCGCTTACGTGCTTTGAAACAATGCTCAGCGCTCCGCCCGTCTGCTCGCATGCGAGTTTAAGAAGCGGAATACCCATGCCGACCTTTCTTGTAGTACGTGTTGTATAAAACGGATCCATTACAGTACGAAGCGTTTCATCGCTCATACCGCAGCCATCGTCGGTAATCGTAAGCGTAAGCCAACCGTCATCACCCTCAACAAGCGATATAAGAATGTTTTTCGCTCCTGCCGTAACAGAGTTCTGTGTGATATCGAGAATATTCAGCGATAATTCTTTCATAAAGAATTATTTGTACTCGTCGATAATGCCCTGAACGTCTTTCGTAGTAAGTCTGCCGTAAACGTTGCCGTTAACAGTCAGAACAGGCGCAAGACCGCAAGCACCGATGCAACGGGTTGCCTCAAGAGACCACTTTCCGTCAGGCGAAGTGCCGCCGCCTACAAGGCCGAGAAGCTCGCCAAACTTTTCGTAAATATCGCCGCTACCCTTAACGTAGCAAGCAGTACCAAGACATACTGCAACCGCATTCTCACCCTTCGGGTTGAGAGCGAACTGAGAGTAGAACGTTGCGATACCGAAAATCTCTTCAACGGGCTTACCGGTATGCTGTGCAATCATTGCCATTACTTCGGGGGGAAGATAACCGTAAAGTTCCTGAGCCTCCTGAAGAATAGGCATCATTGCGCCTCTCTCATTCTTGTGAGCGTCGATAATTTCGAGGAGCTTTGCTTCCTGCTCTTTTGTGCCACGAAACTCGACCTGAGTCAATTGCTTTTTCATAGTTCGAACCTACCTCCTGTAAAATCATTAAATAAATATATTTCATTTTATTTAATTCGTTTCAAGCGGAAAGGCGCAAAAAAGGCGCACTTCCCCACATACAAAGATATTATACTATATATTTTTCAAAAAATCTATAGTTTCAGTGATTTTTTTCTGAAAAATGTCGAAATTTTAACGAAGTTTTTTTGTATAACTTTTATAAAAACTGTAATAGCAGAATAATCTTTAAAGCATCCGAAACACAACATCGTTGACTTTAATAAGAAACTATTATATAATTTTGGTAGCATTTCAACCATAGTTCAGGAGGTCAATATGAAGAATTTGCTAAAGCTTATGCTTACTATCAGCCTTGCGGTATGCATTTTTGCAATAGCTGTAAGCGCCGAAACCGTTGATGGCAAATGCGGCAAAAACGCATCCTGGTCGCTTGATACCGAAACCGGTGCTTTTACAGTAAGCGGTAACGGTGAAATGGAAAACTATGTTCCACGCTCTACCCCATGGAACAGTTATCTTAAACACATTAAATCTCTGACTATAGCAAACGGCATCACCAATCTCGGCGACTGGTCATTTGCATTCTGTGAAGAACTCATAGATATTAATATACCAAGCAGTGTATCAGTAATCGGTGACGATGCATTTGTCGGTTGTACAAAACTTGCAAGCATCACTGTTCCAAACGGTGTGACAAGTATCGGTGACGGTGTATTTGCAGGCTGCGAAGCACTCACAAGCATTACAATACCGGATAGCGTAATAAGCATCGGCGAATCCGCTTTTGACGGATGTGCCAAACTTATGAACACGGTAGACGGTATGGTGTACTACAAAACAGCAGACAATCCGTATTTCTATCTGGCATACCCTACTGACCGTTATATCAAATCATGCACAGTAAACGAGAACACAAAGTTTATCGCTGCTAAAGCGTTCTACCTTAACAACAGTCTTACAGAGGTTAAGCTTCCTGTCGGCACAGTAGGTATAGGCTACAAAGCTTTCAGTGACTGCACCAGCCTTGTAAGCATCGCTATACCCAACACTTTAAAATCAATCGGCGACGAAGCATTCTACAAGTGCCAAAGACTTACCAGTGTCGCAATTCCTACCGGAGTTACAAACATTGGCGACCGCACTTTCTACAACTGCGAGAAGCTCACAAGTGTACCGCTGCCGGTCGGCATAACAAACATCGGTAAAGAAGCTTTCGCGTGCTCCGGCATTACATATGTTGGAATCCCCGACAGTGTAACAAACATTGGCGAATCGGCTTTCTACGGCTGTATGGAACTCACGAGCCTTACTATTCAAAACGGAGTTAAAACCATAGGCAAGTATGCTTTCTGGAACTGTACAAAGATTACAAATGTTTCCGTTCCAAGCAGTGTGACAAGCATCGGCAAATGGGCATTCTATGGTTGCAGTTCTCTGACCGAAGCAACTGTGCATAGCAGTGTTGCTACATTCGATTCTGATGTCTTTAAAAACACTCACAAAGACCTCGTGATTCATGGATACAAGAGCAGCACTACAGAGAGTTATGCTCTCGCAAACAAGCATTCTTTTGTCACACTTTCCGATAACCGAATTATCATGACCATAGATTCTACAAATGCACTCGTTTCAGGCAATTCGGTAACTACAGACGTACCCCCGATTATTGAAAACAACCGCACAATGCTTCCTGCCCGATTCGTTGCCGAAGCACTCGGCGCTACCGTTTCGTGGGATGCTCCCACACGCACAGCGACGATTGAGGGCAACGGCGTTACAGTAAAAATCACTGTAGACAGCACTATCGCATATGTCAACGGTGAAAAAGTAACACTTGATGCCCCTGCTTTTATAAGAGATAACCGCACATACACTCCCGTCCGCTTTATTGCTGAAGCACTCGGCGCTACTGTCGAATGGGACGCGGCAAAACGTCAGGCGATATTCACAAAATAAATCAAGCAAAAAGGATGACCGTGCGGTCATCCTTTTCTTAAATATTCAAAAAATGCTTTTCGTACTGCATCTTCATCAGATGGGTCTGCATCAAGTTCAATGAAATTCACCGCCTCGTTTATGCTTGTTACGCGGTGTGCATCGGAGTCAACCAAAACAAGTGCGTTTTTGACCTCGGCATACTTTTCACGATAGGTTTCAATATTCGCCGCATCATTAAACTCAACCGCAGTAAAGCCGGGTTCGGGCGGGATGTCTCCAAGCACTTCGATAATACCGTTTGAAGGACGGTCAATATGTGCGGGAAAGACAAATGCACCATGCTCTCTTGCAAGGGCAACGCCCTCGTCAAGCGAAAGCGTGGTCGAGGTAATAAGAAGTATCTCCTCGGTGCCTGTAACCTCGTCGTCCTCGTTCATATAATACTGACCGCCAAACATTGCAACATCGTTTTTAAACGGCATCATATAGTTATCCTTGACTGTATGCCAGAACTTTATCGCATTGTCGTATTCCTCAAAAAGACAAACAATATGCACACTTTCTGCAGTTTCAAGCTCGAGTCCTGCTATCGGCACAACGCCGTATGCACGGCAAGCCGCAAAAAACGCAGGCAGATTACCGCTTGAATTATGATCGGTGAGAGCCGCGATGTTAAGGCCGTTAAGTGCCGCTATTCCCGCCATTGTAACGGGCGTCATATCATCGTCAGCACAAGGCGAAAGGCAGGAATGCATATGTAGGTCATAGTAAAATTTCGGCATATGTATTCCTCCTTTACTTAATAGTTCAAATCATCTTTGCAAGTTCTACGCAAAGATCATATATACCTTTTTCGCTTACAAGCAGATTGATATCCTGTTCCTCGGCGCGTGCGATTACATCATTGCTGATTTCCGCGCCTTCACAGACAACGATTGCCGAAACATCACGAAGCATTGCAACAGCGATAATATTGATATTTGACATTATCGTAAACCATGCGGCATCGGACGGTGCTTTTCCCATTACCCAGCTAAGCAGGTCTCCCGCGTAGCCTGTAAGAACTTCTCTGTCACCGTCAGGCATGGAAAGCGCTTTTAAACCAAGTTTTTCTGCTAATTCTTTTACAGTCATTTTTTATCCTCCGTAGGATTGTAGGTATCATGCACCATCTTACCGAGGTGGTCATATATTGCGTGAATCTGACGGCGCATTTCTATAACGCAATCCTCCTCGCTGGCTTCGCCGCGCACGATATCCTCAGCGAGCGCCGCACAGGTCGGTGCGCCGCATGAGCCGCAGTCTATCTGCGGGAAGCATTTTGCGATGGTTTGTATTCTCTGCATCTTATGCATAGCCTCGGTGCGGTCGCTGTCGAGCTTGAGTACGGGATTGTATTCAACTTCTTTATCCCACATCATAGCATCGGTATCGCCTGTAACATGCGCAGTAGCCACAGGCAGATAACGGCGCATAATATGAAGTCGTGCACGCGCGATATATGGATTTTCCACATTCAGCGCACCGCCAACGCAACCGCCGTTGCATGAATTAAGCTCAATAAATTCAAGTCCGGCAAAGTTCTCTTTTTCTATCTCGTCAAGAACCTTTATAACATTTTCGATGCCGTCAGCAGCAAGGTATTTATCATTGAGCAAAGCAGAGCTTTCGCCGCCTGTACCAGCCCAGCTTACACCTATTCTGCCGGTCTCAGAATTCGCATCGGGAACATCAATACTATTCATCGCACTTACAAGCTTGAAATAAATATCACGTATAGCAAGCACACCGTCAATCTTGCTCTTTTCAGTACCAAGAGGATTACGAACATAGCTTACCTTGGCAGGGCAAGGAGAAATAAACAGCGCACAAATATCTTCTTCTTTGAGTTCGGGATGCTTTTTCATCGCCTCTTCTTTTGCCATGCGAGCTGCAATCTCAACAGGCGGCAGAATTGGCAAAACATTATCGAGCAAATATGGAAAACGGACACTGATGAGGCGCACTACCGACGGACAAGCCGAACTAATAACCGGCTTTGGTATATCCTCGCGCTTCAGATACTGTCTTGTAAACTCCGAAACTATTTCGGCAGCTCTCGCTACCTCAAACACATCGTCAAAACCGCACTTGAGCAGTCCTGTGACAACATAGTCAAGATCATCAAGGTTGTCAAACTGGCCGTAAAGAGCAGGTGCAGGCAACGCTATTTTCCATTTATAATCTTTAAAATCTTCAAGTCGGTCATATTGTGCCTGTTTAGCATGATATGGGCAAACTCTGATACATTCGCCGCAATCTATGCAACGCTCTGCATGAATAACAGCATGACCGTTTCGTATTCGTATTGCTTCTGTGGGACAACGCTTCAGGCAATATGTACACCCTTTACACTTATCCACATCCAGCAAAACCGAGTGGTTTATCTTTTCAATCATTACAATCTCCTAAGTATTAACGCGCATGGTTATGGTAGTTCCCTCTCCAATGACGGTATCAATCTTCATATCGTCTGTATGTTTTTTCATATTGGGAAGTCCCATGCCTGCTCCAAAACCAAGTGAACGAATATTATCGGGTGCAGTCGAAAATCCCTCCTGCATAGCTTTGGACACATCAGGGATTCCGGGACCTTTGTCAGCAAGCACAATCTCTATGTAATCAGGATACACAATAATATCGGCAGAACCGCCGTCAGCATGGATAACCATGTTTATCTCGCCCTCATACATAGCTATAGAAACACGACGAATGATGTTGGGGTCATAACCCAGCTGACGAAGCGCTTTCTTCGCCTGTACCGAAGCATTTCCGGCAGAGGTGAAATCTTCACCGTGCACATCATAATGAAACTTTAAAGGTACACTCATTCTTTATTCCTCCTATGCGTGAAGCGCACCGCCGACAAGGCCGTTTGCATAAAGCTTGCCGCATGCGGGATACATTCTCTCCTCGCTTGCAAGCACTACCATTCCGTTATCTCTTGCAAATTCAATAATATCATCAGACGGGATCTTGCCCCTGACAAAAACTATGCAAAGCATATCCATCATAGCAGCAGTGCGGACAACCTGCAGATTAACAAGTCCTGTAAGCAATACAGCCTGATCTTTTACATATGCAAGCACATCGCTCATCATATCACTGCCGCAGGCAGAATGAACCTCGTTTTCGAGCAGCTCCTCACCGCAAAGCACTTTTGCATTAAGGAGTTCAACAATTTTAGACATCTTCATAGAAGTATGTTCCTTTCAAGTAGGTGTATGATAGTATTATACAATAACTTCATGTGTTTTTCCATAGTTTTTGTAAATAAAACTAAAGACTGTTTTTAAAAAGCAAGACACACCGAAGATTCGGTGTGTCTTGCTTTTTATTATGCTTTCAGTGTCTTATGGAACCAAAGAGTTACGCAATCTCTTTCATAAATGTCTCGCTTTGAATATTCAAGTTCAATGAGCTGACCGTTTATTGAAAGCATTGTAGGCTCGCCTTCTTCATTTTTTGAAACTAATTCAATGCCGAAATATCCGTAATCTTCACTGCGGTTTTCATCGATTTCACAGCAAAAATCATCAAACCAACAAAACAGTGCATATGCAAGTTCCGGATCGCCGGATAAGAAACGCATGCCTTCCAATGCACAATTCAGATACTCTCCGTTACGGTTTTTGCCATTCGCCCACTCGAATACTCTCATACCTATCATGTCGTCATTTTCATGATTTCCACGATGGCGTTCCGTTTTATAAATATGCCCGTAACTGCTGCCGCCCGGAATATCTAGTCCACATACGTCAAAGTAGAGGTCATAGTAGTCATAAAAGTAGCTACCAAGAGGGCTCTCCGGGTCATGTGCATTTCTTGCGTATGGATCAAATACCGGTGCATCTTCGTCTGCAATAACCATTTGACCGGGGATTTCCGCTCGGTTGCAATCTTTATTGAGCGGTCTGCCGCCGGTATTTACAAATCCGCTTGCAAGCTTTGTATATCTCTTGGCAAAGAACTCGGTGTAGCCATATCCGCAAGTTTTACAATAATAAAATGTATATCCGTCTTTCTCGACAGAAACATCCTGACAAAGATAGGCGAAATCATGTCCGTCTGTACAGAATTTATTTTCAGGACATTTTATGCGATAAATAATGGTTGCAAGTTCTGCACGTGTGACCTTACCATAGGGGTTGAAGTTTCCTTTTTCATCGACACCTTTCATAATTCCGCTGGAAACGCATGCAAATATTGCAGTGAGATAATCGTTTGTCCCTTTATAAAAATCCGGTATTTCATTGCCTGGTTCAAAATCTCTGATTGGTTCCACGCGGAAAGCTATGCTGGCTCTCCACGCAATAAGGGAAATCTCTTCGCGGCTTATAATTTTGTCGAGGTCTCCGTTATCATACTCGCCCTCTCTGAGAAGCCTGTTTTTGAATGCAATGTCATAGTAACCGCTCCACCATTTTTCGCCCGGTACTACTTTTGCTGCTTCTTCGGGATACATTACTCTGACAATTGCAGTTACTGCCTCTGCACGTGTAACTTGCTTTTCAGGGTAAAAGAGAGGATTGCCGGTTCCGTCATCGCCCATTCCCATGAATACCCCTTGTTCAGCAAGGACAATTGCCGGTATTTTTGCCCAGTGGTCGTGACTAATATCTGAAAATACGCGGTCGTTTACGAAGCTCGTATTATTTCCTGTATATATGTACCTATTTAAGTTTGCATATGTATATTCCCGGTCATATGCTGCCGACACGGTAAGTATGGCACCGATGGAAATTGCCAACATCATCAGAAGTGCGAGAGTTTTTTTGAAATGTTTTTTCATAGTTAATACCTTCCTTTTTGTTTTGGCTTTTTTGCCTTTTCACTTATAAAGACAAAACAAATTGCTATCAGGTTTTATTTTTTTGAAAAAATTTTATTTTAATAAAAAGTGGCTCACTTATGTGAGCCACTTTTTATCATATATCAAGTGTTACTGTACCGTCTTCGTTGTAAACTACCGCTTCTTTGTCGGAAACAATTGAGTCAATATGTTTAAGATATTCCTCTTTTGTTTTAAAATGTGGGCTAGCGTTTTCGACAACGAACTTTGCCTTTGCGGCATCATTTTCGAGAAGCTTACGGATTATCATAACCTGCGCCTTTGCACTGTCCATGCACGCACTGTCAAAGTCAGCAATGCGATACGATGGACCGTGTCCTGCGCCTGCACCACCGCTTCCGAATGCGTGAACTGCCGGCATAAGCTGTGAGAGGTCACCCATATCTGTGCATCCGGTGTCCCAAGGATCAGTCATATAGATTACATTTCCCTCGCCGACAACCTCTTTCATGCCCTCTATCATAACGTCTGTAAGATTCTTGTCATACATACCGGGGAGATAGCCGGGAGTATCGGTAATATGCACATTTGCACCGATAGCCGACGCCGAAGCAGCAATTGCGCGACTGATCTTTTTATTAATATCATTGCATATTTCGACCTTGTTTGCACGCACCTGAGTTTCAAGCACGGAAACACCAGGAATAGCATTTACCGCCGTACCTGCCTCGGTGAGAATAGAGCTAACACGCACAAAATCATAATTGTTAAATGTATCTCTAAGCACATTTATCGAAGAAAGTGCAAGATTTGCAGCCTGAAGTGCGTTTATGCCATGTCTTGGAGCTCCTGCATGCGCACTCTTGCCGACAAAGCGTGCGGTCTTTCTTATACCGCCGTTACATCCGGGTCTTATCGAGAACTTGTGCGAACCGCCGCCTGTATGAATCATAAAAGCCATGTCGCAATCATCAAAATATCCTCTTGAATAAAACTCGCGCTTGCCTCCAGAATAGCGTACAAGACCTTGGTCTATAAAGCCTTTAAGCGCACTCGCCCTGACACCTTCCTCAGCAGGAACGATACAAAGACGTATACTGCCCGAAAGCCCCTCTAAAACCTCAGGATCCTTAAGGGCAACTGCAACACCGTAAAGTGCCGCGCACTGTGCATGGTGACCGCAAGCATGAGCCGCTCCTGTTTGGGGATTCGCATGAGGATGATCGGGAACGATAAGACCGTCAAGTTCACTGAAAATGAGCACTTTAGGTCCCGGTTTTCCGGTATCTACATCAGTAAAAAATCCGGGGATATTGCCTGCTCTCGTCAGCGTATAGCCGAGTTTTTCGTAAAGGTCAGCCAGGTAGTCCGATGCCTCCCATTCCTCATAGCCCGTCGCCGCATGGTCTTCCATAAACTTCAGTATGCCCTCCATTTGGGGACGTGCCGAGTCGATAAGTTCAAAAACTTTTTCTTTTGTCATTTTGTTTCGCCTTTTTAATTTTGGGACGCTTAAAAAGCGTCCCAAATTCAATTTACTTTACCAAAACTTTGAATACACGAATAACATCAAGAAGGTTCACTACACCGTCATTGTTCATATCAGCGTTTTCAACGCTTGTCTTATTTACAATAGCACTCAAGATATTCATTGCATCAATCATTGTAACATTCTTGTCACCGTCGGTATCACCAAGAATATTGCTGTAATAGTAAGTCTTGGATGTACCGTCGGTAAAGTTAAGCACAAGTGTATCGGTTGCTTTTACAACGTATGTATTGCCGCTCTCGGTGTCAACATCATTAAATGTTACACCGTCAACAACTGCATTTGCAACAACCTTATCACCTACTGCAACTTCTGCATAAGTACCTTCAAGACCGAGTTTTGCCGCAATATAGCTTTCCTCAGAGCGATAAATATCGCTTGCCGTGATGTAGCCTGCCTGTACGAAGGTTGCAATTTCCTCACCGCTATCGTGGCACTCAGGCTCAAAGAGCACCGAGATAAAGTAAGCTCTGTATCCATCAACGGGAATGATATATGCACCGTTTGCAAATGTTACATCAGCCGCATTGCCGAGCGTTGCGGTACTTGCATTGCCGCTATACTGCTTAAGTGTAAGTGTTACACCTGCCTCAAGTTCGTAATAGTCAATACCCTGTCTGTCCAGAGTTGCAAGAACCTTGTCAATTCCGGTAGTATCAGCAGAAAGTACATATGCAGTAGGACGTGCACGATACTTCATTGCGATATCCTGAACATAATACTTTGTGTTGTTCTCTGCTCTAACCATTGTAGCATCTGCCGCAACGAGAGGATTGTTCCAAATAAACGTTGCGCTGTCGTGGCGTGTGTAAGAGTGTTGGAGAACTATAGGAGCATCCACATCAAACTTCTGTGCAGAATGTGCTGTATTTTCTCTTGCCTCGTTTACTTCTCTTGCCATTTCTCCGTTGGAGTTCTTAGCATAGTTGAAGATAGACTTGAGTGCGGTAACCTGAGAAAATACACGTCTTTCAAACACTGCATCGCCGCCCGAGATACCGGGAACCTCGATAAGGAATGAATATGCGCCGTTTATAACACCAAAAGGCGTATGGTTGCAGGGGGCGGCTGAAGGAGTCTGATAATAATAGGGGCGAAGTCCTACGGTTTCGATATCGCCGAGAACATCGGTAATGATATCTATATTTCTGACGCTCCTGTCCTCATAATTGCCCTTAATTACGGAAGAAACATCAACATGGGGATTATTGAGAGAGCCCGAAGACATGATACCTACATCATAAATATCTGTAAGAGTATAGCTATCGCCCCACTGAGGATCAAGGGGAGCCTCATGGCAATCAATAAAAACAGTGGGAGCAAAAAGATCAAATACATATACAGTGCCACTGACCTCAGGTCCCGAAAGCATTGCATAATCACGGTTGAGGTTGTCGATTTTCTTACCCGAATCAACTGTTACACCGTTTGAATTTACTCTTGTAAACGCTTCGCTTCCGTCGGGATTGAGTCTCGGAACGATGATAACCGCTCCAACATTTCCTGTGAGAAGTTCGTCGCCGTACTCACCGCAAAGCTCGCTGATCATTGCAAGAGCGCCCTCACCGCCCGAAGGCTCGTTTCCGTGCGCCTGAGCAACAACCATCATAATATCTCTGCCCTTGGTTGCGGTAACAGTATTTGCTACGTCCTCAAGAGTTGCGCCTGCGGGGATATCATCCTTTGTAAAGATAACTACGGGAACGGTTGTGCCACCCACGGTAGTAAAGAGGTCAAATGCATATGCATAGTCGCACGATGCAACCTTTTCGCTTATAAAGGCATTCATTTCATCGTTTGAAGTAAAGCGACGAGTGCCTTCACGATTGTTGTTGAAGAAAGGAGAATCGGGAGTTTCGTAACCTACAAGATTATCTGTGCGATAGTAGGTGTTATAAATCTCAAGAGTGTTTTCAAGGAAGTGGAGTGCCTCAAATCCTGCAAAGGTAGCGGGAGTATAGCTTGTGTAATCAAGCACCATTTCTTCCTTGTCACCCTTCACATAAAGATATGTACGCTTGTAGTCCTCCTGAGTGTGGTATATAACCACGTTGTAAAGACCGGGGGTGAGATAGAACACGGTGGAAGTTTCGGTCTTTTCGTCTGCCGCAATTCTTGCGGTATCGGTTGCAAGTCCTGCTCTGGGATAGATTTCAACACCGTCGAGGTGCTTGTATACAACCTTGGTCTTTGCATAGTAACCCTCGGAGGAGATACCGAACTTGCCGCCATCCGAAACGAACTTTTCACTTCCCTGTGCAGTATATGAAACAGAAGCGCCGTCTGCGCCCTCTGCGCTGATATAGTTTCTCGCCTGAGGAGCGCCATTGATTTCAAGCTCAACATTGCCGCTAAACGTGTTCGCCGTAACCGTAGCCTCGGGGAACAGAATGAGCTTGCCGCCACCGATAAGGTTATTTACGCTCATGGAAAGACCTACCGCAAATGTACCACCCTTTGAAAGGTCAATATTGAGAGTCTTTGTACCTGCAACACTGCCTGCTGTAGCGCCGTCTGCATAGATGCCGCACATGACGCTGCCACCGGTAACGGTAACGGTAGAATTTCCGCCTACAGTACCTGTGGATTTTGCGCCTCCGTAAACATTGCCGTAGATATCACCGCCGTTAATATTTACAGTGGTGTTACCTGTTACATTACCTGTAAGTCCGCCGCCCAAAACGCTGTACTCACCGGCAACATCTGAATATGAAGAGTGGAGGTTAGTCGCATAGTAGTTAATCTGACCGCCGTTAACTTCGAGATATGTGTCGCCGTTAACAGTGCCGCCACGGCTGCCTGCTGCGAGGTTTACACCAACCCAACCGCCGTCCATGATAACACTTGTGCTACCATTGAGAGTGCCTGCGTATCCGCCTGCATATAGATTCTGGTATACGAATGCATCGTCCTTAACGGTGATATAAACATTACCTGTAGTTGTAACGTTTGAGTAGCGTGAAGTACCGTAAACATTCTGGTTTACTCTTGCGCTGTCGTAAAGATTTACATAAATATCGCCGACAAAGGTGTAAGCAGTGCTTCCTGAGCCGCAGCATCCGCCATTTACGCCGGAGCCTGTCGATGAATATACAACTACCGCATCTCCGCCGATATTTGTGGTTGCATCACCCTCGAAGTTACCCATAAAACTACCGCCGGTAATCATATTGTCAACATAACCACCGAGGAAGTTGATATTGGAGTTGCCCTTGAATGTACCGTTATAGTTACCGCCGTAAATATTGCGGAAATAGCCGCTCTTTACGGTGATATCGGAGTTGCCTTCAAATGTGCCGCTGTATGCGCCGCCGACAATGGTGATATAATTTGTCGCAAGAATGTTACGGCAGTATACTCCCTCATCAATGACGAGCTTGTAGCCGTTTGCAATAATAAAATCGTTACCCGTAGCAACCTTATCGAGAGTAACATCCTTGAAGGTTACATTACATCCAAGCTCAATATTGTTTGCAACCTTAATTGCCGCATTATCTGTATAATCCTTGCCGTCATAAACAGAAGTAATGAGAAGTTCTCCGCCGGTTGAAATAGTTAATGCCGAGTTTATGTAGATGTCTCCGCAAACAACGATAGTACCGCCGCCGGGCATATTTGCAAGTGCTTCTGCAAATGTAGTATAAGCACCATCGGTATTGCCTGTGCCGTCAAGGTAAACGGTCTTGGGAGTCATATCCACAGGGAGTCTCTGGAGATATGTGTTGCCTACAAGCGCTCCCTCGTATCCCTCGTCAACAAGAAGTACGGGATCCGCACCGAAGGTAGCAGCAGTAACGGTCTTGCTATTTCTGAGGTCAAGGGTAAGAGTGCCGCTGCCTGAGAATGTACCTGAACGGCTACCTGCTGTAAGGGTACCGATGACGGTTGCATTCGAAACCTCAACATTTGACTTACCTGCAAATGTACCGCTATAACCGCCGCCCCAGATATCCTGCCATGTACCTGCTTTAATAACTACATGTGTGTCATAAGTAGTGCTTGCGTCCTGACCGCCGACAATTGCAGGCCAGAGAGCGCTTTCATCTTTGGTCATGGTCACACCGTCACCGATTGTGAGTGTATGACCCTGCATGATGATATTGTTTCTGCCGGCAAGGCTTGCAAGAATTGTAGAGTGAATATGGAGATCGTCAATCTCAATATCAGAGCTAACGCGGAGTGAACGTGCAAATGTAAGAGTTGCACCGTTTTCGCCTTTAATCGTTACTTTACCGTTCTTCGCCGCAAGTGTAACACCTGCAGTAGAAGTGCCAAGTGCAGTGTCTCCTGCGATAACGATTGTACCGCCTTCATCGGAAAGTGCTGCATACGCTTCTGTAAACGATGTAAATGCACCGTCTGTTTTACCCGTACCGTCAACGTAAACGGTGGTGGGAGCTTCTTCTACTTCAACTTCGTATGTCTTTACGGTAACCGTACCTGTATTGTTAGACGCATCGTAAACGATAGGCGAAGTTACGGTAGCTGTGGGAGCATACTCCGAAAGAGTAAGAGTTTCGGGCATCTCGGCAATAACAGTACCGCTAAGGTAGTTCTGTCCTACAATGCCTACGTAGTCTGTGCCTGTAATTGCAACGTTTTCACCGATATATGCAGTAAGATCACCGCTGTATGTGCCGAAAGGAGCACGGCCTGCACAACGGCGGTTACCAAATGCAAAGTTCTTAAACGAGCCACTGCAGTTGAGAACGATATTGCAATCCTTTGCATCAGATGCAGATTCTACGGTATCGTGTGCCGCATTGGTTGCACCCTCAGCATAGATATTATGACCTGCGAAGAATGACCAGTCGCCACTGAGTTTAACGCTGTCGGTCATTTCGATATCGTTATAGCAACCGTAGATTTCAGTGGATGCCGTAGTTGCAAGAATGATGTTGTCAAACTTGACATCACAGCCGATCTTGAAGGATGTAGAGCCGTTCTGGAGTGTCGCATCGCTTCCCTCACCAACTATTGTAAGTTTAGAAGGAGTTACGGGAATAAAGATGCTTACGCTGTAAGCGACAGTGCCTTCGATGTGAATTGTCGCTTCTTCTCCGTCCTTAAGCATTGCAAACGCAATATTAAGACGGGACGTGGGGTCATCCTTTGTACCTACACCGTAAGGAGTGCCATTTGCGGATACATATATGTCGTTTCTCTTATATGTATCTACGGTCGCCGCATCGCCCTCGAAGATTACTCCGTAAAGAACCTCTGCCATTTTAGCAAGTCCGACCTTTGATGGATGGAGTTTGTCGCTTGACATAAGGTTGCCTGCCTTAGCATCTGCGAGAGTCAGACCGTAGAGGTCAACAAATACAAACTTGTCACTTGCATTTGCAAATACCTTTGCAATTCTCTCCTGCGTAGGACGGACCACCGCACTTACACGCATCTGTCCAAGGCCTTCATTATCTCTTACAAGTGCATTTGTAACATAAACCTTATCGGTTTCGGGAAGCGCACCGAGAGTTTCGAGAAGGTCTGTATAGTTTGTTTCAAACTCTATCTGTGCGCCTGTGGTGCCACCAGCAAAGCTATCGTTTGTACCAAGCGCAACAACGATATAGTCAGCATCGGTCTCCTCGGTGAGAAGGTTGTATGCAAGATAGTCAGGATAATAATAAGATGTTGCTTTAAGAATACCTGCAGCGGAAATACCGTAGTTTGAAGCAATTACTTCTCTGCTATTTGAAATAAGGTCTGCAAGAACTGCGGGATAAGATTCGTAGAGTCTGTCAACGCCCTCGCTTGCAGGTGCGTAACCCTCGGTGATAGAGTCGCCGATAAATGCCATACGGAGAGGCTCATCATATGTAATCTCCTCGCCATTTACACTGTCAAAACGCTCTACCGAGAAATCATATGTATCCGCATAAGTGATAGAAGCCTTCTTGCTATCACCTGCGTATGCCTTTACCTGAGTTGCGTCAAATACAGTTCCGTTTGCGAATGTACCGCCGGTAACGGAAACGGTATAGTCACCACGCATAACCTGTGTATATGCAACCTCGTCATCGTATGCACCGAAAAATCCACCGTTGAATGTACCACCGCTGATATTTATAGCGATATCACCGTCAATTGCGTAGTACTTACGATCGGATGCGACCGTGTTGGAAATCTTTACACCGGTTGCAATTACACAACTTCTTGCGCCTACTGCATATACAGGGCATTCAAATCTACCGCCACTGATAGTGAGCGTTGCGTCATTTGCAAGAATAGACATGCCGGAAACGCTGAAGTAGTTATTGAATGTACCGCCCTCTACGGTCACGCTCACGGGTGCCGCAACAGAGCCGAGCATATCATTGTACTCAGAGCGGTAGTTGCCTGCCGTAAAATTGTCAAACGTACCGTTTTTAACGGTTATAGCATACTCTGTTTCGGTGATTGCATCCGCATTTACCGTAAGAGCAGTTGAATCAACACCGCCGTAGAAATCCAGATTGCCGTCTACGGTGAAGTTTTCACCGAAGGTTACATTTCTGTATCCGCCGAAAATCTTTGCATCGGTTGCCTTTATGGGAAGGTCAAATGTAACCGATGTGCCGTTTGTATTTTTTGGAAGAATAATATCTGCCGAAACGGTAAGGATCGCTTCTTTTTCAGAAGTAATTACAAGATCCTTTTCCTTTTCATCAAAGGTAATATCCTCACTTACTGTTGTATCACCGCAAATTACAAGAGTTCCACCTGTGTATGCATCAAGAGCATCTGCAAGAGATGTGTATGCTCCTTCAGTATTGCCTGTACCGTCAACATAAATTTTATCCTCGGTAACAGGAGGAATATACTCAACCGAAGTATACACAGTAGAGGTTCCGCTTGCAGAGGTTTCCACAACGTAACCTTCAACCGTCTTGGTTGTAACGGTACCGTCACAGGAAGCAACCGTAACACTCTTATCTGCCGCAAGGTCAACGGTTGCATCACCCTTGACAGGACCTACATTACCGCCCGAAAGTGTAACTTTTGTTGTGCCGCTTACACTACCGCCTCTTGAAAGTGCAGAAACGGTGGATGTAATAGTACCACCCTTGATTACAACCTCGGTATCACCTGTAAATCCACCGTCGTAGCCGCCTGCATAGAGTGCACCTGTGAGTTTTGCATTGCCGTCAAACTCAACATAGCCATAGCCTGTGATAGTGCTTGCATTGAGTGCGCCTGCACATACATATCTGTTTGTGCCTACGGTGGCATTATCCTTAACGATTACGCAGATACCGCTATCAACGGTTGTAACATTGCCGAAGTAGCCGCCAGCATAGATGTTTCTTGTAAGCTTTACATTGTCGCCTACGGTAATGGTGATGTCACCTGTTGTTGTAACGTTTGAATAGCGGTTAGCACCAAGAATATTCGCAGCAGACTGTGCATTGCCCGACATATTGATTACAATGTCACCGGTAAATGTACAAGCGGTAGCACCGGAAAAGCCCATTGTACCGCCGATAACGCCCATATAGTCTGCAATTTCGTCGTACTTATTGTACTCGATTACTGCATCGCCTGAAATATTAAGCGTTGCGTTACCGGTAAAGTTACCCGTGCGGTTACCGCCGGTAAGAACAGCTTTAATAGTACCGCCGCTGAAATCTACGGTGGAGTTGCCGTTAAATGTGCCAGCAAAGTTACCGCCGAATACTACAAACCATGTACCGCTCTTGATAACGACATGGCTGCCTGTACATGTGCCCGAAGCTTTACCGCCAATGATGGACGGATAGCGATTATTTGAAGCAGGAACTGTAACAACATTTTCGCCTATGGTAATTTTGTTGCCGTTTGCAATAATACGTCCGTTGGATGTATGAGTTGAGTTCAAAGTGATATTGTTAAACTCAATCTCACTTGCAAGAGTGAGCGAACGTGCAAGAGTAAGCACCGCACCGTTTTCGGAAGTAACGGTTACCTTGCCGTTTACTTTGGCAAGTGTCACTCCTGCGCTTGCCGTGCCTACAGTAGTGTTACCGGAAACGATAACAGTACCGCCGTTCGGCAGTGCCGAAACCGCACTCTTAAGGTCGGTATATGCGCCCTCTGTTGCACCTGTCCCGTCAAGGTAAACGGTATCTGCCGCAAATGCAGAAAGAGAGAGGACAGCACATAAAACCGCCATGATCAATAGTAAAAATTTCTTATTCATTTTCAACCTCCGTTTGAAAATTTTTCTACATATATAGTATAAAACAGATAAATCCAACTATCAAGGGGAAGATTTTTTGTGAAAAGCATACATCATTTTCACCCACTTGAATTTTACTTTAGTTTGTGATACTATCATTGCAAAGGGAGGTGGGAAAATGCCGATATTTCTATGCTACGATCCAAAGAAAAGAACTACACCCTGGACTCAGGAAAAGTACCGCTCAATGACAAACGAGTTTGCTAAAAGGAGAATAAAGTATTTTTCCGTTTCCTCGCCGGAAGAACTTGAAAAACATCTCGAATTATACAAAGGCGAATCTTCCTCTATCGTTTTCTTTCCTGCCTCTGAAGGCGAAAGAAAGTATTTGTTTACCCGCTACAGTAAATTTGATGTCAACCGTATTATCTTTTCGCATCAGGATGTAGACGTAGCCGAAACCAATTTCAGCTACATAATGAGCGACTTTTACGGCGATATGAATATTGCAATTTCTCACCTGAGAGAAAAAGGCTGCAGAAAAATTGCACTTTTCAACGCCAATCCATACTCATATCACGACCGTATGCGAATAGAAACATACAAAAAACTTATAGACCACGAGCCTCTGTTGTTTACCACAGATAATAAGATATACCCTGCTGCCGAGCAGCTTATGAAATGTGACGAGAGAATAGATGCTATTCTCTGTGTAAACGATTTTGTCGCTTTTTGCCTTATGCTGATGCTTGACGCTTGGGACAAAAATTGGCATAAAAAAATACTCTTGCTCAGTTTTTCAAACTCTATTCTTTCAAGCCTGTGCACACCGTCGCTGACATCCATCTCATATAACTACACCGATGGTGGAAAAGAGGTTGCTACAATCCATCGCACTCTTGAAAAAAACAAGCGAATGGCATATATGCACATATTGATGAAAAGTCAACTTGCAGCAAGAGAAACTACGGACCTTGAAAATCCGTGCGGCATGGTATTTTCATCATTTGGTGAATACAATTACGACAGAATAAAAAGCACGATTACGCCGCAGAGCAAATGCATGCTGCTTGAAAAACTGCTTGCAATGTCGGAGGACAGCGACCTTGCAATAATGCACGGTCTTATCGAAGGTGCAACACTTGCCAGAATAGCAGAACGCCTATATTTATCGAGAGATACGATAAAATACCGTGTACGTAAATTCAAAGAGCATCTCAAATGCGACTCTTCAAAGGAGCTTACAGATCTCCTTAAAAAATGGATAGATCCGGTCAAACTTGAAAAAATGATAATAGAAAAAAGAGGTTGATGAAGAACATCAACCTCTTTTTTTCTATTTTTGTCTTGCAGTTATCATAGCAATCTCGGTGAGCGCGGCATATTCAAGACCTTCTGCCGTATGAACAGTGATTTTAATATCCTCAACCAAAGTTCCCTCAGGGAGGTTTGAAAGATTTGCACAAATCGGATAATCGGCGTGAACATACTCAAGACCGCTTATCTGATACTGGCCGTTTATAAGCACATCAATACTACCGGACACATACTCGGGATTTGTAGATGAATGCAACCATACCGATGTAAGCGCAGTAGGTGTATCAAGTTTTATTTCAACAGTTCCACCATCTGCCATGGAGAAAATTCCTTCAAAGCCGCCTTTAGCAATTCCGTCAAAAAGATGGTCTACGCTTGATTTCGACTCAAACTCAGCTTTTTCGCCGCTTGCTGTATACGTGAAGCCGTCATTAACATGGAAAAATCCGTTCACACCAGAAGGAAGCGGACGGCGACTTTCACTTGGTCCGTCAATGGCAAGCGTGCCATCATCATTAACAACAAGGCGGTCGATAGCAAGGCTACGTCCGTGTTCGGTTGTAGGAGGTATGGTGTGAACATGATAAACCACATACATCTCGCTGCCGTCGGGCGAACGCAAAATGTTGCAGTGACCGGGGCCGGTGACAGTCTTTCCGTTACCCTTGAGGATGCATGCATTCTTTGGCTTTTCAAACATCTTAAGCGGACTGTCAGATGTTGCATAACCTACAGAGTAATGTTCGGACTGATAGAAATTCGCGCTATAGAGAAGATAATATACACCGTTCTCCTTAAAGACTACCGGACCTTCATTCCAAAGGGTATTTCCACTCTTAAGCTCCCAGTTTTGCTCAGGTGTTGAGATAAGCACAGGCTCACCTATAGTTCCCGAAAAATCGCGCTCCAACTCAATCGCCCATGTCTGACTTGTCTTTTTACCGTTTACAATATTAGTTGAACAGTCCTTTGAGTAGTACATATAAATTCTGCCGTCATCGTCAAAGAACAAACTGCCGTCAATCAGGCTGAATCCCTCAATCGAATAAAAAGGTTCACCCGGCTTTAGCGGCTTAAATTGACCGTTGGGCGTATCGCAGACCGCAATCTCGATAGAATGAATATTGTTATGCCCCTGGGCAGAGAAAATGAAGTAAAACTTTCCGTTATACTCATACATCTCAGGTGCCCAACCATTTTTCGCCGCCCAGCCAAGATCAGAAAGTTTTATTATAGGCTCACTCTGCTTTTCCCAAAAAAGCAGATCCTTTGATGTGCGTACAGAGAATTTAGATCCGCCGGTGCTATAGAGATAATACAGACCGTCATGCTCTAATATGAACGGGTCGGCTGCGCTATCGGTTATCTTGTTAGTGTAATAGTATCCCGGCATAAGTCTGCCGTTTTCTATCTCTGTTACCATAGCAGGCTCCTCTATCATATCCGGCGCCACCTCTGTTTTATTGCATCCGAAAAGCAAAAGTGCAGTTACAGCAATTAAGAACAGCTTTAGTATTCGTTTCATTGTCGTCTCCATCTTATTATAGTTTTTACTTAAAAAACGTGTCAAAGATGCCGCGAACAATCTTTTTGCCAATCTCGCGACCAATAGTGTTGGCAGTGCTATTGACCATTCTTTCTACAGTTGAGGTTCTCTTTCTGCCTGAAGAAGCTTTTTTCTTTGCCTTTTCTTTTTCCTTTTCAGCCTTAGCTTTTTCTTCGTTTTCTTTCTTTTCTCTTTCGGCATTCTCCTCGGTCAGCACTTCGTACGCAGACTCATTGTCCTCTTCATTACTGTACTTTTCACGGTACGCACTGGCAAGCACTGTAGACTGCAAAAGCACATCATCGATAGCAGACATACTACTGCGCGGAGGAAGAATATTTGCACGTTCCACAATAGTGGGTATACCCTTTTCATCGAGCACGGAAACAAGCGCCTCGCCTGTACCGAGCGACTGAATTGCCTCGGCAGTATCAAAAGCATCGTTTGCGCGGAAGGAGTTTGCCGCCGCACGCAATGCCTTTTGATCATGCGGAGTGTATGCACGGAGCGCATGCTGTACTCTGTTACCAATCTGCCCAAGCACGCTATCCGGAATATCTGTAGGATTCTGAGTAATGAACCAAACGCTGACCCCCTTTGAACGAATCAGGCGCGCAACCTGCTCAACCTTATCCACAAGCGCCTTTGGGGCATCATCAAAAAGCAAATGTGCTTCATCAAAGAAGAACGCGAACTTAGGTTTATCAAGGTCGCCTGCCTCAGGAAGCATATCGTAGATCTCAGAAAGCATCCAGAGCAAAAATGTACCGTAAAGAATCGGATTCTGAAACAGCTCAGCACATTCAAGAATATTCATGTAACCCCTGCCGTTTTCATCCCACTCAAACCAATCGGAAAGCGAGAGTGATGGTTCGCCAAAGAACTGCTCACCGCCGGCATCTTCAAGCGCAAGAAGTGCGCGCTGTATTGCACCGACAGATTGTGAAGAAACGTTGCCGTATGTAAGCTTAAATTCGCTTGCGTTGTCACCTACATACTGTAGCATTGCACGCAGATCCTTGAGGTCAATGAGCAACAGCTCGCGTTCATCTGCTACGCGGAACACGATGCGCAACACACCGCTTTGGGTATCATTGAGCCCTAGCAATCTCGCAAGAAGTTCAGGTCCCATCTCGGAAATGGTAGTGCGGACAGGCAGACCCTTTTTGCCGTAAACATCCCAAAACTGCACAGGGTATTTACAATAGGTATAATCCGTAAGTCCCATCGTATCAATACTGCGGCGGATATGCTTGTTCTCCACACCCTCGGTGCACATGCCTGACAAATCGCCCTTGATATCGGCAAGGAATACAGGCACTCCCATGTCACTGAAAGATTCTGCCAAAACTTTCAGAGTTACTGTTTTACCTGTACCGGTAGCACCTGCAATAAGACCGTGACGGTTTGCCATTGAAGGTTCGAGATACACACGGTTCTCTCCCGTAGCAAGCCAGACTTTATGTATATCCTTTTGATACATGATATTCTCCTTTAAAGGTATATTTAATTTATTATATCACGCAAGTTACAATTACGTCAATACACAGTCAACTGCTTTTAACATCAAAAACGGCACAGTCGTTGATACGACTGTGCCGTTAATATTAACCGAGTTTCTTTTCGATTGCGTCTGCCGCCGCGCTGAGATATGTCTCCTCGCAAAGCTCGATAGCACCCTTGTCGCAAAGTGCCGCAAGGCGATAGTCGATGGGCAACTTGCCAAGAACATCATAACCGAACTGTGCCGCGGTTTCGTCAATGTGGCTCTTGCCGAACACCTCAATTGCCTTTCCGCAATCGGGACATACAACATAGCTCATATTCTCAACCAAACCAAGTACGTTGATATTCATCATACCTGCCATGTTTGCAGCTTTCTTTACAATCATCGAAACAAGCTCCTGTGGCGAGCTTACAATAACGATGCCGTCAAGCGGAATACTCTGGAAAACGGTGAGCGGAACGTCTCCTGTACCGGGAGGCATATCAACGAACATATAGTCTACCTCGTTCCAGACAACATCGCTCCAGAACTGTTTTACAGTGCCTGCGATAACAGGTCCGCGCCATACTACAGGCTGTGTTTCTTCTTCAAGAAGCAAGTTTACGGACATAACCTCGATACCTGTCTTTGTATTTACAGGATAGATGCCCTCGTTACTTCCCTCTGCTCTTTCGTGCAAGCCGAAGGTCTGCGGAATAGAGGGACCGGTAATGTCAGCATCCAGAATCGCGGTCTTATATCCGCGGCGACTCATTTCAACAGACAAAAGCGAGGTTACAAGTGATTTACCTACGCCGCCCTTGCCGCTGACTACGCCGATAACTTTTTTTACATTGCTGAGTGCATTCTGAGGCGCGAGAAGCGACTCAGGTCCTTTTTTAGAAGGACAATCTGCACCGCATGTAGAGCAATCATGTGTGCAATTTTCTGCCATTTTATATTCTCCTTTTACATTATATCAATCAAAAGCTTTTCACCGTTAAAATCTACGCGCGCCAAGCTTATATGAGTATTATAGTTCGAAATAATCTTTTCTGCAAGTGCATCCTCAACATTTGTCTGGATAAAGCGACGCATATTTCGTGCACCGAACTTAACAGAATAAGATTTATCTGCAATATAGTCTGCCGCCGCATCAGTATATTTGAGCTTAATACCCTTGGCAGCAAGCGCTTCTGCAAGCTGTGAAAGCATAATCTTTGCAATTTTTGCAAAATCGTTTTTGTCGAGTGAACGGAACGTAATGACTTCATCAACACGGTTGATAAACTCCGGACGCAAGAACGAAAGCAATGCTTTTTCGGTCTTTTCGGATGCACGTGTACCCTCAGAAGCAGAAAATCCGGAAATCGCCGATGAAACGTCTGAACCGGCATTAGTGGTCATAACAATGAGTGTATTTTCAAAGTTGACTTCCTTGCCCTGCGCATCTGTAATTCTGCCATCGTCAAGCACCTGCAGCAGAATATTGAGTACATCGGGATGAGCCTTTTCAATCTCGTCGAAAAGTACCACGCTGTACGGACGGCGGCGTATCTTTTCGGTGAGCTGTCCCGCCTCATCATAGCCAACATATCCTGGAGGAGCTCCGATAAGTTTGGAAACACTGTGTTTCTCCATAAACTCAGACATATCAAGTCTTATAAGAGTTTCGGGAGATGAGAAAAGATCGTTTGCAAGAGTCTTTACAAGCTCTGTCTTACCTACGCCTGTCGGACCTGCAAATATAAACGAAACGGGCTTGCGCTTATATGAAACACCTGCGCGATTGCGCTTTATTGCTCTTGCAACAGCATCAACTGCCTCATCCTGACCGATGATTTTTTCTTTCATGCGATCGGCAAGGCGGTCAATACGGTAAAACTCGTTTTCTGTAATCTCGGTTGCAGGAACGCCTGTCCATATTTCAATTACACGCGCAAGATCTTCTGCGGTGAGTTCAATAGAGTCACATGCAGGAGCTATCTCAGCTATGCGGTCATTGACTCTTGCCTCACGCACACGGATATCGGCAAGCTGGCGATATTTTTCCTGCATATCGTCCATTTCCTGCTCGGGCGCACTCTCTGCCATGGCGCGCTCTTTCTGAATCTTCTTAAGCTCATCGTCAAGCGACATTCTCTCGCCAAGCTCTGCACTTGACAGTGCGCGATACGATGCAGCCTCGTCAAGCAAGTCTATCGCCTTGTCGGGGAGATAACGGTCTGTAATATATCTCTCAGAAAGAGTTACTGCAAGTGAAAGTATCTCCTCCGGTATACGGATAGCATGATAGTTTTCATAATAATGCTTAATGCCACGCAACATCTCAACGCTATCTGCAACGGAAGGCTCATTTACTATAACGGGTTGGAAACGGCGCTCAAGCGCGCTGTCCTTTTCAATATGCTTTCTGTACTCTTTAAGTGTGGTTGCACCGATAACACGGATCTCACCGCGAGAAAGCGCCGGCTTCAGAATGTTAGCCGCATTCATGCTACCGTCAGCATCACCTGCGCCGACAATATTATGCACCTCGTCAATAACGAGGATAATGTTGCCTGCCGCTTTTACCTCTTGTATAAGACCATGCATACGCGACTCAAACTGACCGCGGAACTGAGTGCCTGCAACAAGCGCTGTAATGTCAACAAGGTATATCTCACAATCCTTAAGCTTGTATGGTACATCGCCAGCAACAATCTTCTGGGCAAGCGCTTCTGCAATAGCAGTTTTACCTACACCGGGCTCACCAATAAGGCAGGGATTATTCTTCTGGCGGCGGCAAAGAATCTGAATCACTCTCGCCATTTCTCTTTCTCTGCCGACTATTTTGTCAAGCTTGCCGTCGCGCGCGCGCTGAGTTACATTCTGACAGTACATATCAAGAAACTTACGTTTTTGTCCTTGCTGTGCTGTGCCGCCCTGCTTTGCCCCACCGGTGTTTGCACCGCCAAGACCGCTTTCGCGCAATATTTTGCCAAAGTCAACTGCAGGAGCGCCGCCATCGGTCTGAGGCGGCTCCTCGCCATCCTCGGCCGGTATCATGCCCTGCATCATCTCCTCGGCATCTTCTGTCATTCTTTCAAATTCTTCATTGGATATACCCATCTTTTTTAGTATATCATCTATAGGTTTGATACCGAGTTCTTTTGCACATTTAAGGCAGATGCCCTCGTTTTTACTTTCTCCGTTTTCAAGCCTTGTTATAAATACCATAGCTACACGCTTATGGCATCTTGCACACATTTCCATATGGATTCCTTTCGGGTTACTTTGTAAACTTTGCTCTTATATATTCTCTGAAATACTGCACCAGTGCAACGACCGCAAAACAAAGCATCACCACACAAATTGCAACAGTCCAGACATTTCTCACATTTTCAGAAGCGCCCTGCAATGAAACAAGTACCGCTATCGAAAGATAGAATACGCAAACCGCAAACTTGCCCCAGAAGCTACTTTTTACCACCACGCTCTTCTTGCGGAACACAAATATTGCACCTGCGGCAATCAGCAACTCCTTGGTAATATAAATAAGGGGCAGCCAGAGTGGAATAATACTCTTTATATAGAAGCAGACAAGCGCAGTACACTGCATCATCTTATCCGCAAGTGGGTCCAGTATCTTGCCGACATTTGTCACCCAGTTATTCTTTCTTGCAAGCCAGCCATCAACAACATCAGTTGCACCCGCAATGAAAAATATCAATACCGCATACCATATGTTATTCGGATAATCCAAAAAAAACATATATATGAATACAGGCACCAAGCAAAGGCGCACTATAGACAAAAGGTTAGGGATATACTTTTTCTGCATAACTCATCACTCCAATGTTTATTTTACCAAGGACAAATCATAATGAGGAACTTTGCAATCACAGTGTTTTCTGCCACCTTTACAAATTCAAAGCTCTCATTGATAGCACCGTATGCACTGCAAAGTGTTGCAGCCACATTCGCAATTACCATGCCAATCACCAACGCCTCCACAGCGCCGATCAGAAGACCGAGGAACTTGTTTGCACCGTTAAGTACAGGAAGCTTTGATATACCGTCGAGTATCAGGCGAACCACAAAAAGCACGATCAGCGAACCGAAGAAAAGTGCTGCAAATGCAAGTACATTTGAAATCACAGTGGCTATCTCTGTCGATAACAGCTCCGCTATCTCAGAGGGAACCCCGACAGCACCGTCAATCATATCAGCGACATCAATACCAAGCAGATCTACTGCAGAGCGTACTCCCTCCGGAAGTCCTGAAATCACCGCATCAGCATCAATTATAGCCGATGGATTTGCCACAACATCGCCGATAAATTCGCTGATATAATCATATGTCATTGAATAAGCAAACGAATCATAGAAAAACGCACCAAGCTGACCGCAAAATACAAACGCAATAACAAGCGCAACTATCGCAGACAGCATCTTGAACAGTGTGACGATAAATCCGTTTTTGACCGCGCCGATAATGCACGCTGCCATAACTGCCACAATTATAATATCAATAGCAATATACATTTACTCCACCTCGAAAATTCTTGCATAGTCGTTATAGCACACAATAAGCGACTCCTTGCTCTGGCGAATTATCTTTCTTCCGCCATTTGGTATTTCGGTTTCTTTTTTCTCACCGTCATTAACGGTCACTATTTTACCGTCATACAAAATGCAACTATCATCGCCGCAAAGGGCTATTCCCTTTGCACCGCTATCAACATGTGCGCTGTAGAGTTGCTTTTCTGCTGTGTACACATATACTCCGCAGTCAGAGCCTATCTTGTTTTCATCAAGCAAAACCGCAACTGCATCGCCATATGCATCGGCATACATAACCCCTGATGTACCAAACGAATAAGAAATCACTTTTTCGCCCGAATTATCAAAAAATGAGAGTCCGGTATCGTAAAGCAGATAAAATCCGTCAGATGTTTTTCCACACTCAAGCACCATGCCCGGAACTCTGACAGTTTTATCAATATCCTCACTGCCGACAGTGTATATCAGAAAATCAGTTGAAAGTGTTATGCCATTGGAAACACATTCAAAAATGCCAAGCCGCTCGCCGTCAAAATAATCTACCGCATAAACATATCTCTCACGCGTTATCTCACCTGAAAGACGGAAGTTTTTATCATAAAGGCGAATCACATATCCACCGATATTATTCTTAGTTAATACGGCAAAGTTACCGTTATCTGCCGCCGCACAGTCCGCAATTGTGCGCTCGAGCGTTTCATTGTATACACGGCTTATTGAATTATAGACATAAAAACTCGTTCCGCCGGTATCATAAGCTATCATGTATTTCTCAGAGCCTGCAACCGATGGGGATTTGAAAATGACATCATCCTCAAACGAGCGGCTGCCGAGTGCACGGTGAAGTGCAACACCGTCAGACGATGCAACAGCAAGATCGCCTCGGAAGAAAAGATAATTGTTTGTATCATTGGCGGTGTAATATACAGAATCCGATGAAACTACAGTATTTCCTGCTTCGTCCATATCGCGTAGAAGATAGCGGAAGTTATCATAAGTAAGGCGGTTGCGATATGCCCAGAGTATAAAAACAAGTGAAACAACCATAAGCAATATCATCAGATATTTTATATTCCGCAACTTTTTGCTTATGCGTGCATAATACTCATTGATTTGTACGGTTTCACTCTCGGGTAATTTTTGCATATCTTTTCCTCCTTTCAATTGTATACAACTTTGTTAAGATAAAGTCCGTCCGGCGGTGCGGTGAGGCCTGCGGATTTTCTGTCATGTGCGGAAATTATTCTTTCCATGCCATTTTTATCAAGTTTACCTGTGGCAGCCATCATAAGCGTGCCTGCTATAATTCGCACCATGTTATAAAGAAAACCGTCTGCCGCTATTTTTATCGTAAGTATATCGCCTTCCTGCACAACATTGCAATATTTTACAGTGCGAACAGTATCCTCAATTTTCGATCCCGATGCCATAAATGATGCAAAATCCTGCTTTCCTACAATCGCCTCGGCGCACTCATTCATGCGGACAGCGGCATCTGAAAGAACCTTTCTGTCATAATGCCAAACCCTGCCAAAAAGGAATGGATCTGATACAGGCGAAACATGAATCTTGTAAATATACTCTTTATAGCAAACGTCATATCTTGGATGGAAGTCATCTGCGACGATCTCGGCAGAAGTAACCGAAACATCACTGGGAAGCATAGGTGCAAATGCAGCACCAATACGCTCAAGCGGTATCTTGTTTGCATTTTCGGAAAGATCTACCGTAGCGGCAAAGTCATTTGCATGAACACCGCTGTCAGTGCGACTGCAACCCGTTATACTGCATTTTTCTCCAAAAAGCTGCTCTGCCGCATCTGTAAGTGTTTTTTGAACGGTGCGCGCATTCGGCTGAAACTGCCAGCCGCAAAATGCGGTTCCGAGATATTTAATTCTGAGCAGTATCTTCACGGTGCGCGCTCCTTTCTTTATATTGAAATATAAGGCAAAAAATAGTTACAGAGTAGTATTCCTGCGACAAATACTACAGCAAGAATGAACAAAACGATATCGCACTTACCATATCTAAGCTGTTTGAGTTTTGTTCTTCCCTCTCCGCCGCGATAAGAGCGGCACTCCATTGCAACAGCAAGATCATCTGCACGCTTGAATGATGAAACAAACAGCGGTATAAGAATGGGTATAAGCGACTTTGCCTTTTTTATCAATCCGCCATTTTCAAAATCAGCGCCACGCGCTTTCTGTGCATCCATAATTTTATCGGTTTCCTCGATAAGTGTGGGGATAAAACGCATTGCAATTGTCATCATCATGGCAAAATCGTGAACAGGAACTTTTATCTTTTTAAGAGGATTCAGAAGCGCCTCAATACCGTCGGTAAGCGCTATAGGTGTTGTTGTATATGTCAGTGCAATTGTCATGCCGACAACAAGCAACACAATTCTGACAGCCATAAAAAGTGCAAATATCACGCCCTCAAGATAGATGTGGATAAACTTCCACTCAAACAGCACTTTTTCGCCCTTGGTCCAAAAAATGTTCAGAAGAGCGGTAAATAAAATAATAAACACAAGCGGTTTTACAGCGCGAATTACGCTTTTAAACGGCACTCCGCTTATAGCTATCATCATGATAGTAAAAAGCAGTGCAAATCCAAAGCTTGCCGCGCTTTTAGCAAAGAAAAGCACAATTATATAAAAGAATGCAAACATAAGCTTTGCACGCGGATCTGCACGGTGCAAAACCGAATTGCCACTGAAATACTGACCGAGAGTAACATCCTTCATCATTTGCTATCACCTCCCAGAAGTTCAAGCAAAGCAGTCTTCGCATCATCAACAGTGTATATCTCCTGTGCGATAGGCATACCGCCCTCACGCAGAAGCGAAATAAGTTTTGTGACCTCGGGCACGCCGAGTCCTATTTTCATCAACTTTTCAGCATCACCGAACACCTCGCGCTGTGTGCCCTCCATATATATCTTTGCGTCATTCATCACCACAAGACGGTCGCAATATCTTGCCATATCTTCCATGCTGTGGCTGACAATGATAACCGATGCCCCGCTTTCGCGGCGATAACGGTCAAGGCCAAGGAAGATATCCTCGCGTCCTTTAGGGTCAAGTCCTGCGGCCGGTTCATCAAGCACAAGCACCTCAGGCTGCATTGCCATAATACCGGCAATAGCAACACGGCGTTTTTGTCCGCCCGAAAGCTCAAACGGCGAACGGTCAAGCATATCAGCGCTCACCCCTGCAAAAGAGGCTGCCGCTTCTACCCTGCGCACGATCTCCGCTTCGTCAAGTCCCATGTTGCGAGGTCCATATGCAATATCGGCGCGCACAGTTTCGTCAAAAAGCTGATACTCCGGATACTGCATCACAAGTCCCACGCGGAAGCGAACCTTTGAGATCTCCTTTGGATTCTCCCAGATATCCTTGCCATCAAGCAGAATCTTGCCGCTGTCAGGTTTAAGAAGTCCATTAAACATACGAAGCATGGTAGATTTACCGCATCCAGTATGTCCGATGATACCTGTCATAAGTCCTTGTTCAATTTTCAGATTTATACCGACAAGTGCCTCGTGTGCATCAGGCGTTCCCTTGTCGTATGTGAAAAACACATCCGAAAGTTCAAGAATAGTCATTTTTAATCCTTTTTCGCGTTGTACTTCTCAAGAATAAGATTTGCGCAGTTCTCAATATCAATTGGGTTGTCGTTAAACTTTATACCACCAAGCGAAAGCTCATAAAGCAGCTCGCGCCCCTGAGGTACATCAAGTCCTACACGGCGAAGTCCGTCAACATCCTTAAACACCTCTTTAGGGGTACCGTCACGATATATCTCACCGTCATTTACTACAATTATACGATCAGCCATAACCGCCTCATCCATATAGTGGGTGATATGCAACACAGTTATGCCGAAATCATCGTTAAGTTTTCTTATATTTGCCATTACATCAGCGCGTCCGCGCGGATCAAGCATCGCGGTTGATTCATCAAACACAATACATTTTGGCATCATGGCAATAACGCCTGCAATAGCAACACGTTGCTTCTGTCCGCCTGAAAGACGGTGCGGCTGACTTAACCGGTGATCGTACATACCAACAGTTTTAAGCGCATCGTCAACACGCATACGTATCTCATCGCGCGGGATGCCGAGATTCTCAGGGCCGAATGCCACATCCTCTTCAACAACGGTAGCAACAAGCTGGTTGTCGGGATTCTGGAACACCATGCCCACATCGCGGCGTACTGCAAAAACATCATCCTCTGTCATATCAGCATGAATCTTATGACCGCCAACGGTAAGCGAACCGCCGGTTGGCGTGAGAATTACATTAAGTAATTTCGCAAGAGTCGATTTTCCTGACCCGTTGTGACCAAGAACCGCAACGTACTCACCGGCATTAACAGTAAATGATACATTCTTCAATGCCTCGGTAGCATCGCCATCATCATCGGTATATGTGAAAGATAAATTTTCAGCAATAATAAAAGGTTCTGCCATAGTTATCTTCTTTCTAATCAAATTCATAGCGAACACTTGCACCACAAGGCAAAAGTGCACCGCTTGATTTTACGGGGAGCGCAATTTCCATAGCATCGCTGTGTCCGCCGCGCGTTGGCTTTATACGGATATCGGCAATATACTTCATGGAAAGCGGCGAAAGTCCGGTTGTGTAAGAGTTTATGAGAAAGAACAGCGGATTATCAGAGAGTACCTTTTCCGTAAGCGTAATAAACTCATCTATGCTATCCTCAATTTTCCACACTTCGCCGGTCGGACCGCGTCCGTAAGAGGGGGGATCCATGATGATTCCGTCATATTTGTTGCCGCGGCGAATCTCACGTTCAACAAACTTTTTACAATCATCAACAATATAGCGTATAGGCGCATTTTCAAGACCTGAAAGTTTCGCATTTTCCTTTGCTTGTTGCACCATTCCCTTTGCCGCATCAACATGACAAACAGATGCTCCTGCGGCAGCTGCCGCAATGGTAGCGCCACCTGTGTAGGCAAAGAGATTTAAAACCTTGATAGGTCTGCCTGCTTTTTTTATAAGATCAGAGAACCAATCCCAGTTTGTAGCCTGCTCGGGAAAAAGCCCGGTGTGCTTGAATCCCATAGGCTTTATGAGAAACTTGAGATTCTTGTATTCGATAGTCCATGTTTCCGGAACACGACAATCCTTCCATGAACCGCCGCCGCTGCGTGAGCGCTTATACGATGCATCCGCACGCTTCCAAAGCTGTGACTTTGCCGCACCTTTCCAGATTACCTGCGGGTCAGGGCGTACAAGGGTATAATCACCCCATCGCTCAAGGCGCTCGCCGTCTGTCGCGTCTATCAATTCATAGTCTTTCCAGTTATCGCTGATCCACATATCAATTTCTCCGAAGTTATTTATTGAAATATCCGCCCATGCGTGAAAATGCGCAGTGCCCGTGACACATTGCAATCGCAAGCGCATCCGCAGTATCGTCAGGTTTGGGCGGTTTTTGCAACCCCAACATAGTCGTTACCATCTGTATAACCTGTTCCTTTTCGGCGCGTCCATATCCAACCACGGCTTGCTTTACCTGAAGCGGAGTGTACTCACCAATACGAAGCCCGTGTTGCTTTGCCGCAAGAAGTATGATGCCCCTTGCCTCTGCCACTACGATACCGGTCGTCTGGTTGGTGTTGAAGAAAAGCTCTTCTATTGCAAGATGATCAGGCTTGTATTTTTCAATTATCTGGTTCATGCCGTCATATATTTTTTCAAGACGGTCAACAGTGTCGGTGCCAGCCTTGGTTCGAATTGCACCAAAATCAACCGTACGAAAACGGCTGTTTTCAAAATCAACTACGCCCCATCCGACTATTGCATAGCCGGGGTCTATACCCAAAATCCGCACACCGATCACCACCTTTGCATAATTTTCCTATTGTATCATGATATTATAACATATATATTTATAATAGTCAAAGGATTTCAACAAGATTTCACACAGTAAAATATTAATTTTAGCATTAAAGTGACTTGACTTTTAAGCTAAGTTTGTATATAATATAAAAGCGCACTTGATTTGGTCGCACAATTTGATACAGCTATCGGGATGTAGCGCAGCTCACCGCGCGCCTGCTTTGGGCTTTGAGCACGAGCACTGCCTGTGGCAGATAAAGCGAGTGCGAAAAGGCGTAGCGGTCAAAATTGTGTGAGCATATGCGAGCGTACAATTTTGGGCACCGCAAGATGGCGGTGACCGCAGGGAGCCGAGGATGTCGCGGCGACTATCCTGCTATTAAACAAACATAAAAATTTAATATTGCTATCGGGATGTAGCGCAGTTGGTAGCGCGCCTGCTTTGGGAGCAGGATGTCGCAGGTTCAAATCCTGTCATTCCGACCA
>JAFQDK010000008.1 GCA_017399305.1 Clostridia bacterium
CATCATTTCTCTACGTTCGGCGTACCATGTGTGCGTATGTTTGCCACGAAAAACATAATTATAAAAAGTACCTCTTGGAACATCCAATGCATCGCATAAAAGATGAATGCTATACCGCCCTTGTAACAATTCCATAGCCGGCAGTTTCACATCCAAAGTATTGCTTGGCGAGCATCCTGATTCTTTAATTACCTCGATAATGCTCTCCAACCGTTTCACTCTGCTTTCAAGTTTTCGATAATCTTTGACAGTAAGCTCAATATTTTTGGGTGCCTTTATTTCCCGGCTTTGCGAAATCCAACCATATATGGTACTGCGTGCAATTCCAGTTTCTGTTACTATGTCTGCTACAGATTCATTGTCAATTAAAAAACGATTAACTATCGCTTGCCGTTCAACTTCACTATGTCTTTTACCCATGATACAATCATCTCCTTTAAGAAGATTGTATCATAACACCAGAAGTGTTGCCATATTGTCAAAATGGTAGAAAAAACTACAAATATATGGTATAATAAATGCAATAACATTTTTTAAGGAGAACCAACCATGGGAAATGATCATGAAAAAGTAAAAACCATAGAAATAAAACAGGCCTTTTTATCAAATGCGATATCGGATATTTCTGCATATATTCAATTAGCAGATACTAAAGTGTCAATAATTATGGCTGCAGTTGTTGCTATTTTAGCCGGTATTGCCACTTGCTACGAGCCTATTGAAACTGCTATTTTGGATATTACGCCATGCAGTTGGATTGGTGTACTGTTTATAATATTTGCATTACTATGTACAATAAGTATCATTTTGGTTTTCATGTTCGGTTTATTGACTGTTAGAGCCCATTCAAGTGTTATAAATTACAAGTCGAAGTGGTTCTTACCAAAATCAACAAAGGAATACTCATTTGATGAGTTTTCGAAAGATGTACAAAAAATGAGCGATGAAGATATTATTAAAAATATGGCTGCAGAACTATACAAGTTAAATGATATAAATCGCCAGAAAATGAAAACGTTAAAATGGACTTTAGTTTCATTTTCTTCCGTGCTTGTAACCATAGCGACTATTGGGATTCTCTTTCTGGTAAATATAATATGAGGTATTAAATGAATATTGACGTACAAAAAGTTTACAACAGTACTTGGGAACATTATCAACAAGCAAAAAAGAATGCTTTAGAACGTAGGTTTATGCTTGAGCATAAGGATACCGCCATATCCGATGTAATCCCTGGATTTGAAGCCGACAAATTAGAGTTTGGCTCATTTGATAAAGAAAACTATGCTGTTCTTTTTGTGGATATGAGAAATTCCACTTTAAGAGCACAGAATGTTGGTGCAGAAAAAACTTTTCTTACAATGCATGTTTATTTAACCGCCTTACTCGAAGTTGTTAAACATCATCACGGAAAAGTTGTTGATATTATGGGCGATGGATTGATGGTGTTTTGGGGCGGTCACAAAGCAAGAGAAGATGAAAATGAAACAAATAAATTTGCTGTACAAAATGCCGGTCTTTGTGGCCGTGATATGTTAACAATTTGTAAAAACGTTATTAATGTTATCATAGAAAAAGAAAGCCTTGGCACACCGATTGATATTGGTGTTGGCATAACTTTTGACAGTGTTATTGTAACAAAAATTGGCATTCCTGGCTCGTACGATGTAAAAGCATTTGGCGATTGCGTTAATACGGCCTCAAAATATTCAGCTAAAGTTACAAATCAAGTAAAAGTATCTAAAAAGGTAAAAGAATTGTGGCCTAAAGGCCCCAATGGAACAATACACTTCACCTCAATAAATGGTGAAGATGCTTACTTGTTATCGTAATAAAAGGTGACTACATGAATGAAAGAATAATAAAATCAGAAACAGATTTGCTTTCCACGGCTATCAAAAGAATATTTGATACTGAAGTATTGGAAAAAGATTTATCAGGAAAACTTCCTAAACTAGAAAGCTTACATGATTCTAATAAGATTTACACAGGCAAAGCATCGGTTTTATTTGTAGATATGCGTGGATCAACAAAATTACCTGAACAATTTGATGCAGAACAGCTTGTTAAAATATATAGAAGTTATATTAGAACGATTGTTCAAGCAGTCCGCTATTCAAATGGAGTTGTTCGCGATTTCATGGGAGATGGTATTTTGGCCGTCTTTATAGATGATGACAATGGTAAATCCGAAGATAAAGCTGTTTATGCAGCACGCTATATTACCACCGCTATTGATAAATTTCTTAATCCTATTTTAGACGAAAAATTCAACCATCGTATATCCTGTGGAATTGGAATACATACCGGAGAAATATCTCTTTCAAAGGTCGGAATGAAAGGTAAGGAGCAAGACGAAGAAACGGAAAGTGAATTTGGAATAGCTTGGATAGGAAACAGCACAAACCTTGCATGCAAACAATGCGGGGCTGTTGAATGCGGCACCATTTTTATAAGCACTTCAACTTATTCGAAACTGTCAAATATTAACAAGAAAGATATTTGGCGCTCAATTGATATTCAAAAAGGAAGCAGCTTGCTGAAAGGTTATGTTGCAGAACATTACTATTTAGCTCTTGATGAAGAAGTCACGCCTTGTGTACCAGATGGACAAAGCGCACCTACTGATGTTTTGTTACTAATTCAAAACAAAATAGACGAATTAGCGAAACAATCTGAAATGTTAGGAAAAAAAGAACAAGATTTAAATGATAGACAAAAAGAGTTGCGCGGCAAAGAAATGGTATTATCTAAAAAAGAAGAACTTTTGAACACAAAATCCGACATGCTAAATCTCTCAAAGTATACATTTCTATGTGATGTATTAGGAAGCGGACATTGTAAACATGATTATGTTACTGCCATGGGGCAAGAATTTTGGGAAGAAAAGTTAGAAGAAACCATTTCTGCCGGAGAAGAAATCGGAAAAACGGAACATGAAGTAAAACAAGATGTGAGTTACGCAATGGTTAGCATATATGAAGATTTAGAATTGTATGATAAAGCTTATGACTTTCTAGTTGAGCAAGCAACTGGCTGCAGTTGGTTACTACTATCTGTGGTAAAGAAAATTGTAACCAAAATAGGGTATTGTGATGCACTAAAAGACGCACTATATTCTAGATTATCTAAAGGCGACCTTCCTTATAATAAACAAAAAGAGTTCGAAGAAATTAAAAATTGGCTCGTTTTTGAATTTGAAAAATAAAGCAATTCGATATTAAATCTTTTTCTTTTTTCACCCTCAAAAAAACGATTGCCCTATTTGCACCCCCTCCCCTCTTTTGAGCCGTAAATTTTGCACCCCCTTTGAGCAAAAAATATGCAATTTGCACCCCCTCCCCTCAAAAAAGGGGCGATTTGCACCCCCCTATTTTTTCTATCAATTTATGCATTCTCACACAGAACGAAAAGCACCCATATGGGTGCTTTTTTCGTTCTCTTTTGCTGTGGTAATGATTTGTAACCGCATTGTATCCCGAAGGGAGACATCAGGGCTCGCATAGCAAGACCTTGGGGTTACAAATCCCGCCCCCGCAACCAGAATGAAAAAGAACATCTGTACGGATGTTCTTTTCGTTTTGCAATAAAACCGTTCTCAAAACTGAGAACGGTTTTATTGTTTATAAACATTTCATCAACCAAAAAGAGGATCTCAAAGGCACCCAAACATTAAGGTGCCTTTGATGTTTTTCGAGTTATTCGATTCCCTCGCAAAATCTCTGCATAAGTGTTGCAATTTCTGCTCTGGTTGCAGTATCTTTGGGATTGAGTGTGTTTGCGCTCTTACCCTTGATAAGACCTGAGCCAACTGCATACTGAATCGCCTCTACTGCATATTCAGAAATGTTATCAAAATCGGTATAAGAGTTGATATCTGCTTTTGTAGAAATGTCATATCCCTTATACTGCATGTAACGATAAAGCATTGTTGCCATCTGCTCGCGGGTAATTTCATCGTTTGAGCCATACTCAAAGCTACTATAGCCGTTAACTATCTTTTCAGCCGTTGCCCAACGTACTGCCTCTGCATACCATGCATCCTGCGGCACATCTTCAAAGGTCATCAGATAGTTGACAACAGGGCTGCCTTCCATACGCCAGAGTATAGTAACAAGCTGTGCACGGGTTACTTTACTGTCTGGTCCAAACATTGTGTCGCCCATGCCGACCATAAGGCCGTTTTCAAGTGCATAGTGCACTCCATCGTGATACCATGCGGTATAAACAAGATCAGAGAATGCAGCCATCGGGCAAGTTTCCTCAGTACATCCAACCTCTTCAAAGATAGCCTCAACACGGTAAGCTCTTGTAATTTCAAGAGTGTACTCGGTCTTAGCACCAACACTCACACCGTCAACAAGGATTTCCTTAAGAACATATCCTTCGTTAGCAGTCGTCTTGAACGTAACCTTTTCGCCCTTTTCGTATTTCTGCTCTCCCTCGGGAGTGATCCTACCTCCTACTGTTGCAATAATTGTAACTTTGTAAGTGTCAGAAGATGCGGAGGGACCGCCACTTAATCCGCCACCATACGAAGGAGTATAAGTTTTTTTATAGTAGCCTACTGCAAACGGTGAAAAGCTGTTAACTGTAAATTCAATTCCGCTATCTGTCTTTACCGGTGTAATGGTTTCGGTATCTCCAATGTTATGACCGTCCATATCACTTGTAAACATATGAATTACAGTAAAGTTATAGGTTTTATCCACCTTATCTGCAATATCCTCATAAGGAATACAAACCTTTATGCCGCCTGCAGGATAATGCTCTGCAGTTGCCTCAAGCCATGTTTCGCCGCCGTCGGTGGTGTACTTGAGAACTATATCAAATACGGTAGTATTCTTATAGCTCTTATCAACCTTTGTAACCTCAGTGCGAAGTGCCTTTTCAAGTTCATCAAGCTTTGTATACTTTCCGGTAAGGCTTTCGGGAACCTCCAAAAGTTCGCCAAGAACTACCTGATACATCAAAGCCTCTGCTGTAAATGTAAGTTCGTTTACATCGCTTACGGTAATGGTGTAGCTACCATCGCCGTTGTGAGCAACAGTGATGTCATCACTTTCAGCATCGCCGAAAATGTCAAACTCATTTACAATAAGCTTTTTAAAGTGATGCTCCTCTTCGGGGGTTACTGTGAAGGTAATGTCGCCACCATCACGGATTTCGGTAGCGGGTGCTGTATCATCGGGAGTGCGTACTACATCGGTAATTGTGTAGCCGCCGTCCGATACAGGAATGGTATATCCCTTATACTCTGTGAATGTAAGCACTACGTCTGTCTTTTCGGTAAGTTTTTCGATAGTGAGTACATTTGAAAGATTGTCAACAGTATTGCCGTTTACAGTCCATGATGCAACCATGTCTGCGTTATTCTCGCCATTCATCGCGGGAGATGCGGTGAATACAACTGTGCTGTTACCAACTACACGAACAGGCTCTGTAGATGTGGGATAAATCTCGACACCGCCTACACTTACGCTTGCGGTAGACACATTACCTGTTTCACATACTACGGTAAAGGTTACGTCGTAGCGAATTGCTTCCTTGAAAGCTGCGCTTACTTCAATATCCTTCTTGATATCGGTTATTGTAAGCTCTGCTCCGCTTTCGTTGTCAAGCACTCCGTCAACAGTCCATGCATCAAACTGATAGTAAGTGTCGGGAAGTGCGGTAACTGTAACGCTACCGTTTCTTGAAACGGTGATTTCCTCCTCACTTACCGAGCCGTTTTCACCCGATGTTACGGTAACAGTATAGGTGGGACGAGAAATGATTTCAACGCTGACGGTAACATCACCTGTAACTGTAGTTGTGTAGGTGAGGGCTGCATCGGAAGTGCCGGTCATTTCGTAACCGTCGGGAGTTTCGCCGTTAACTGTCCACTTACTTACCATGTTTGTGCCTGCAGGAGTTACTGTAATAACAAGCTCTGCATCATGGTCAACGATATCTCCACTCTTTACCTTTTCGCCGTTTGCAGTAACACGGATAGTACCATTTTCGCCAACAGTTTCAAAAGCTACGGTGTAGCCGTCGGGCTCAAATACCGCCTCAATGGTGGTATCACCGGTGACAGTAAGAGTAAGGGTTTCGGTAGTTTCATCATGCTTCTTGCCGTTTACCTTCCAAGAACCAAACTTGTAGCCGTCAAGTGCGGTTGCGGTAATGGTAACCTCGTCGCCCTCTGCTACATAGGTTCCGCTTGCGGTTTCACTTGCAAGTGTACCGCCGGTAGTATCGGTATAAGTTACGGTAAAGCTGTTGCGCTCAAGCATCGCTTCAACAGTGAATGTATCTACGGGTGTGTCAAGCGCTGCTCCGTTTTCAACAACCCATGTAAATGTGCTGCCGCTAACGCCCTGGCTTACGCCGTTTACAAGCCAATCACAAACGCCATAGCCGATTTCGGGACTTGCGGTAAAGGTAAGACTTGTGCCGCCACGTGCCATACCCTCATCGTTGAGAGTAGCCACGCTGATGCTGCCATTTTCAATCTCGGTTTCTATAGTGTAAAGTATCTCACGGAACTGTACAGTAATTGCAGTTTCATCGTTGCCGTTCGATACATAGGTGTACTCGGTCATACCCTCGGTACCTTCTACGAGAGTGCCGTTTGTATACCAACCTGCAATCTCATAACCTGTAGCCTCGGTTGCTGTGAGGTTGAGTTCAACGCCATCCTCAAGTACAAGACCGTTTGCATTTTCGTATACGTCAACGTTTGCAGCAGTTGCAGCAGAAATGTAGCCGCCTGTGCTATCTGCATCGGTGGGATCAAATGTAATGCCGCTGCCAATCTTTACAAAGCGGACTGTAATTGTTACGTCGCCCTGTACGTTTGCAAGAAGCTCTGTAGGAACAGCAGTTCCCTTGCCTTCATTTCCGCCGATATTCCATGTGTAGGTCTTAACGCGGTATCCTTCATCAGGAGTTGCGATAATTGTAATATCACTGTCACGGTAGAAGCTGCCGCCATTTGCAAGGTCCCCTGTGTAGCCGTCAAGCTCTTTACGTGTAACACTTGCAGAAATTGTGCCGTGTGCGCCGCCCTCGTCAATTTCCTCTGTAGAAATAGCTATTTCATACTGAGGAATGGCCTTTGAGCTAACGCCGATTACAACGTTTGCGGTAATATTTCCTGCCACTGTGTAAACCGTAACGTCGTTTTCCTCAACATTTTCATTTTCGTGAGCCACACCTGTACCGCCAAGTGTCCAGTTATCGGTTTCATAGCCAATCTCGGGAGCCGCGGTAAAAGCAATATCGCCACTGTACTTTTCAACGTGGTCGCCGCTTGTGAGTGTAGTTTCGCCCTGCGCTGCAGTAACGGTAATGTTACTGTCACCTGCGAATGTTACAACAGGCTTTTCTGCGTAAGCCACCTCAATTTCGGTGTCTTCGGTGATGCTTTCAATATCAAAGGTCATCTCGCCGCCTGTGTAATCGGTTTCGTTATCTGTGTAGATAGCTTCGCCGTCAACGTAAACTGCACTTACGTAATAGTTTTCATCGGGAGTTGCGGTAACTGTGAGCTGGCTGTCGAGGTCAACATGCTCTGCATCACCCTCTGCAATGTTCACATCGGTATCGGTAGTGTCAACATTTGTGCCAATAGCTGTTACTGTACCGTTGTCTGTTTCATTCACAGTAACAACAGGCTTTTCTGCGATAACAACGTCAACCTCAAGGTTTGCGTTGAGCGCCGTAAGAGTTGCATTCTTAAGAGTGCCGTCTACGGTAACTGTATCGCTCCACTCTACTACATAATAGTCGGAATTAAGTGTGAGTTCAAAATCAACGGGGATATATGCACCGTATGTGCCGCCGCTTGCAAGCGCTGCACCGTTGCCGTTTGCAGTGAGCTTTGCAATACCATCGTCGGCAACCTCTTCACCGCCGAGAAGTACAGCATAGCTGAGAGTGTAGCTCTGTGCATTGGTAACGATTGCACGTACGTATGTATTTTCGCTGATATTGTAAAGTGTATAGCCACCCTTGCCGCCCGAACCTCTTACGGTTGTATATGTTACGCCGTCGGTAGAGGTCTGCCATTCCTTAACTGTGTTATTGGTTTCGTTAAGGTTTGCGGTAAAGGTTATAGAAGTGTTCTTTGCGATGTCGGCAAGCGAAATGTCCTCGCCGCTTTCCGCATCGGTTGCGGAAATTGTAGCAAGCTCTGCCGCGGGTACGCCGCTTTCGCTGTAAACCGAGGTGGTAACGCTGTATTTTTCAGTGCTTTCGATGAAGTATACAACAACGGTGTGATTCTCATCAATATTTTCGATGCTGAGGACCTCACCTGCGTACTTATCGCCGCTTTCCCATGTGTAAATATCGCCGTTTACTACCCAACTGTCAATTACGTAGCCGTCAAGCGCGGTTGCGGTGAAGACAAGGTCAACGCCCTTTGCAACCGAGGTGCCGCTTACAAGAGAAGTGTCGTTTCCGTCATCGACAACTGCCGCAATGCTACCGCCTACGTTGCCGTTTACACTGTAGGTAACTACGTTTGATGCGGATGCAAATGCAACCTCAACCTCTAAAGCACCGTCACTTATCTGATCGCCGCTCTCTGATGCATCAAAACGGTCAATAACAAGTGCATTGCCGTCAAAACGGAACCAATCGGGATGAGCGGCACTGTCTACAAAATACTCTGCGCCGTTGATTATCCACTTGTCAACTGCATAACCCGCATCGGGCTCAGCATTAAAGGTGAGCTTTGTGCCGCTTGTCTGGCTGCTACCCGAAGCCATAAGGAAGAGATTATCGCCAGAACGTCCGACAACAGTACCGTTTTCACCGCTTGCAAAGTATACGGGTGCACTGCTCGGCTTAATGGTAAAGCCTGCGCTATTAAGTGTTACCTGGAAATTGCCCTTGAATTCATCCACTGCAGCACCTGTCTTGTATCCGAGAGATACTGTAAAGATGCCGGATGCAGAATGGCTTGCAAAGTACGGACAGTTTACATTGAATATTGTCTTGAGATATCCGTCTGTGTGTCCGCCATACGTACTTACAAGTGTTACGTCGTCTGCACTCATAGGAGTAGAATCCCACGTGGGAGTAATTGTAACAACAAGACGGGTAACGTCAAGCGCTACTGCCGCAACAAGTGCGTTTGCATCTATCTTGTTGCCCCTGTATACCTTAACCGTATACGCACCTGCCTTTGAGGGCGTGTAGGTGAAAATATCGACTTCACTTTCAGCCTTTCCGGGAGCAGTAATTGTATATGTGAAGGTTTCGCCAATCTGTGCAGTGTAATCTGCCCACTCGTTTGTGCCTGTAACACGGCTCTGGAGTGCAAAGCCGAAGGTGTTACCGAAGGGCATTGTACCTGCAAGTGTTTTACCGTTATCGGTGAGAAGAAGTCTGTACTCTGTGGTATTGTCAGCAGTAGGTGTGCCGAGTGCATCATAATACTTTGCCCCACTTACAGAGCCAAGGTATTTTGTATTGCCGCCAACCACGATCTCAAGTTTGTAGAGGTTGGAGGCTGGCGCATGCCACTCTGCTGTAGCCTTGCCGCTTGCATTTGCAACTGCCTTAAGCTCGTCAACCGCACCGGAAACAGTGTTTATCATGCGGAATGTAACGTTTGCATTTGAAAGTGCTGTGCCTGTGTTATCAGTTACAGTTGCGGTAAGCGAAATGCCGCTTCCCTGCTTGGGAGTGTATACGGGAACAGAAACAGTTTCGATATTCTCAACAGTAATTATAGAAAGTGTTGCACTGTCGAAGCTATAGTCTGCATCATTCAATACATACTTGTGAACTTCGCTTTCGGTAAAGGGAGTTACTGTATAGAATGCGGGAGTGGGAGCATCCCCCTCGGTTGCGGGAGTGTAAACAACGTCGTAGTACCACATCTCCTCAACGTCGGTATAGTCCTCCTCGTCCACTACAGTATAGGTTTCACCCTTACCGAGAACTACTTCGGTTTCGCCTTTGACGTATACTTCGTAAATCTCGTCTGTCGAAACGCCGGTAACCTTTTCGCCGATTGCGCCGCCCTCGCCATAAGCATACACCTCACCGTCTACCATCCAGTAATAGGTGATATCGGTAAGTCCTTCAAGACGGGTGTCAACAGTGATAACAGCCTCCTCGCCCTCTTCAGGTTCAGGTGCGGTAATCGGAGTTTTTGTAGTACCTGTAACAGCCGCTACAAGATAGTATGTAGAACCGTTTGCATCGGCAGTAATACGCAAATCGCTGTCAAACCCTGCAGGTGCTTCGGAAATGCCGCTATATACCTTTTCAAACGCCTCTTTAATCTCGCCGTCAACAGTGAAATCACTGCCGCTTTCGGTGAGTGCATAGTACGCACCGCTTTCACTGTCATAGCCGAAATAAGGAGCGCCGATAGTGGTGTTTTCGCCTACGGTCACAGGAGTGCCGTAAACGATAAGCTCAGTGCCGTTATAATCGGTAGTAAGATTTTTGTTGGTAGTAACGTGTGTATCGGTAGTGCCGCTTTGTACAAGGTAATCAGCCTTGCCGGTATAAGGCTCGGCAAGCGTGCCGTAGCCGTCTGTGTAGCCGCTAACGGATAGCTCTACCTCAGAAGACGCCTTGCCAATGTGAAGCTTTGCAACATCACTGTAATATGTGATAAGCGAGCCTGCATAAAGTGCATTTATCTCACAACGGTAGAGAGTACCGTCCATCTCGGCGGTAACGTTTTGAACTGTGAGAGATTTGCCTGTCGCCTTGTCAACATTTACCCATGACGAGCCGCTTTCACGCTTCTGCCACTGATAGTCAACTGTAGTGTACTTGTCGCCGGGGAGAGTAACGTCTACGTTAAAGGTTGCGCTTGCGCCAACTCTTGTGTGAACGTCATACGCACCGTCAATAAGAATAGGTGCAGCCCCCTCAGGCGCAGTTGCAAACGAAAGTGCTTCGCTGTTTACAGATTCGCCGCCGATACCGACAGAACCTGTAGGCGCAGTGTATGAACGTACTACTACGGTGTAGGTGTTATCGGGGAGAAGATTTGTAATCTCGCAGGTTGTTTCGGTACCGTCAACAGATGCAACGTGAATGTACTTATCATTCTGTGCAAAATACTGATAAATACGGTATTCCTCTGCGGGACGCGAGCCGTGATTCCAGGAAATCTTCGCACTTGTGGTGGTCACTTCCTCAACGCCGAGGTCCTTTGGAGGAGAAGGAGGTGCAACGATGTCACGGATAATGTATCCGAGAACAGGGATTTCGGTGCCGTTGATGGTGGTGTTCCAATGAGCGAACTGCCACTGGAAGTCATAGCCGTCTACCTGAATACCGCTTACAGTACCCGCCTTGGAAATCTCGGTGGTGTTAACGGTGCTCTCGGAGGTAGTGTGCGCATAGCCTGCACCGCCGCCGACCTTTGCGCCGAATACCATGCCGTATGCGGTAAAGGAGGTGTTAAGCTCGTACTCATACTCAGAGCTTGTAGAAGTACCGTTAGTAAAGCTCTGGGTAATTGTGCCCGTGCCGTTATACTGTGTAGTAAGATTATCCTTTGTAGCTACGTTTTCAAGACCGTCCTTGGAGGAGCGGTAAGAGAAAGGATTTCCGGGTTCGCCGAGCATCCCCTCGGGAATCAGATCAAGACCGTACTGTGCAGCCGCATCATTGTATTCCTCAACCGAGATCATGCTGGTAGAAAGCTCGCCCTCTTTAGCAAGCACCATGGTATTATCCGTACCGCGAACCTCGTATTCGTATACGATTACAGGACGGCGGTATACAATAACTGCATTTTCGCCGCTATCGTTTGCATAGTTTACCTCAAAAGTCTCATACTGTTCCTCGGATGTTGACCATGTAAAGTTATTTTCAATAGTAGCCTCAAAGCCTGCGCCGCATACAAAGCCTGCGCAAATATCGTCTACCGACCACTCAAAGCCTGCAACTACGTTTGTCTGGAGAGTGTTGCTTGTGCTTGAACCAACACCTGCGGTATCGCTCTTACCGTAGGAGGTTTCACTGTTGTTGATACTGTCGGGAATTTCCTCAAAATAAGGAGTTGCCTCGAGGATCGCAAGCACTTCAGGCTCGGTATACGTACGTGAAACGTCCTTGATTCTTACAACAGTGGAGTCGCTGGAGTCGAGGTCAGGTGCACAAAGTGTGATAAAAGCATCTGCATCGTCATAGGTCAGCCAACCGTCATCATAGCTGTCCCAGCCCTCGGTAGGTTCGCTGAATTCGCCACTGTCGCAGGTATATGTATACATGCACGAGAAATAATCGTTGACAGCCTTCTGCTTTTGCATTGTCGCAAAGACAAGCTGCTCTCTGCCGTCAGGGTCGTTTGCAAAGTTACCTGCGGTTACGTCGATAATAAGTCCGTTTGTGATAATGTGAGCGCCGATGCCGTCATCGTCATCATCAAAATAGCCTCTGTGATAAAGCTCTTTAATCTGATTGTTTTCAATTTTATATACAACGCCGCCTGCAAAAATAGCATCTGCATGGCCAGGGCCCCAAGGAGAGAACACCTGTACGGGAACAAGCGCCTCTACGCTGTCATCATAAAAGCCGCCGTAAACAAATTCCTTGGTATTTACAGTTCCGAGCGATGAATGGCTGTAGTTACCGACAGCAGTTCCGCCAAAAGCATAAGCCTTGGTACAGGTTACCTGATTAAAGTTGATCGTTTCACCGTCAAGTCCGATGCCGTTGCCGCCGTCACTGTCAACCCAGCCTGCGGAAATAATTTCGGGGTAATCAGCGCCGCCGCTCGTTGCGGTAACATTACCAACAGAGGAGGATGCAAAACGAAGGCGTCCGCTGCTTGATGCACTCTGGCCCGCACCGCTTTTATGGAGTGCCGCCTTGAATGTCTGGTTAAAGCGAGCCTCAGTGCTATCTCCGTTCGGAAATTCGGGGATGAAGTCGTAGATAAAGAGCTGAGAGCCAACCATTCCGTTGCCGTCAACGCCTTTGCCTATATTGTCATAGGTATCGTGCATACCTGCGGTAATGATAACCTCGTCAATATTATCGTTGTCTACGTCCTCTGCAAGAACCTGAACAGCAGGAGTGTTGCGGAGCACACGCGTGTTCTTGGAACGGGTATTTGTAAGGTTGTCATTGCCGAGAAGATCGAACACATGTGTGCCAAGAACATCGCGTACCCAGCTTATCTGACCGTTTTCAACCTTATATTCCGCAATTGTAGGAGATGCATCCTCCATTTGTGGGATATATGCAATAATAGTGTCAACACCGTCGCCATCAAAGTCGCCTGCCGCAACCGATACAAAGCCGGTTGTTGCATATGCAGAAACAGCGTCGAGGTTGTCGATGCGGTCGCCCTTTGCAAGATCGTATGTATTGGTAACACGGTCGCCGTTTTTGTCGGTAACGAAAAGTTCAAGCGTCGAGCCGCCGTACCAGTACGCAACAGTTGCCACATACTCCTTGCTGCCTGTACCGTAGAGGTCAATAGGCGATGTGTCCATCATAGTAAAGCCTCTGTCATTGCCCTCGTTCTTGCCGCCAATGCGCTCACCGTCACGCACTTTACCCATGGTACCGTCATAGTCATATGAACGGAAATATCTGCCGTTCTCATGCCCTTCGACATAGTACAACTCATTTGCCGTAAAGAGTGGGAACCATTCTTCAGTTCCGTAAGGGTTGTTTTTCTTGTAATTTGCCACTTCATCGGCATTAAGGTCACCCTCAATTATAATGCCGAATGCATCACGGTTTATAGTAGGTGTATTTTCTTCTGCCGCCGCAATGGGAACTACGGGAACAAAGGAAAACAGCATAGCCATTACCAAAATCCATGACAGTGTCTGTTTGAAAGTCTTTTTCATATGCTTTCTCCTTTTTGATTTATATATTATTTATTTTAATTTATTCGAAAACTTTTTAAATAATTGCATACTTACATTAGCATAGTCAAACTCATTCAGTTTTTCTATGACGTTTTTTCGTTCCTCTGCGGAAATATCATAAATCTTCATCATGCAGTCAAGCGTGAGCGTAACCTTATCCGAAAGAGTATAATATCGGTCGCAAGGCGAAATGAATGCAGCAAGCTCAATGCCACTTGTTATATTTTCAAGATTACGGAAATCACTTTCGTGCAGATGCGGTAGTCTCTCGCCTAACAGATTATGCGTTTTCTTCGCCGCCCAGTCCTTGATAAATGAAAATGTTATAGGGTGGCTGTACGCAGAATAGTATAAATCCCACGCCTTTTTATCGTTTTCGCAAAGTGCAATCTGCACCGCAATTTCCATTGCATAAGAAAGCAGTTTGTCGCTTGTACTTACCGCCGCTTCTTCAATAACATCCGAATGAAAGTCCATCAGTTCTTCAATCAGCAGTTTTAGCAAGTCCTCTTTTGTGCGAAAATGGTAGGTCAACGTGCCAAGACCTATGCCGCTTTTCTCTGCAATCATGCGCTGTGTTGTTGCAGAAAATCCCTTTTCCAGAAAGAGCTGCGTCGCCGCACGGACTATCTGTATCTCTGTATCGGATAACGGTGCTAATTTACTGTGTCGCTGAATTATACTGTTTATCAATGCGCCTTCCTCCCGTATATATTTCGTACACGTACTATATTAACACAGTTTGGTTATAAAGTCAATATCATGCTGATAAATTCTTAACATTTGAATCAACATGCCTATCAAAAAACACATTCAGTTTCGCACGCGGCGTAAAACAAAATCATAACCACTGGTAAAACAGTGGTTTGCACCGCCGTTTTCCTCCGTTGTGCATTGTACAGTTTCTAAAACCATTTTTCTCTTGGTGTTCCATGATGAGGAGGAATTGAAAGTATAGTAGAACCCCCACTGCTCATAAATGAACAGTGAGGGTTGATTAAGTACCGTTTTTAATTATTTTACGATCTTTTTCAAAAGCTGTAATACGTCTACAAGGTTAATATTGCCGTCCACATTCATATCACCTGTTGTTGCATTGCCATTTAAAATATTTTTAATAAGCATCATAGCATCGTATATGTCTACAACTTCATCGCCGTTGATATCGCCCTCTATCGCTGACTCTTCAACGTATGTAAGCTTGATGCAGTCAAGTCTTGCAAAAGACTCTTCAAGCTCATCATTATACATAAACGTAATGGTGCTTGCTCCTTCATCAAGAGCTAAACGAACCGTCTGCTTTTCCCAGTTTACCCAGCCGCTGAGTTTTTCATACTTTACAGTAGTTACATACTCATCGTTTACTAAAATCTTATTTGAAGAATTGGGATAAGCGTTGCCGTCACCGGAATAGGTGATCTCAACGTCGTAAAGACCTGCCTTTGCAACATAGACGTCCATTTTTACACCGGACTCTGCATTGTCAACTTGGTGCACAAATCCGTTTGCGCTGGACAGCGGGTCGGAAATCTTAAAGCGTTTCAGTGTGATGCCGAGGGCGGTACCGTTTTCTGCCTCGTAAATCTTGGGGAGAACAAACGCTTTATTTGTAACTTCACCGTCAAGACGCCATTCAACAATGCCGGGTTGAGCCACGGTAGCGGTCATATTGGCATTCTTGGGAAGAAGTCTTATCTTGGTAGTGGTTATCTCGTCAAAACCGTAGTAGCTTTCACCGTTTATGTTGTGGTTTGCAGTAGTCCAGCCCTTGTTGATCTTAAACGTATCGGTACCTGTGAGGTTCGTTACATTTTTCCATTCGGTGCCGTTCCAATATACGATGTCAAGAGCATCAGGCACCTGAACTCCGCCGCCATCATGATACCATGTTACCCACGAACCGCGGAGAGTTACCTCACCGTCAAATGCATACTCAATGTAGTTTTCGGTCGTTTTTGAGCCATATGCAGTCCAACGGGTAGAAGCAAGGTATGAGCCGTCATTCAGCGCACCGAGCGAGTCGGTCGAGCATGTATGAGACGCACTGGGCATTGCATAATACTCAAGCGGCTTATTACAATCCACATCAGAAGCCTCTGTGAGGAACAACGTCATGTCCGAATAACCGCGGTTATTCCACGTATAGTAAGGAATAAGCGTAACGGTGGCTTCTTGTGCGCCGTCAAAGAGTGTATTATATTTCGCTGAATAGCTGATAGTACGGATATTTTCGATATTGTAGGGGTCGCTGCTGTCGCGACCGGAAAGCTTGGTCATTTCGCTTACGGTAAATTCAGCATCCTTTGGAAGAACTGTCGAAAGAACATCTACATCGTTATCGGGCGACTCTGCGCAGTAAATGATAGGACCGCGGCGTACCGAAACAAGACCTTCGTTTGCAGTGATATTTTCATTTGTGTAAAGGCGCTCTGCTTCCATCGGGAAATCAAGAACAACCTTGTCACCCTCTGCCCAAATTCGGTCAATTACAACATAGCCGTCATCGTCAGTGGTAAGCGATACATTTTCACCGTTAAGAGTGATTACATTTTCGCCCTTTGCCCATTCGGGAACGCGGAAACGGATTGCAAATGCAGCTTTCGCGGTTTTGTTTACAGTAAGAGTTGCGTTGCCGTCCCACGGGAAGGAGCCTTCCATAGTAATATTTACACTTTCGCCGCCGACATTCATTTCGGCAGTGTTGCCTATGTACTGGTTAACGGTGATATTTCCCTCGCCGTCCTGAGTGTAAATGTAGCCGCCGATTGAAGCAACCGTGCGGAGGAGGTTAGGCGGGCAGCATGCAGTGCCGAACCATACAGAGCGAGTAAAATCACTGTTGCTTGTAACATGGTTCTGGTAGAAGAAGCGGTCACCGTCAAGGTTTACGCAAGAAACTACCGAGTTGTAAAGTGTCCACTCCATAAGGTCGACATATTTTGAGTCGCCGTAGAGGAGATTCATGCGCTGATTCCACATCACGTTTGAAATCTGTGCGCAGGTTTCGCAGTATGCGTTATCATTTGGAAGCGCATATGACTCACTGTAAGACTCGCCGGCGGGGATACCGATACCGCCGTGTACATACATCTTGGTGAGCATATCATTCCAAATTGAATTGAGCGCAGTGTCATATGGGTTTTCGCCGCCGTTTGCAGTGGCCAAAAGTGCAACATCCGCCATAGCGGTGTACATATAGTTTGCGCGTACGCAGTGACCGTGAGCTGTAGTCTGCTCTGCTACGGGCGCATCATTCTGATAATATATAAGGTTGTTGCTGAGGGGCTTGTGATACTCGCTGTTGTTTCCTCTCTCGTCTAGGAAGAATTTCGCAACAGCAATATAGCTATCCGCCTTTGCTGCGTAATCTATACCGTTAGCGGTGCCGATTTCCAAGCAAAGATTTGCAAGTTTGATAAGTGCAAGCTCGATTTCCTGATGTCCCGGAACAACATATGCCTGACCTTCGCCCTTGCCGCATGTGCGTGCAACGAGGTCAGCATTTTTCACTGCCACGTCAAGAAGTCTGAAGTCACCGGTTGCTCTGTAATGTGCAACAGCCGCTTCGTAAAAGTGTCCTGCACAATAAAGCTCATGGTTATCCATGTTTACTTTGGATGCATAATCAGCCGTGCCAACGGTATCATAAAGAGAGCCGTCAGTGTGAACGGGCATATCGTCTGTACGGCCGGTAAAACGCATATCCGCAGTTCTTGTACTGCTAACATATGTAAGTGTATAGGGGGTGTAGAGATAGCCGTCAGCCTCTTGTGAGCCAACGATCCAGGGAATCCACTTTTCAAGCTCTGCCTTGATCGCCGCCTGACCTGCAAGCATCTCTTCATCACCATTTGCATCAAGGGTGAGCGCATAGCACATAGCCTCAATTACCTTATAGTCGTCAGAGTCTACGTAAATCGCACCGCCATGACCGGGAGCGTCAGTAGTTGTGTAGTTGCCGCTCTTGGTTGCGAGGTATTCGGATGCGATGCGGAAGTTTTCCATACCGCCGGTCTTTGTGCTGATATTGGAAATTGCAACGGGGATAACCTTGCAAACAAACTGCTTTTGGAGGTTTGACCAATAAGCATCCTCAACGTTTACCTGCGAAAAAGGAACAGAGTGAGTATAATCAATCACCGCAGGAGTATCCTTTACGGTTACTGTTGCCTTGGCGGTGAGACTTTGGGGATTTCCGTACGCACTCTCACCGAGTGTTCCGACAAACTCATATCTGCCTGCAGCATCACCGTCATAGTTTGCACATGTCCAATTTGCAACCGGAATGCTTACTTTCTCAGTTCTGGTAACGCCAACAGTTGCGAGATGCTCGTCTGTGAGTTGGTTTATCGAGAAATTATCAATGCTGAATGCCTGATTGTAGGCACGAAGACCTACATTACCTGCCGCATAGGAGTTCTGCGCGCCTGTGTAAACAAAGGTGTAATCGTCAGCGCCTGCTTCTTTGATAAGCACATAATACTTCTCACCCCATACGATCACGCGAAGACTATACGCAGTATCAACCTCAATGGCATGAACAAAGGTGGAAATCTGATGCCATTTGCCGTCGGCGTATCCAATTGTAAAGCCGGTAGATGTACCAAGCTTACCAATACCTACATAGTATCCGTTGTAAGAGTCGGCACCGGTATTTGTAGCATTTGTATTGCGGAAGATAAGTCCCGCATTTGAAGTAATTTCGCCATCAAGAGTGATGTCAAAATCCACAACATAGTCGGTCATTGCTTCGTCACCGACTACGGTCTTGACGTTTGCACCCTTGGCAAGCTGCATCTTGCCGTCAACACCTGTGATAGAGGTGGAAAGCACGTTCCAGTCGCTTTCGATGCCGTCATCAAAGGTGTAGCTTACCTCGTCCACACTGTCAATGGGCGTGGGATCAAGCACGGTTGCCGCCACGTTTTTAGGAAGTGCCGAAACCGCATCCTCAAACGAGGTGCCGTGCGCAACGGTTGCCACATAGTTTTGTTCAACACTGTAAAGCTCCATGTTGCTTTCTGCCGCACCGGTAAGCATTACAAGACTTGAAAAAAACATACATGCCGCCAAAAATACCGACAGAATTTTTTTCATATCATTTTCCTCCAATATATATTATTTTTCCAATAACCAAACGTTCATTTCGCTTGTGCCGCGATTGGCAAAAGCATAGTAAGGAATAAGCGTAAGCGGCATCTCTACCCAATTATCCTCTGCCGCAAAATAAAGCTCGTCACTCTCGGGGAGCTGGTATGCGGTCGTATGTATCGTTGGGAGAAGGAACTCGGAGTCCTTTATCTCAAAATCACCATTTTTGTCGATTCGGATGTTGCGCGTATCCTTGCCATTGTCAACACCCTCTGCGCAGTAAACGATGGGGCCGCGCATTACCGCAACACGACCTGCATTGTCATGAACGCGGCGATTTGCACGAATAACGGTTGCGGGCATATCGAAGTCGATATTCACCGTGCCGCAACCCTTGGAAATAACGGCGTAGCCGTTTTCCATAACGTACTCGCAGTCAATATCAAATTTGCGGCACCAACCGGGAATACGAAGCGCAAGTTTTCTACCGTTTGTATTGAACTTTATCTTAACGCTTCCGTTTTTAGGATACTCAGTAGTCTGTTCAACGGAAATTCCGTTTTCGTTTGCTACGGAGTTTACGTACTGGTGTACATACAAAACCTCGTCGTCATAACTGTAAAGGTAATTTCCGATGCTTGAAATAAGTCTGATGATATTGGGCGGACAGCATGAGCAACCGAACACTTCTTTTCTCTCTGTTGAGGCAAAGCGTTCACTGCGCTTGGCCGCGCTGTATACGTTGTTGAAATCGGGATCCATCTCAAGCGGATTCTCATAGAAAAACGCTTTGCCATCCATGGATACGCCCGATAAAAATCCGTTATACAAAGCTCGTTCCACCGCATCCGCGTATTTTGAGTTTTTATCAAGCTTGAACATTCTCTTGCCGAAAAGCGCAAGCGCATACGAAGCACAGGTCTCGGCATAGGCAGTGCGGTTTGGCAGATGATAGTCGGCAGTATACGCCTCACCAATATGGGTGGAGCCGGATGCACCGGTTATATACATTCTCTTGTTTACAAGATTGTCAAAAACTCGCTTGCATGCATCGGCAAGCTCCTTGTCGCCGCGCAACGCGGCAACATCTGCAGCCGCGGAATAGAGATAAAGAGCCCGCACACTGTGACCGTCAATTGTAGTGCGATCCTTAAGCGGCATATCGTCCTGATTGTACTTTGGTGCGGTAGTTTCTCCTACAGTCTCAGAATACTTTCCGTGCTCGTCAATAAAATACTCGGCAAGCTCGAAATAGCGCTTTTCACCGGTTGCGGCATAGAGTTTTACAAGTGCAAGCTCGATTTCGGGATGACCGGGGGTTATAAACGCCGCACTTTTTTCAATTTTAAACACCTTTTCAATATAGTCAGCGTACTTACACATAGCTTTAAGAAATCTGTCGTTGCCTGTGGCATCGCGGTGTGCTATAGCCGCTTCAATAAGGTGTCCCGCGCAATAAAGCTCGTGCTGACTGCGAATTTTAAACCGCTTTTCCTGCTCTGTCACGAGAAAATGCGAGTTGAAATATCCGTTTTCATCGGCATTTGAAATTATATCGTCAACGGCAGCTTCAACTTTTTTCAAAAGCTCGTTATTCTTCTCTTCTTGGAGGATGTATGCCGCGCCCTCAAGCCATTTTGCGACATCCGAATCCCAGAAAATATGAGGGGTATATTCTTCGGTCAAGGGCTTGCATTTAAGCGCGTCAAAACGGTGTGTATCGCTAAAGCGGTCGTAAACCGCATCAACGGTTACGTTTTTCACCATATCCTGCTTTGTTTTCCAAAATCCGCAGTTTATATTAACATGCGAAAATCCTATATTTTTCATAATGCATCTCCTATTGCCCGAAGTACTTGAATTTTAGGCTAATCTGTAATATAATTATAGAATAAAACACTAAATTTATAAAATTTATATAATTTTTCAATATAATTATAGTATTTTTACATATTTCATTCAATACTAAAAACTGATAAATACGGAGAAAATCAGACATGTTAACTTTCGACAATACAAATTTTTCTTTCCTTTCCGTCGGTGAGCTTTCTACTGACAATCCATATATCCACATGAAAAGAGTTATGAAAAGTTTTGAGGTTATTTTTGTGACAAACGGTACTCTTTATATGGAAGAGGACGGGATTCAGTACGAGCTTACGCCAAACCAGATTCTTGTTTTAGAGCCGGACAAGCTTCACCGCGGCTATAAAATCCACGAAGGCGGCACAGCGTTTTATTGGTTCCATTACAAAACTGACAACCTCCCTATTCCGTTTAAAACTTATACCGGCAATGAATATCACGAAGCAAAGCTTCTTTTAAAAAAGCTTTTACATGTCTCAAATACTCCGTCATATTCGGTCTACGCACGCGATGCTCTTGCCCTCAGTGTCTACGAGGAACTGAAAAAAATCATGAAAGAAGATGCTTTTTTTAAGCCGACGATCAAGAGGATTACCGAATATGTCAGAGGCAATATTAAAAGCAACATTACTGTGGCATCGGTTGCGGCGGCACTTGGCTACAACCCCGACTATCTCAGCAAAGCGTTTTGCAAAGCAACCGGCATTACTCTGAAAAAATACATCATAGATATGCGACTCAACGTAGCAAAAGACTATCTGCATACCTCAAATCTTTCGGTAAAGCAGATTTCATACGAGCTTGGGTTTGACGACGAAGCCTTGTTTATAAAGTTTTTTACATACCACGAAAAGCTCAGTCCAACTGCATACAGAAACAAGTATTTCAATACATTTATACTAAACAAGTAGCACCGATTTAGACATACTCCTCGAAAAAAGCAACAAACTAAAATTCATATATCAAGAGCAGATTTTGCGACTATTTTCGTGAAGTCTGCTCTTTCGCTTGCTCAAACTATTGACAAAAAACAATACTTCGTGATATGATGTATTACGTAAAAGGAGGTATGGTATGGATATTCAATTAAAACGAGGTCTTTTGGATGTCTGCGTTTTGGCAGCAATCAAAGACGAAGATTCGTACGGTTATAAGATCATTAAAGATATGAAGCCGTATATTGAGCTTTCCGAATCCACCTTGTACACCATTCTTAAACGCTTGGAAACAGCGCATATGCTAACTGTTCATACTGCTGAGCATGGTGGCAGACTTCGGAAGTATTACCATATTACTGATAATGGGATAAAACGCATTGAAGATTTCAAAATCGAGTGGAAAGAAATCTTATCTATATACCGATTTGTAACCAAGGAGGACAATGGCGATGAGTAAACAAGAATTCCTTTCGCAGTTGCGCAAAGGTTTATCCGGATTACCTCAGGATGATATTGAGGAGCGTTTGACATTTTACAGTGAAATGATTGAGGATAGAAAAGAAGAAGGTCTTTCGGAAGAAGAAGCGGTAGCGGCAATAGGCACTGTCGAAGAAATTGTCGCACAAGTGGTAGCAGAAACGCCTCTTTCGAAAATCGCTAAGGAAAGAATTAGATTTAAAAGACAGCTAAACACAGGCGAAATCGTACTTTTAGCACTCGGTTCTCCTATATGGCTTTCCTTGGCAATTGCCGCAGTTGCTGTAATCCTCTCGCTATACGCATCCTTATGGGCCATTATAGTTTCCATGTGGGCTGTCTTTGCTTCACTCACGGCTTGTTCTGTCGCCTGTGTACCATCAGGTATCATTTTTGCCATAGCCGGTAACGGTGCTTCGGCTCTTGCTATGCTCGCCGCAGGAATTGTTTGTGCAGGGCTCTCTATCTTTATGTTTTACGGATGTAAGGCAGCAACAAAAAGCGTATTGATACTCACCAAGAAGACGGCAATATGGATCAAGAATTGCTTTATCAAAAAGGAGGAAGCGTAATGAGAACGAGAACAAAAGTATGGCTTATTATTGCAGCTACTCTTGTGTTGATCGGATGTATTGCTTTTGGAAGTGCAATGTCAATGCTTAACTGGGATTTTACGAAATTATCAACTACCAAATACGAAAGCAATTCTTATGAGATCAGCGATAATTATAAAAATATATTGATTATAACTGATACTTCGGATGTTGTGTTTATACCTTCAAAAAGCCTGACGACCTCGGTTGATTGCTATGAGCAGGAAAACACGAAACATACGGTCACAGTAAATGACAATACTCTTGTAATCAAAATGGTCGACACACGAAAATGGTATGAATATATAGGCATAAACTTTGGCACCCCTAAAATAACGGTATCTATTCCACAAGAAGAATACAATACGCTTTCGGTAAAATCAAGCACAGGAGATGTAGAAATACCAAAAGACTTCAAATTTGAAAGTATTGATATTTCAGTAAATACCGGAAAAGTAACAAACCATGCTTCCGCATCAGAAATTCTAAAAATAAAGACAAGCACAGGTAGCATTCGTGTCGAAAACACCTCCGTCGGCACACTTGACCTCTCGGTTTCCACAGGCAAGGTGACTGTTTCGGACGTGACCTCTAAAGGAGATGTCAGTGTTAGCGTGTCAACAGGTAAAACATATATTACTGATACAAAGTGCAAAAGCGTTATATCAAACGGAGATACTGGCGGCATTTCTTTGGATAATGTTATCGCCGCCGAAAAGTTTTCTATTGAAAGAAGCACGGGTGATGTGAAATTTAACAATTCAGATGCCACCGAAATATATGTAAAAACAGATACTGGCGACGTTACCGGTAATTTGCTGACCGACAAGGTGTTTATTGCGCAAACTGACACCGGCAAGGTAGACGTTCCCAAGACTGTAATCGGTGGCAAATGTGAAATCAGCACCGACACAGGCAACATTATGATAAGTATTGGTCAGTGAAGTGAAAGAGAATATGAATAACATTATAGAAATAACAGATTTTTTTGATCCAAGGCTTGATGTATATGCTCGGCTGACCGAGGGGCAACTATTAAACAGAGAGTTCCCCGAAAAAGGCATGTTCATAGCGGAAAGCCCAAAGGTTATCGAACGCGCTCTTTATGCCGGATACGAAGCGGTATCATGCCTTATGGAAAAGAGGCATATTGAGGGCGAGGGCAAGCATATTTTGACAAGAATAAAAGGCGTCCCGGTTTTTTGTGCAGAATTTGATGTTCTGACACAGCTTACGGGCTTTAAGCTTACAAGAGGCATGCTATGTGCTATGAAGCGAAAGCCCCTGTCTACCGTAAGCGAGATTTGCAAAAGCAAAAGCAGAATCGTTATACTTGACAAAGTTATGAACCCGACCAATGTAGGCGCCATAATCCGCTCGGCTGCGGCGCTTGGAATGGATGCAGTGCTCCTGACGCCCGGATGCTCTGACCCTTTGTACAGACGCGCCTCAAGAGTCAGCATGGGTACCGTATTTCAGATTGAATGGACTTTTTTAGCCGACGACAGTCTTGATGAAATTAAGGCTCTCGGATTTAAAACCGTGGCTATGGCACTTAAGGACAACTCGCTTTCAATTGACGACCCAAGGCTTACAGCAGAAAAGAAGCTTGCCATTATCATGGGAACAGAGGGCGACGGACTTTCAGACGTGACCATAGCCGGATGCGATTTCACCGTGAAGATACCGATGTATCACGGTGTTGATTCGCTCAATGTTGCCGCCGCTTCTGCCGTGGCCTTTTATCAGCTAAGAAGCAAATCAAGCGATATCTAAACAAAAAACAATCCCTCACACAGCGAGGGATTGTTTTTTATACTATTATCTTGTTATGTTTTTCTTCCTGTTCACTGATTATCGCAAGCAGACTTTCTTTTTTTATATATGCGCAAAGGATGTCGGCCGCATCCGACCTTTTCTGCACACCAAGGGCATTGCGAATCTTGCGTACGCGGTATCTCGCCGTTTCGGCAGAAATAAAACAAAACTCGCTCATTCTTTCATAATTGAAGCCGCAAAGCAGACAGTACATGATCTTTAAATTAACAAGGTCGCTTGATGCAAGTATACGCTCAAGTCTGCTGACATTACCTGTTGGAAGGTTGATTGTCTTTTTCTCAGACAAACTCGGTTGCTGCATAGGTACAGGCATATTTTTAGAAGGAATATACTGTTTATTCTCGGTACTTCCACGCACTTTGAGCTGAGCCGGCAACAAGTTTACCGACCGCGCAAATCCGTATTTCAATCGGTTGAAGTGAGTTTCAACAAGTATTCTGCCGCAATCGTAAAAATTAACAGTCATGGAAGTAATGCCTTCTCCGTAAAGTTTTGCCATAACAGTGTCTGTATGGCTTAGAATAAAGAGTTTTTCGCCTGCGCGCGGATGTTCCTTTAATTGCTCACTTAAGCATATAGCAAGCAAATCGTTAGTACAGATCGCTGCATCAAAACTATCCTGCACGGTTAAAAACTCATCAAAGCAATCCATCATATTATCTTCGGCATAGAATATGCGATAATCGTCGATATGCATATACTTTTTTAGCATAGCGGCACGTCCGTTATCATTACATGAATTAGGGTTTACGCCCACAAGCGCAATATGCCGCTTGCCGCAAGAGCGAAGATAGTCAACCATAGAGCGCATTGCAGCATCAATATCAGTGCCTACCATGCTATAGGGGGCAGGTAACGCAACGTCAATATAATTAGCAGAAATTATTATATGTGTGCGACACTCCGAAAGCTCACTCATCGCTTCATACAGCCAAGGCATTGAATCAAACAGCAAGATTACAGACGTATCCTCATCGCATTTCAAGGCGAGCTCCTTGGCGGCACTTATATTTGTATAGATTTGCGGCTGAATACGGCGGCGGGATGCCTCATCCATAATGCCGCGTATCTTAGTGTCACACCATGCACCGTGTCTGTATTTTTGGTCACATAAAACTATTAATGCCATGGTCTCACCTCTCTTTTTCTCTATGATACCAAAATACCATATAAAATGTAAAGTTTTTCGTTAAAATTGCATGATTTTTTTGCAAATATTTTTACCCTGTTGGTAGTTTCTTCTATATGATAAAATTATAATGTAAAAAATCATTGGAGGTAAACCATGAAAAAACTATTTGTTTTGATTTCTGCAATGCTTTGCATTATGCTACTTGCATTTTCCGCATCTGCAGAAGAGAATGTTGTCTATGTCGCAAGTGGCGGCACGGGTGACGGCTCCTCGGTAGAGTCACCTCTCGGCACGCTTGTTGACGCATTTACTGCAGTAGGTGAAACCGGAGGTACTGTCGTACTTACAAGCGACCTCACTATAGGCGCTGCAGTAAATCTTCCCGACCACACAGGCAAGGTCGTTCTCACTTCCGTTTACGGCGGTGTTGACTACCGTGCCACAAACGATGCGGCGCTCCGCTACACTGCTTCTGCACGTCTTGTGCTTGGCGGTCCTACCGAAATCGACTACTTCGATATCGAAATAGATTCGGGCGCAAACGGCGGTGCGGTGCTTGCAGCTGACTTCAACGACCTCAAGATAGGTTACAATGTCGATATCAGCTACAACTACACTGTCAGCGGTGTTAAGATGTATGTCATCGGCGGTCCCAACAATGATAAAACAGGTAACACCCTTGATGAAGGCGAAAGTTGCACCATTGAAATTTACAGCGGTGCATATGAACAGGTAGATGCATTCAGCCGCAGTGTTGCAAACATGGCACACTACGGTACAGTTTATATGACTCTCGGCGGTAATGCTTCTGCACGTCTTTGTTACATGGGTGCAATAACCACAGGTGCAACAGGCGGCTCATGCGAGCTTACACTCAAAGAAAACTCAAAGGCAACCTGGCTTTACCTCAGCGGTAATGCAGGCGGAATGAACGGTAGTGTTACTGTCAATGTAAAAGACAAGGCTACTGTCACAAGCATCGACCGCTATGCGGATTCCCTTTTCCCGAACGGCACAAAGACAATCAATCTTTACGGCGATGCATATACCGTTCCTGCTTCTCTTGAAACATATTTCACAACAGTGAATGTTATTGAAGAAGAAGTGGAAGAGCCCGATGTTCCTGTAGTAAACCTTGACACTGCATATGTTGCGCAAGGCGGAACAGGCAACGGCTCTACTGCAGATGCTCCTATCGGCACACTCGTTGATGCCGTAACTGTGCTCGGAGATGACGGCGGCACTGTTGTAGTTGTGGGCGACACTACGATAAGTGCTCTTACCGAGCTCCCCGAACACACAGGCACAGTTACCATTACCTCCGTTTACGGCGGTGTTGACTACCGTACAACCAATAGCGCCGCTCTCCGCTACACAGCTTCTGCACGAATCGTGCTTGGCGGCGACACCGTAATTGACGACCTCAACATTGAAATTGATCAGGGCGCAAGCTCAGGTGCTGTGCTTGCCGCAGATTTCCACAACCTCAAAGTTGGCTACGGTGTTGAGATTATTCACAACTATACTCTCACATCCCTGCCTTCACGCATGTACATAATCGGCGGCTCCAACAACGATGCAAACGGCAACGGTCTTGCAGAGGGCGAAGTTTGCAACATCGAGATTTACAGCGGTGACTATATGCAGATAGCAGCCTTCAGCCGCGGAACTTCAAACAAGGCTCACTACGGTACAGTTAACCTCACCATCGGCGGTGACGTTACATCATACGAAACCTACCTCGGTGCAATAACCACAGGTGCAAGTGGCGGTACCGTAAACCTTGAGCTTAAGGAAAACGCAAAGCTCAACAATCAAGGTCTTTTCCTTTCCGGAAACTCAGGCGGTATGAACGGCGATGTTACCGTAACTGTACGCGACAATGCGGTTATCACAAGCATCGGTCAGTACAGCGCATCACTTCACAACGGTACAAAGACTATCAACGTTTACGGCGAGGCAGTTACTGTTCCCTCTTCTCTTGATACATACTTTGACGTTGTTAACATCTACATTCCCAAGGACAGTGTAACCATTACCGAGAGTTTTGATGTTGCAAACATCGTTTCGGTGGCAGCCGACAATAATGCTATTACTGCAGACATTACAAAGGGCGATAACGGCATTACATTTGAGTATACCGAAGCCCTTGAAAACTTTACTCTTTCTGTCACCGTTAAGGGTGATGGCTACACCGTATATGAATACACCGTTACAGAAACAAACGACGTAGCATCTGCTACTCTCGCAGGTACCAAAACCTATGCAGGCGATGTTATCTACATCGGTGCTACAGACGGAAACGGTCTCACCCCCGAAACTCCTGTTTCTACTATTAACAAAGCGTACGAAATGCTAGTTGGCAACAGTGGTACATTTGTTATATGCGGCGAGGTTACAATGGGCGCGGCTATCGTTGCTCCCGCTCACACAGGTACTCTCACCGTAACAAGTGTTTACGGCGGCACAGACTACCGTACAAGCGGAGCAAAGCTTGTATGCGCAACCTCAATAGGCTGGCAGCTCGGCGGCGATACTGTATTTGAAAACCTTACATTTGACATTACTACATCTGCAGTTATCAGTGCAGCATTCAATCCCCTTACCTTTGACGAGGGTATTGAGGTAATTAATGACTACGAAAATGCTGACAGTAACGGTCTTTACCTCATCGGCGGCCACAACAAGGGGGTAAATACCCTTGCAGAGTATCCCGATGACACATCCATTACCGTTCGCAGCGGTCATATCCGTTGCATCATCGGCTTCTCGCGTTATAGCGGCGCACGTGTTCACACAGGTACAGCAACTATCAACGTTGAGGGTGACGCATACGTACGCTACGTATTCGGCGGTGCTGCACAGGATAATGCTACATCCAAGGATACATTTATCAACGTAAAAGATCAGGCTATCGTAGAAAACCTCTACACCGGCGGCAGCGCAAATACAAACTTCACAACCGGCAAGGTAATTATTGACGTTACCGAGCTTAACGGCGGCGATATTTATGAGTTTGATACCGTAAGTATTCGCACTTCCGACGGCAAAGTAGAGCTTCACTATGACCCGAGAACTGTTGCAAACGGCATAACCACCATGGCTAGCATGGCTCAGTTTGACGTTCTCTCACTCTGCGATCTTGCAGGTGAGCATACATTTGGCGAAACTTACGCAAATCCCTTTGGCGGCGGACTCACCGCTCACACATGTAAGATTTGTGAGTACACATGCCTTATTGAAGAAGCTCCCGCAAAGGTTGCTGAAAAAGTGGTATTCGTTGCTGACGGCGGCTTTGGCAACGGTGTAAACCCGCTTCATCCTTTCGGAAATCTTGAGGATGCATTCAATGCGCTCGGCAAGGACGGCGGTACTGTTGTTCTTATCGGCGAGTGCACTCTCCCCGTTAACCTTGAGTGGAAGTTCGGTGCATCACACGTTTCCTTCCAGGAACCCACTCACACAGGCGAAGTTCTTGTAACTTCTCTTTACGGTGACGTTGACTACCGTGACGCAGGTGCAAAGCTTATCTTTGACGGCAATATGCACTATCGTCTTAGCGGTCCTACAACATTTGACAGCATCGTATTTGACACGGTTGGCAATCCCACAACAAACCTCATCGCTGCAAGATACAATCCTCTTGTATTCGGCGAGGACTGCAAGATGAACAAGACCTCTGCAGACGGCTACAACCTTTGGGTAGTCGGCGGCTATCAGTACTTCCGCTACACCGACTTTATCGGCGTTGAGGTTGAAGACCGCTATCTCGACATGGTAACTCCTGCACGTCCCAAGGCTTGGGATTGGCAGCCAGATGACCTTGTAGAATTTACATATACAAGCGGTAGCGGCAAAACTCATACCGTTACGCTTCAAAAAGATGCGGCTGCAGCTTTTGAACAGATGTTTAAAGATATGGAAGCCGAGGGACTTTATGTTCCGTATCCGAGCTGGCCTTTCAGAAGTGCACATACACAGTACGGCATCTTCTCAGACTCTGTAGGTAATCAGCGAGTTAATGGTAAGGACTTTGACACAGCTTATCTCGCTATAGCAAGAAGTGCTTCGCCAGCGGGTAACAGTGAGCATCAGCTTGGCTTTGCATTTGACATCTACGATGAAAGACTTGAAGAAACCTACGGTGCAGGCAAAGCACATGAGCATTACCATGACACTCCCGAATGGCAGTGGATTGTAGAAAACGGTCCGAAGTATGGTCTTATCCACCGTTTCCTTAAAGGCAAGAGCGAAGTAACAGGCTTTATCTACGAGGCATGGCACTTCCGCTATGTAGGTGTTGAGCATGCTATGGCAATCGCCGAAACCGACTACTGCCTTGAAGAATATGTTGCTGAACAAATGGGTATGTTTGACCAGAATTCAAGCGTAACAATTCTCAGCGGTGACTTCTATCAGGTAATGGGCGGTTCACGCGGTTGTGACTATCTCACATTTACAGGTACAAACCATGTTACCGTCGGTGAAAATGCAAATGTTACAAATCTTGTAGACGTTGACGGTGAAGTCGGCGAGATAATCACCCCCACTATGGGCGATGCTAACGGTGATGAAACCGTAAACCTTCTTGACTTTATCCGTGTATTCAAGTATACTGTTGACAGCACTGTTAAGATCAGCGTTGAAGCAGCAGATATGAACAGCGACAGCGTAGTTGACATCAAGGACGCACTCCTCATTCTTAAGGCTGTCGTAAACGGCTAAACATTTTAATATGCGGCGGAAAACACCGCCGCATATTTTTTGAGGAATTATGAAAAAAAGAACTGTATATGTCGCAAACAGCGACGAATTTGAAAAAGCATTTGAAGAATTAGATAGCGGTGGCACTGTTGTGCTATCGGGCAGTATCACTGCGAAACATACACGCCTTGCAAAGCATGGCGGAGTTATTACCATAACGGGCGAAAAACTTGTTTTTGCCGAATCTGCAACTATTACACTTGGTGGAGAAACGGTATTTGAAAACATCACAATAGATGTTGCAACATCGGGTGTTATTGCTGCAAATTTCAACCACTTGACCTTTGGTGAAGGTGTAACGGTAAACTGTGACCTCACAGAAGAAGGCAACGGACTTTATATCATCGGCGGAGAAAACAACTGTGCAAACGAAAAAGAAGCGTACGTGGATGACACCGACATAACACTAAAAAGCGGCACTTTCAGCCGTGTTGTCGGCTTTTCACGCGGATGCATAAACCGTGCTCATACAGGTCACGCAGCACTTAACATAGGCGGCAATGCCTATGTGCGCTACGTGGTTGCAGGTGCAATGGGTAACGGTGCAACTGCAGGCTCGGCTTCGCTTTCTCTGCATGAAAATGCAGTGATTGAAGCTATCCACATGGGCGGCGGAAAAGAAGAAAACACCCTTTCGGGTGACATGGATATTTTTGTAGACGGCGGTGACATTTACCGTTTTGACAAGGTGGGGCTTTCTGCGGTTTTGGGCAAGCGCAGCCTTGTCTATAATCCAAAAACCGCCCCCGACGGACTTTTATATCTCGCAGAGCTTGCACTGTTCGACAGCATAAAATCCACATGCGACATTGACGGTCACGTATTTGGCGAGCCGTTTGATAATCCTTTCGGCGGCAAGCTAAAAGCACACACATGCACCGTTTGTGGCTATACTGAGCCTGTAGAAAAGGAGCCGCAAGCGATAGCTGACAATGTGATATTCGTTTGTGACGGCGGTTTTGGAAACGGAATGTCGCCACACTTTCCTCTTGGCAGCTATGCCGATGCATTAGCAAAGCTCACAAATGGCGGAACGGTAGTTATCAACGGCAAGTGCACGCTTTCGGCTAACCTTATCGACCAGTTTGAAAAGGTGACAGACGCATATCAGGAGCCTCGGCACAGTGAGAATATAACAGTGACATCGCTTTACGGCGGTGTTGACTACCGTGAAAACGGTGCCTGCCTTTACTTTGAAAAAGACATCGACTATCGCATGTCGGGACCGCTTACCTTTGAAAACATTATTTTTGTTGCATCCGAAAAAGCAAAGTGCAACCGCATTATTGCAAGATACAATCCGCTTATTATAGGCGAAGACTGCAAAACTCCGACAAGAGATAACTACAGCCTCGACATTATCGGTGGATACCTGCAGTTCAGATACACCGACTTTGACGGCGCCGTAATTGAAAACGAGTACGAAAACCTTGTGAGTATTTGTCGCAGATTGCCGCTTGGTTATAAAATAGACAACCTTGAGCCTATTAAAAGATACCCACGTTGCTCATTAAGAAGCGAAGCGGCTGACGCATTCAACAGAATGTTCGATGATATGGAAAAAGAAGGGCTGAAAGTGCCAACC
>JAFQDK010000050.1 GCA_017399305.1 Clostridia bacterium
CGTAATTTGTCTTAACTACACAGGTTACCAGTGGCTATCTGTTGTAGGCGGTACCCTTAGCGGTACTCACAACGGCGGCTCACACATAGTTGTTAAGGCAGGACACTTCCGCAATCTGTTCGGCGGTAACTACAAGGGCGATTTCTATGGCGACTCTGTTGTAGAAATAAGCGGAGGTATGTTTGAAAACTCGGTTTGCGGCGGTAGCTACATCGGCAATTTCACCGGCAATGCATACGTTACCTTCGGCGGTGAAGCTTCTATGCTTTATGTTTCATCTGCACCTGCGGGACTTGTCGGTGGTACACTCGGTTCGGGCGGAAGCAATTCCTATACCTTTACTGGTGATACCCATTTAACCATCCTCGGCGGTGCTTCGGTAACTACTAATGTTATAGGTGCTTCCAGAGGAAAAGACGTTACCCATATCGGTGACACTTATGTTACTATCGACGGTAATTCTTTCGTTTATTATTCTGTTTATGCAGGCGGATACGCTTCACCTCTTGACGGTAATACTCACACCGTTATAAACGGTGGTCTTGTTTGGGGCAATCTCTTCGGCGGCTCATATTCCTCTACGGTAAGTGGCAATTCTACTGTTGAAATTAACGGCGGTAAGCTTTGTTATTACAAGACCAACGATGCAAGCTCGTGGCCCGAACCCGCAGGTGCAAGAAATGTATACGGCGGCGGTTCGGCAGGCAGTACGCTCAGCGGTACTGCAACTGTCACTGTAAACGGCGGCAGCATTTACGGCGATGTAAACGGCATCGGCGGTGAAGACGCAACCGTTGTAGGTAAGACAACCGTGACAGTAAAGGGCGGTGAAATCGTAGGTAAGATTGGCACGGCAGACACCACCGTGATAGACCTTTCAAATGGAAGCAGCCTTTCTCTCGGTGTTTCCTCCACTGTAGATACACTTATCGGCGGCGGTAATCTTTTGATTGGTGCAAATAATTTGCTTAAAGTCGGCACGCTTTCAGGCAAGACGGCGCTTTCCATTAACGGTTTGCCTTTGCCTAAAACTTACGTTTCGGTCACTACTGTTTCTGACGGTGCCGAGATTAACTATGTAGCACAGGATAACGAAACACTCATTCAGAGCGGCAACGATTATTTGGTTGATTTTGACGGTTCGTTTAAGCAAACCGTAGTTACAGTACATTTTAAAAAGGGCTGCGAGATCCGTACCCGTGCCGGCAAGGTCGATGCAGGAGACTGGCTTACTCCCGACTCGTCGACTGATACCAGTGCAACATATACGCTCACTCCCGGGCTTCATAACAGCGTTTTAATTTACACATCTTCCAACTATCAGCGTAAGTTCTTCTACGTAGACGGCAGAAGTGAGCGCATGGACGTATACGTGGAGTTTGATGCAAAACAGGGTATTGGATATGAAGCACGCTTTGCAGGACTTCATACCGATCAGGTGCTTGAAGAATTCTATGACACTTCAAATATTGAGGGCTTCAAAACTCCTGATTCTCCTTATTTCAAAAATCATCCAACAGGCTCGATAAGATTTACCACGCATGAAGAAACGGTTGCATTTCTTGCCGAAAAGCAGGCGGGATGCGATTATATGTACACCTTCTATCCTGCAAAAACAACAGTACGCGGCTTTGATTTCCCTGTGGTAATATTCACCAAGGACGAGATTCCGGAGGGCGCAACTATTGAGGAGATAGGCAGAATTGTCAGCGCTACAAAGGGACGTGAGGTAGTGATGATTTCGGGCGGCGTACACGGCTGTGAGCCGTCCGGTGCAGAAGGCGCTCTTGCATATATCTCCGAGCTTTGCGGCGAATATGGAGAAGAAGTGTTTGCAAGCGGTTATCTTGGCGCAGTTATCGTTTTGCCGAATATTAATCCTGAGGGATTATATATCTACTCACGCGGAACCGACGCAGACGTTGCTAACACTAACATAAACCGTGACTATATGGCACTTTCTGATATTGCATCGCAGACCTACACCTCGGTTTATCAGCAGTTCTGGCCAACCATTACCGTGGATCTGCATGAATCGCTTGCTACTCCCGTATGGTCTGATGGCGATATTATGACAGATATTTACGATGCAGGTCTTTCCTATTACGGAAATATAAGCGGTCCTCATGCGAAGACAATGGATATCCTGTACGGCGACCTTGCAGCCGCAAGTGACAATATCGGTGAAAAGCTGTGCGCAGATGCGTTGCACGGAGTAGAAGAAAAAGGTATGCGTATCTGGTTCTATGAGAAGAACGTAGCACCTAATTTCTCACGTAACTATTGCTCCAACCTCGGCTCTTTTGCGTATACTACCGAAATTCCCGGAACCGAAGCGGATGCAAACTATGCTCGCCGTGTATTCACACAGGTAGCAGTTGTCAAGGAACTCGTAGGTCTGGCAATTGAATCCGAGGGTGCGGTTGCCGGTGCGGTTGCAAAAGCAAGAGAAGAACTCGGACTCTCCGCACAGATTTTCAACGCTCGCCGTCCTATCGTTATTGACCAGGCGACCGCAAGACTCCCCGGCTACGGTATTTACTGGAACAACCCGCTCCCCGGTCCCGATGCTACCATTCGCTATGCAGATAATCCTCAATGGACCGACGTATATAATGTAGCGGCACGCTATCGCACCATGGCGACTGCATATGTGGTTTCTGCCGATCTTGCAAATATCGACGCTATGCTTACACTTCTCGACCGTCACGGTATTGAATATGTCAGTCTTGAGGCAGGCATCACTCTTACGCTTTCGCAGTACAGCGGCACCGAGACACGCGCGATCGTCGGTGCAGAGCAGGCATACACATTTGCAAACGGTGCATATCTTATTCCCGTAGACGGATACCGTGCGATCCTTACTGCGTTCCTCTTTGAGCCGGATAATACCGACATCACCGAGGGCGTAGGTACACTTGTACAGTGCGGATATCTCACGGTTTCGGATATTTACCGCTCTACCGAAAGCTATATAGGGGCAAAATACAGCTCCGGTGGCACATATGTCGAACTTCCTACAGAAGGCAAGAGTGTTGCAAATGCTGTGGTTGACGGTATTGTATATGAAGACATTGGCATCGAAGGCACAAATGCATATGTTGTAAGAGCGAAGGAAGAAATAGTGCTTAATTTCACAGATGGCACAAGCGAAACTTATTATTACAGCGATATCACCGGCGATGTAAATGGCGATAGAACCGTTACTGTCGCAGATGCGCTTATGCTTATCCGTGCTATTGTTAATAATAAATCTGCCGAAAACGGCGATGCTAACGGCGACGGCAAAGTAACCCTTGTCGATGTGATCCGTATTATGAAACTAATGACAAAATAATCTGTAATAACAAAAAAGCCTCTCACGTGAGAGGCTTTTTGTTAGAAATGTCTGAATTAACAAGGCGTTTAATAATTCTTCATTTTAACATATCCCGATACTTCTTAGGCGACATGCCGTAACGTTTTTCAAAAATTTTATGAAAATAATTTGTATTGTTATAGCCAACGGCTATTGAAATATCGGATACGCGCATTTTTGTGGTACGCAATAAAAACTCTGCTTGTAAAAGCCGTTTCTCTTGCAACAGCACGGTAAATGTTTTACCTGTCTTTTGCTTGAGTTCACGGGATATCCAGTGAAAATCGTAGTGCGACTGTTCAGAGAACTTTGCAAGTGTTCCGTCAGCATAATTGTTTTCAATATACCGTAACACTTTGAGAATAGCACCTTTTTCTGCTTTTTCCAAATCGAATATTTCGGAGTTGTTGATAAATTCAAGAAGCAGTATTCCAAGGAGATATTCATTGATTTTTCGTTTGCCTTTTTTCATTTCCACAAAAGATAAAATCAAGTTCTCAAACAGATTGTGTATTTCCTGAATATTAGCTGTTTTTAGATGCAGATATCCGTTAGTGCTTTCTTTACCGGTAATGCAGTCGATTATAAAGCGGCGGAGCGGCGTTTCTTCCTCGTCCATCATCTCAAGCGCTTTGTTAAAAAACTGCGGCATGATTATAAAGTTAACAGCTATATCGTCTTTGCCGGCAGGGAATACTTCCTGCAAAGCATGCTGGTTTAAAATCAGAGTTTCTCCGCATAAAAGTTTTACTTCATTCCCGTTAATAATATGCGAAGTCGCACCTTTGCACATATATACAATTTCAATGTAATCATGGGTATGTTTCGGAAAATGAACAAAGCGCGTGTGGGGACGAATTGTGATTAGCTTGCCGTTATCTATTAACTTCTGTGCGTTAATAGTGTTCTTTTCGCTTTGCATATAAATGTCACGGTTGATATTGAGAGAACCGTCAAGCAAGGCTTGTTCCTCTTTGGTTATTTCTGATAATTTATCAAGAATCTCTTTTTTCATTTTTACTCCGCAAGTAAAAAAATGTATATCTAATAGAATAATAATATACTCCACGCCGATTTTCAAGTGTCAACCGAAAATTATAGTAAAGTTGCACAAATCGGTCACAACGTTTTTGACTTTATGCGAGAGAGGTCGTTTTTTTAGGATAACTCAGGTTGTTGATTTTGCATGTTATGGTAGTGTATACTTATAATGTGAAAATATATTCTCGGAGGTCCATACATGAAAAAGATTTTTGTTAAGATGTTATCTTTTCTACTTTGCAGTATGATGCTGTTCAGTATGACACCGATAACGATTTTTGCCGAAGGAGAAACCGACATGTATATTACCGATTTAAAAGTTAATAATCTTGTCGAGCCTCTCGGCATTGATACTACGCCCACATTCCGCTGGATAAATCATATGAGCGGATATGCAAAATCACAGAGTGCATACCAGATCATTGTTGCATCCACTGCCGAAAAAGCGGCAGCGCATAACGGCGATATATGGGACAGCGGCAAGGTTGTGAGCAACCACAACTATGATGTTGCCTACGGCGGAAACGCACTCACATCCCGCACAGAGTATTTCTTTGCGGTACAGGTTTGGGATGAAAAGGACAACTCTGTCTGGAGTGATGTTTCAAAGTTTGAAACAGGCATTCTTAACGATGCCGAATGGACTGCCAAGTGGATAGGTATGACCGACGGCGACAGCGTTCCTTGTGATATTACTCTAAATGGTGCCAATTGGATATGGTTCAAGAACGGCGCTTCCTCTTCCGTTGCGGGAACTGAATATTTCCGCGCGCATTTTACAGTTGACGAAAGCAAAGAAGTTGACGAGGTATTGCTTGCCGCTTCTATGGATGACTACGGTTATCTCTTTGTAAACTGTGCAAATGTGCTTACAGTAAGAAATGTTGCAAATGCATGGAAAAACGGAAATGTTGTAAATATTACTTCTTTTGTAAAAAAGGGTGACAACATATTTGGTGCGCGAGTAGTTAACACCGGTTCAAGCGCCGGTTTTGTTGCAAAAATTGAAGTGCGCTACACCGACGGAAGTGTTGACACCACCGTTACCGATAAGACCTGGAAATGCTCAAATACCGCTACCTCCACATCTGGATGGGAGAACATGGGATTTGACGATACTAAATGGAGCAATCCCGATCAGTCTGTAGCATATGGCAACAGCCCATGGTATTCAAATGTTGCAATGCCTGCTACAATGCAGGTAAATGTAGGCGCAGGTGCCCCAATGCTCCGCAAGACCTTTGATGTTTCAAAGGAAGTTGAAGATGCAAGGCTTTATATTTCGGGACTTGGACTTTACGAGCTTTTTGTAA
>JAFQDK010000051.1 GCA_017399305.1 Clostridia bacterium
AGCCCCCGCTATTCCGTGGTACAATAAAGCTACGGAATAGTGGGGCTGGCTGTCGGAAACGGAGGATTTTATGTTAAGACAAGCCACCCAAAACCTCATTACCGCCCTTTATCCGAGATTGTCCCATGAGGACGAGTTGCAAGGCGAAAGCAATTCCATATCGAACCAAGACGGAATTTGTCAAGGGGTTTCTCTGCAAAATAATACGAGTTCATAATATTTTTACTTTTCACAAAAAGTTTCCACGCTATTTTTGTCTGATGGATTGAAAAAATCGAGCTTTTGTGCTATACTATAATGTAGTAAAGTACGTCCACACGAAGTTTTACGGATAATTCATCAGAAAGGGGTTGACAAGTAATGATTAAGAGTGCGACAATGCCCCTTACCTTACCTTACCTTACCGCAATTTCTGCGCTTCGCAAGGCAGACTAACCGCTGCCTCCGTCCTTGCGCCAACTTACATAAATTTTATACAAGGCTGCTCGACATTGGGGGAATTATGCCCTCACGGTCAAGCGGCTTTTTTGCTTATAAAAAATCTCAAAAAAAGTTTTTTGCGACTTCGTTCGAGCGAAGCGAGAAATGAGGTCGCAAATGGATAAAATAACGGTACAACAAGCGGCAGAAAAATGGGGAGTTTCCCCTCGACGTGTTCAAGATTTGTGTAAGCGTGGAGAGATAAATGGCGCAGTTCTTTGGCATCGCAGTTGGATGATTCCCTTTGATGCAGAATACCCAACCAAAAACGAAAACAACAGCAACAGCGATAAGGAATGGAAAATGCCCCGTAAAGCTCCGTTTCTTGATATGACCGATCTCTACACAGAACCCGGGACAGCAACGGCGGTCATAGAATCTCTTGCCGATCAGCCCGAAGCGCAGGCATTATTCTCCGCAGAAATCGCATACAGCCGAGGAGAGATAAACAAGGTTATCGAACAGGCAAAGTATTTTCTTAACTCACGCTCCTCCTTTTATGGAGTCAATGCAGGCGGAATGTTGCTTGCCCTTTGCGCCATGTGGAAAGGCGACGTACTTCTGTGGCGTGAGGCAAAAAAGCGCATCTGCGAAGCTCCTGCAAAAAGCGGAAATGACAATGCAATTATGGCGCTTTCCCTTGCTTGTGTCAACAGTGCCGTTCGTGACCTTTCAGACTATCCAAAATGGTTTACAGTAGGCAAATTCGGGCATTTACCGCCGGATTCACACCCTGCGGCAAGGGTTTTCTACATTAAGTATCTACTTGTGTACGCACAGGATATGGCAAAAAGCAGAATAAAATTGCCCGATGTCACAGGGCTTGGTCTGATGAAAACCATTCCCTATATCACCGAGCCGATGATTGCACAAGCGCAGGCAGAGAAAACGGTTGTTCCCGAAATCTATCTCCGTCTGCTTGCAGCAGTTGCCTACCATCAGTGCGGCGATGATAACAGTGCCATCGAACATATTGATAAGGCGATAGAACTTGCCCTGCCGGATCGACTTTTGGGCATCCTCGCAGAACACCGCAGACAGCTTGATTATCTACTTGATGACCGTTTGGAGCTTGCAAGTCCACAGGCTTGCCGCAAATATAAAGAGCTTCATAAAGGTCTGCTTGAGGGCTGGACAAAGCTGCACAACGAACTTTTGTCAAGGAATGTATCAAGGATGTTGACCGTAAAAGAACGTGAAATCGCCCGGTTGGTTGCCTTTGGTTTAACCAATCCGCAGATTGCAAAACGGCTCAATGTTTCGGTGGATACAGCAAAGCAATCGGTCTATGATATCATGAATAAAACGGGTGCAAACAGCCGTGATGAGTTGGGTGAGTACGTCTGAACGATGTCGAAACACCTTACTTTTAAGCCCCAAATGGTTACCCATTTGAACAAAGAAATCCTGTATAATGATAATGTAAAAATCATTATACGGGATTTTTCTTTTGCAGGAAGGAGGGGCGTTGGATAATGACCGAAATCAGAGAAGGTTCTCTGCATAAGAAATTTGAGGTCGAAGGCGTTATCTTTGAAATCTTTTATGGCTATTCAACCGAGGAAGAAAAACAGCACGGATGGGGACCTCAACCGCAATATCCCATTTTTACCGAACGACCGCAGTACACGGCAAGAGGTTTCCCGTTCGCAACAGCGTATCAGGACTGCTGTGAGTATTACCAACCTATTAGGCAGAAGAAAGAGGATAATTGGTGCTACAACTGCAAACTGTTCGACCAACGGGAGAAGTACATCGGAATATGTACTTGCGAGAAACGCAGAGAGGCAGTAGCTCGAAGCGGTACACAGGAATCAAACGAAACAAACGATGGGGGTAGGTGCTTATGAGATTATGAAGATGAGATATGAAATATCATATCTACGCTACCCCAAAGTAACTCAAAAATAAGAATTGGAGGAAATCACAATGAAAAAAATATTAGCACTCTTACTTGCGCTGATGATGGTACTCTCCCTTGCCGCTTGCGGCGGCGGGGACGATGAAAAAATCCCAAGCAATGAGGACAAGACACCGAGCAGCAGCCAACAGCAGGAACAGAACACACCCGACCCCGACCCGGTTGAGGACGAGCCGGAGGAAACACCGGACGATGGCGGCGAGGAAATTGTCGTAGATGTTGACCTCTTTGATATTTCTGATACCGACATTACCGCAATCAAAAACGGCAAGACGGTAATGGAGGGGGACGAAGCTGCCGAAGTGATCGCACAAATTCCCGCAGAA
>JAFQDK010000009.1 GCA_017399305.1 Clostridia bacterium
GGGGAGCCAAAAAAGAAGCGGAGCGCTGGTAGCGCTCCGTTTTCTTATTTTCTTAGTTCACACCAGCGCCATCTAAGATGCAGGAATCTCCGAGCGTAGCGAGGATATGACTTGAGTTTTCCGGTTTCGTTTGCGAAATCGTCGGTGTTCAGCCGACGAAGGATAAACTCATAATGCGTCGCTTAGCGACGCTATCATCACACCACCGAGGGCATAGAAGTGTCGCTCATAGGCGAAATCAGGACAGGCCATGCGATGCTTATGACAAAAGAAACTTGGGAGAAAACGATTAAATAATTATTTCTCTAGACTTCTCCGAAATCTTGTGGTATAGTGCTTTGTTGCAAGGAGGTGCGACACTATGAAGCACAGAAACATTGTAAATATAGAAACGACCGTATTACCGGATATGATTTCGGTGATGCGGTCGTTTTAATATATAGAAAGGGAAGGAACAGTAAATGATACTTGAAGAACTGTGGTACGGAAACATAAATCCATTGGAGGATAGCACAGATGGCAACGCAGAGGTGAAAAAGTTGCTGAGTCTCGTCGGTCGCAACCGAGATGAACTGTGCGAGGGCTTAACCGAACAGCAGAAAGCAGACCTTGCGAAATACGACGACAGCGTTAACGAAATGTACAGCATCATCGAACAGGAAGTGTTCAAATATGGCTTTCGCCTCGGCGCGAAGATTATGCTGGAGATAGGAGGCGGAGAATAATTTGAGAAGCAAAAGAGATCGAAAACTCCGGTCTCTTTTTTCGTTGTTTACAACGATAGTGGCGGTATGGTATAATTAATATACCGGCAATCCGGGAAATTCCACAAGTTTTCTTGTGTTCATATAGATATCAAACTAGAAGGAGATGTTCATTATGATGAAAATGATTAGAAATATAAGCAGGCAAACAAAACAGGAGGGAAAAGGCATGGCGTAGTCCCTCCAAAATTGCAGGAGGAATTATGAACAAAATTAAATTAGTAATAATTGATGAAAGCAACTTTATTGAAGCGTTTAATTTGAAGCTGAACGACGGACAGGAAAAGTTTGTATCACATCCTATCAGGAGTTTAGCGCAGGCGTATGTGTATTATAATCAATGCTGCCCATTTGGCATATATCTTGATGATAAGATGATTGGTTATGTGATGGTTATATATGACTATGACTTGGAAGAGTATAACATCTGGCACATGATGATTGACAAAGAGTATCAGCATAAAGGATATGGTAAGATGGCAATGGAAAAATGTCTTTCCTATATCAGAACCAAACCGTTTGGCTCGTCCAGTAAAGTTGTTCTGACATGCAATAAGGATAATTTCGGTGCAATGCATTTGTACGGTAAGTTTGGTTTTTCCGAAACCGGCAATGCCGATGGTGGCGAAATCGAACTTGCATTGATGATGGAATAATCGTCCGCTTCGTATTATTCTTCGTGACACTTGGATGGCTGCAAACATTTTTGATACTATTCGAGGAACTGAGGAGTTCAAGAGCATTATACAGACACTAGATTGAGTAATTACCACTTCAAGTCAAGCATAGGGAGCCAAAAAGAGATCGCATTTGCGGTCTCTTTTTTGAGCACATTCATAAAAATTATGTTTTTTTCTTTAATCCTATTGAAATATTTGGATGCACATGCTATAATTAGCACAAATGCTAATTAGTACGAGTGCTAATTGCGATTTTCATGGCAGTACAAGGAGGGGTATGTAGTGGCAAGAAAAACAACAAAGTATGAGATTATAAAAACTGCTTCTGAATGCTTTATGGAAATAGGATATACCAACACCTCTCCGAATCTGATAGCTAAAAAAATGGGAATCAGTACAGGAAACCTTACATATTATTATCCAACGAAAGAACATATACTTTACGTAATGGTGGAAATGCTCTGTGATTTTCAATGGCATTTGATTGAGATTGAGGCGGACAGAGGCATCGGCTCGGTTGCATCTGTTTGTCTTGAAACCATGACCGTAGCTACTGCATGCGCCGAAAGTGAGGTCGCAAGGGATCTGTTTGTATCGGTGTTTCAAAGCGAGATGTGTCGAAACTATTTGAGAAACAATCATGCCATGCGTGCGAAAAAGATTTTTGCCTCTCGGTGTGCTGACTGGTCGGATAATAAATTTCAGGAAGTAGAACTTCTTGTCAAGGGATTGCAATATGCCGCTATTGTTCCGACGGATATTGACATTCCTATAAAGACGAGGATCGGCGGTGCTTTGCATCAGATTCTTGGTATGTACGGTGTAGACGAGGAAACAAGACAGAAAGAAATTGACAGAGTGCTTGCGATGGAGTGCCGAGGTATTTCACAAAAGGTCTTGCAAGAATTTATCGGATACGTTGACCGTCAGAATGCGCAAAAGATAAATAACAGCAAATAAGTCTCAAAGGAGAAAGTTTGAAAGATAAATCTTTCAAACGGCGACTTTTGTGCCTTTTGCGTCATAAGGCGGACGCAAATTTCGGTATAGACCGAAAGCGGCAAAAATTCGCACTTCTCAGAAAGGAAGGAACAAACATATGAAAAAACGGGTTTTAGCTACAGTATTGACGCTGGTACTGTATTTCGTACTGTGCACCGTTTCTGCTATAGCGGTGACGGATTATGGCGATTTTGCGGTAGATACGACTGTGGAGAACGGTTGTAGCTTCAGCGGCGACGTTCTGACTATTTCCGCTCCCGGCGCTTACACTGTTTCTATGAAAGCAGGCGTGACAAATACTGACGATTTGATCGTGGTAAACGCCGCAAATGTAGAACTGACTTTAAAGAACGTGCAAATCACCAGCAAGACAGATAAAAAAGCAGCACTGACATTAAACTATGATACTGTGTTGCAGGCGGTTGGAGAAGTTTCTCTTACCGGATGCAACGGCGATAGACATGAGATAGCGTCAGCTATATCCGGTTCCGGGAAGACCTTGACTTTCAAGAGCGGGACCCTGCATGCTTATGGCGGAAATGGCGATACCAGTGACGTTCACGACAGCGCTGATGGTGCTGCGGGCATTCAGGCGAATGTAGAGGTGCAGGGCGGCACGCTGTATGCCACCGGAGGTATCGGTGTAAGCGTACCGCGTTTCGAAGGAGAAAAAGGCGGCGCAGGTATTGAAGGTACGGTAACAGTCAGTGGAGGTACTGTGTATGCTACGGGCGGTTTCGGCGCTGACGGCGCTACCGGCGGTCGTGGCGGCGCAGGTATTAAAGGTGCAGTAACATTTAGTGGTGGTACAGTATATGCTACCGGTGGTGTTGGAGGTAAAAATATCGGTAGTAGGGATAATTATGGCGGCACCGGCGGTTCAGGTATCGGAGGTAATTTGCTGACTTTCAGCGGCGGTATTGTGTATGCTACAGGTGGTGAGCCGGGAGATAAAGGACGCGGTAGTGACGGTAAAGGCGGCTATGGCATCGAACGCACCGGATATTCCGGTTCCATTTGCATTGATTATGGCTGCGTGACCGCTATCGGCGGAACAAAGCGGTCGGCATTTTCCGAACCCCCTGTGGTGACGGCAGAGAATCGCCAGATTACTATCAAAGTCGGCGATAGTGAAAGCACCTCACGGGTAGTCAGCCAGTACATAGATCAGAAGTATATCAGATACGATATTCTGCGTATTTTCCCGATCGTATACGCCGGTATGGACGGTGCAAACTACGGCGAATATGCTCCCGCATTTCATAGGGATGGCACGGATACGGTGATTTCGAATCCCACAAAGGCAAACCACCACTTCAGCGGCTGGCAAATCAACAATGCCGGCGAACTGCTCAAGGATTTGACCTTGGGTGGTAATGATTACACGGATTCCATCACTCTGACGGCTGTATGGACGGAGAAAGAAGATGTTATCTGTTCTTTGCAGAGCCAGACCCATACTTATAATGGTCAACAGCTGGCTTTCTTGCCGGACAGCGAGCAAACCGGCATTGAAGTAGAGTATTATGTGGGTGGCATCTGGACAACAAATGCCCCCGTTGATTCGGGGCGCTACGCTGTGCGACTCACACGAGATGAAGATGAAACATATAAAAGCTTTAACCAAAACATTTCTGACGGACTGGTGATTCTGCAGGCTACTTTGACTGTCACGGCAAAAAATCAGCGCTACCGTCTTGGCGTGGAATTACCCGAAACTGCCCTGGAGGGCGAGCATTATACTGTCGAAGGCCTTCTCGGTGATGACAGTATCGGCACCGTCACCGTCAAGTACCAAAAGGACGGAGAGGATATTACACCCGATACTCGAAAGCGCGGTGTATATGACATTGTTCCCGTAATCAGCGATGCCAATGCCAACTATGATATTACATATGTAAACGGCAAACTGACATATTACCGTAAAACAACAACTTACACCCTTACAGTAGAGGAAAGTGAAGGCGGCAAGGTAACCGTTAGTGATATGTCGGCAGAAAAGGGGCACAAGGTGACAATTACGCCTGAGCCTGACGAGGGAATGACGGTGGATACCGTCACTGTCACCGACGCAGACGGCAACAAAATCGCGGTTACAGATAACGGAGACGGAACTTACACCTATAGCCAACCGGCAAAAAGGGTGACAGTTGATGTGACATTCAAGTCGGAAAAATGTCCAAGTGAACAATATTCTGACCTTGATGCCGACGCATGGTATCACGAATCTGTGGACTATGTGCTTGATAAAGGGCTTATGCAGGGCATAAGTGACAGTAAGTTCAGTCCCGACGGCAGCACAACACGTGCAATGATAGTTACAACTCTCTGGCGTCTTGAGGGTGAGCCTGTGGTAAACTATGCAATGACCTTTGAAGATGTCGACTCAGACGCATGGTACAGAGAGGCGGTCCGCTGGGCGGCAGGCGAGGGACTTGTTCTCGGCTATTCGACAGAGGAATTCCGCCCCGACACAGCCATCACCCGTGAACAGATGGCGGCTATAATTTATCGCTATGCAGAGTATAAGAACGTTGCTCCTACAGGTGCATGGGCTATCCGCCTTGAATATGCAGATATTGCAGACATTGCGGACTATGCAATCGAAGCGGTTATGTATTGCACAATGAAGAATCTAATGCAGGGCAGAGACGGAAATGTATTTGCACCGCAGGCAACAGCGTCCCGCGCAGAAATTGCAGTAGTTCTGCACGGATTCATGGTGAATAGCAAATAAATATACGCAAAAAAGCCTCTCGTAAGAGAGGCTTTTTTGCTTACATGATTTTTACAAAGCGAAACATTTCGTCAGGGCCTTCGTTTGATTCTTTTTCGGGATTGTTAACATCTGGATTTTTTTCGCAATAGAATTCGGTGATATGAAAACCGCACTTATTAACATAAAAATGAATATTTCGTTTTTCAAAATAGGGAGTACAGGTTTCCCAGATTTTAGTTTCAGGGTGCGTAGCCTCAACTGCAAGCCATGCGCCGTATCCGATACCTTTGCTATGTTCCTCGGGCAAAGTAAAAAGTATTTCCAAATAATTGTGATTTGATACCGGATCGATTTTTAAGATGACACCGCCGACCTTTCTACCGTCAAGCATTATGCGGTAGGTTTCGTTATTGGCATCATCAATGCATCGTTCAATGGTTTCACGGGAGATAATTTCGCCTCCGTCGTCAGTGCTGTTATCACGCATACCGAACTCTTCCATTGCGCCATATTTAAACGCCAGCTGGTTGTCCGAAATAAATTGTTCACGGTCATCAGCCTTAAGCGGAACAAGGGTGACTCTTGTGTTTTTCATAGTTAACCTCCAAAAAATAAAATAGCCCGGCAACGCTAAAAAGCGTAACCGAGCTCACTCGACATCTTATCTGACAGGCGGCCTGCAAGTAACTACTTACGATCCCCTACACTACGGTGTACTGTCCTCCGATGACTTTTTTCATATTATAACATTAGCGAAAACATAAGTCAATATTTGCTGTTAATCATGATGTCACAGTGATGTTTTGCTTCACCACTTCGAGATCGGTATGAGGGTTTACAATGCGTGCCGCGGTGTGGTATAATGAGAAAAAACAGTGATTTGACAAAGGAGCATTTTATAATGAAAGTCCCAAAGTTGAAAGATGGCTTGACGATTGGAGTTTTCTCATCGTCCTCGCCGATTTCTGCAACTGTTCCTGTTAGATATAACCGTGGAAAAGAATACTTAGCATCTAAAGGTATTCGTATCATTGATGGAAGTCTCTTTGGAAAACAGGATTATTATCGTTCCGGTAGTATTAAAGAGCGCGCTGATGAGTTTAATCAGTTGTTATATAATGATGAAGTTCAGGTGCTTATGGCGGCAATCGGTGGCTACAACACAAATTCTATCCTGCCGTATATCGATTATGAATATCTAAAGCGGCATCCTAAAATTATTATCGGATACTCCGACACAACCGCTTTGTTATTAGGCATATATGCAAAAACAGGACTTGTTACTTTCTACGGTCCTGCTTTGGCATCTTCTTTTGGAGAGTTTCCGCCGTTTGTAGATATGACGTTTGATAATTTCATGTCCATTGTTTGTGATGACATCAAATTGCCTTATGAATATAAGATGCCGCCCGTATGGACTGATGAATTTATCAATTGGAGCCAGCAGGACAGAGGAAAGGTAGAATATACAAACAGCTTGGTATGTGTGAATTCCGGAATTTGCAGAGGACGATTGATTGGTGGAAATTTAAATACAATGAGCGGCTTTTTCGGAACGGAATATATGCCGGAGATTAAAGAAGGAGACATCCTGCTGATTGAAGATTCTCTAAAAGATGCGTGTACTATCGAACGGTCATTTTCGATGTTGAAATTGGCAGGCGTATTTGACAAAATCGGTGGTATTATTCTTGGTAAACACGAGAAATTCGACGATAACGGAACAGGCAGAAAACCGTATGAGATTTTATCTGAAGTGTTAGATGGGTGCCGCATTCCGTTTTTAGCGGAATTTGACTGTTGCCATACACATCCGATGTTTACAATGCCTATTGGTTGTCAAGTGGAATTGGATGCAACCAATAAGAGAATCACACTTTTGGAAAGTCCGCTTGAAATTGAATAACACAAAAAGCCTCTCGTAAAGAGAGGCTTTTTTTATTGTTCGGTTGTCGCTTTAAGGATGCGAATAACATCTAAAAGTGAAAGCTCACCGTCGCAGTTCGCATCTGCACGGGTATTTTTTGTGTTGTTCGTAAGGCTTCGCAGAGCCTGTTAAAGCGTCGGAATCGGGTTGTACATGATAGGTGTAGCGCCGTTTTCACGGATTTTGTCATTGTTTTTGAGAATTGCTGCGGTATTGTTTTGGGGTAACTCCGTATTTTTGCTTGAACAGGCGAGAAAAATAGTGTGCATCCTCAAATCCGACATCTTCTGCTATTGCCGCAATTTCCATGCTTGTTTGCTCAAGCATGCTGCATGCAAGGCGCAGGCGGCGTGAGAGATGATAGTCATAAGGGGTAGAGCCGTATTCCGACTTAAAAAGCTTTATGCAATAATCTATCGAGCGGAACGTGATTGCCGCTATTTCCGCATTGCCGACAGGACGATGAATGTTTGCATCGAGAAACTCTTTTATTTTTACAGCTTCTGGTGAGTGCTTTGCGTTTTTGCAGATTTGTTGCAACCCGACAAGCAGTTCCATGTAGAGTCCTGCCAGTATTCGCTGACAGTCAATATCGGATATTTCGGATGAGAGGAGCTCCATAACACGCTCGAAAATATAGTATAGCGGCTCTCCGTCAAACAACCACTTGTCAATGCCGTATTCGCCAAGCAGGCGTGAGGGGAGATTGCCGTGATAGTTTATCCATATTTTGTGCAGAGGTGCATCTTGTGAAGAATAGTAGTCGTGCGGAATTCCTGCCTGTAAAACATATGCCTGTCCCTTTTGTACTTTGTGCATACTGCCGTTCATCAGTACATAGCCTTCTCCGTCGATGATATATTCGACAACGGTAGTGCGAGACATTTTGCGTCTCACCCGATAGCGTTCATCGGGAAAAGAAACTCCGATGGCACTTGCATAAAGCGGCATGCCACCTCCGCGTGAAAGTAATCGGAGCTTTTCGTTTTTTCTTATATCGTAGCCCACTTATTTTCTCCACTTTTTTGATTATATTTTCACTGTTTTATGCCACTTACTAATAGTATACTATATTTGTAGATAAAATCAATAGTTTTACTGGAGGAAATATTATGATACCGCGTCCAGAATATCCGCGTCCGCAATTTGAACGCAAAAACTGGATCAACTTAAATGGCGAATGGGATTTTGCCATAGACCGCGCAAAGAGCGGAGAAGAAAGGAAACTGTATCTTGACGGAGACTTCCCGCTTAAAATACAACTTCCGTTTTGCCCAGAGAGTGTGCTTTCGGGCATAGGAGATACAGATTTTATGGAATGTGTATGGTATCGCCGCACGGTTAAACTGCCGAACGGTTGGGCAGAGAGTGGCAGACGAACCATTCTTAACATAGGCGCATCCGATTATGAAACCAAGGTATGGGTCAACGGCAAATATTTAGGCAGACATATAGGCGGATTTGTGACCTTTGCATTTGATATTACAGATGCACTTGAGACAGACGAGGCGACAATCGTTATTTCGGCAACCGACATTTGCCGTAGCGGAAGTCAGCCTGTAGGCAAGCAGAGCAAGAGGTATAATTCTTATGCCTGCAGTTACACACGTACTACGGGAATCTGGCAGACCGTATGGCTTGAAAATGTGCCGAACCATTATATAAATCGCGTGAAGTATCGCCCTTCGGTGGAGAATCAGAGCATTAGTGTCGAGGCGATATGTGCAAATGCCTCGGGAAAGACACTTACCGCTACTGCGTATTTTAACGGCAAGGCGGTTGGCAGTGACAGTGTAAAGGTGTCATGCAATACTGCCGAACTTAGAATTAACCTTTCCGAGCTGCATCTTTGGGATGTCGGCGACGGTAAACTCTATGACCTTGTGCTCGACCTTGACGGTGACACTGTATACTCCTATTTCGGTATGCGCTCTCTTGAATACAAAGAGGGAAAAGCGTTTATCAACGGAAGACCTGTGTTCCAGCGTCTTATACTTGATCAGGGCTTTTATCCCGACGGCATATACACCGCACCTAATGAAGAGGCGCTTATTGCCGACATCACAAGGTCTATGGATATGGGATTCAACGGTGCACGTCTGCATCAGAAGGTGTTTGAACCACGATTCCTTTATCATTGTGACCGACTCGGATATATAGTCTGGGGAGAGCATGCAAGCTGGGGACTTGATGTTGAAAGCCCTACTTGCTGGCAGGGATTCTTACCCGAATGGCAGGAGATTTTAGAGCGTGACTGCAATCATCCGGCTATTATCGGTTGGTGTCCGCTTAACGAAACGCATGCCGCTGTCAAGCCTGAGTTCCATATCTTCCTCAAGGCACTAAGAGACTTTACCAAGTCTTTTGACCCCGACCGTATGTTTATTGATTCATCGGGATATTGGCATTTTGACGATTCTACCGACATTTGGGATACGCATGACTACGATCAGGATCCCGTAACCTTCCGTGAACGTTATTTGCCGCTTGAAGAAGGTGCCACGGTAATTCCCAAAAACAGTCGAAAGCAGGAGGGACCCTACACATTTATGAGTGAATTCGGCGGCATCTGGTGGGATCCCGAAAATGAAAACCGCGGCTGGGGATATGGCGGAAAGAGCATGCGTCCGAGTAGCAAAGAGGAGTTTATCGAGCGTTATCGCGGTCTTGTTACCGCAATGCTTGAAAACAAGGGCATGAGTGCTTTTTGCTATACACAGCTTACCGATGTTGAGCAGGAGGTCAACGGACTTTATACTTATGACCGCAGACCGAAGTTTGATATCGAGGTGCTTCGCTCCATCAATACGCAGAAAGCGGCTATAGAAGAATAAAAAATGAGGAGGTAAACATATGCGTAAACTGTTAATATGCATTTTTTGCATTTGCTTGCTTGTAGGTGCTATTACCGTAAATGCTGCAGACAGCGGTCCTGTTGCACTGTATACATTTGATAACGGCGACCTTAGCGACTCCAGCGGTAATGGCTACACAGGTGTTGCGGCAGGTGCGAAGAATCTTACATTTGCAACTGCACAAGAACGTGGCGGCGTGCTTGAGCTCAACAACCACGGCTTAAAGCGCAATACAGGTGCAAGCGGCTTCCAAATCCCGACAGACGGGCTAAAAGAAGCAGAAAACTTCACTCTTGTTATGGATATGTATGTACAGACAGATGGAACAAATCAGAACTGGTTTGATATAAGTGCAGGTTCTAATACAGCTTCCAGTCCTCACCACTATCTTGTGGGTTTGCTTGCATACAGTACATGCGGAATAAACTCGGAGCTTAAAACAACGCTTGTAAACGGAACTTCAAGCGTGCGTATATATAAAAAATATACGTTTGACAAGGTGTATCAGTGGGCGCAGATTGCATATGTAAACGAGGGCGGCAATGCAACAATATACCTTGACGGCGAGGTGGTCGCAAGCGGCAATCAAAAGCGTACTGTTGCCGATATGCTCTCTGTAGACGGCGCAACTATCACCGTCGGCATGTCATCATTCTGGAATGACCCCGGTCTTGATGCAAGAATTGACAATGTTGCCGTATATGACCGTGCACTTGATGCAAGCGAACTTTCTGAGCTTGTAACAGAGGAGAGCCCTGCACTTGAAGCGTTTTTCCCCGAACTTGGAGAAAACGGACTTGTAAATGAGTACAGTCTGTTGAACAGCACAAGTCTTACCAAAGGCGATTATCTTGTCACATATACATCCGACAATATTGCCTATGCCGATAACGAGGCGCTTCTGGTAGAATATACAGGCACCGAGGACTACATTTTTGCATCGTGGGAAGGCAGAATTGCAGCACCCGAGGATGGAAACTATACATTTTACCTCTACTCCGACAACGGCGTGCGCCTGTACATTGACGGCAAGTGCGTTATAGACTGGTGGGTAACGCAATGGGATAAAGAACAGCAATCTGCTTCGGTTTATCTTGAAAAGGGTGTGCCGCATACATTTAAGCTTGAGTGGCTTGAGTATACGGGTGGCAGCCACGTACTCTTACGTTGGAAAAACGATAAAAATATAGGAAAAACCATTGTTCCTCAGTCTGCGTTCTATCTTCCTGCAGATTTTGACCAACCCATCGCCAAGAGTATTGATGTATCTGATGCCAAGCTTGACCGCAACGATGCGGATTTCGGCGGAAGTATTAAACTTCACGGATATAATCTTGAAAATGCAGAAAAGTTTATACTTATCGGTGCATCGGGTGTAGATATGCAAAATGCTCCCGAGCTTTCCTGCACGGGAATCACGGACACATATGCGGTGCTTTCCGTCCCCGAAGGCCTTATGGCAGGCAAATACCGTGTAAAGGTTTTTGGCGACGGAAAGGTTTCGGTGTCCGAGGATGCTATCGAAATAATAGCGGCAGATGGCGAAACAAGCCGCCCCGAGCATCCCGACCCTGCATGGAAGAGGGAAGATTGGATCAACTTAAACGGTTATTGGGACTTTACCTTTGACCCAAATGAAGTAGGCATTGCCGAAAAGTGGTATAACGGCGAAAAGGCTTTTGACAAAAAGATCAACGTGCCGTATCCGTGGGAGTCCGAGCTATCCGGTATTGCCGATACCGAGTACAAGGGGCAGGCATGGTACAGCCGCACACTTTCAGTACCCGAAGAGTGGTTAGCTGACGGCAAAGCGGTCTATGTCTGCTTTGGCGCGGTCGATGCCAAGTGCCGCGTATTTGTCAACGGCACCGAGATTTGCTCACATGACGGCGGCTACACGCCGTTTGAGGTGGATGTCACAAGTTTTGTTACCTCAGGCGACAACAATCTCACCCTTTGGGTTGAGGACAAAGCGGACTTCAAGGATGACACATATATAGCACTTGTTGGCAAGCAGGGACGTACTGCACCCGTAGGTTACACGCACACCTCGGGCATCTGGCAGACCGTGTATATGGAATGCCGCAGTAAAACTCACCTTGACTATGCACATGCAAATGTAAGCGTTGATTTGGGCGAAAACGATGCCGACAGTGTGCAGTTCGATCTGCGTATCCTTGCGGATAAGGCGCAGACACTCACGGTAAACTACGACTTTGCAAGTTACCTTTGGGATGAGGCAGCGGGCAAGGACATTGCCACAGGCTCATCACTTACAGCATCACATAATGTAACAGTCACAGCAGGTGAAAATACGGTGAAAATGCCTGTGCTCTCCATTGAAAATGCAAAATGGTGGTCACCCGAAGAGCCAAATCTGTATTACGGTACAATTACACTTTCCGACGAAAGCGGTAATGTACTCGACAGAGTAAGCACTTATTTCGGATTGCGTGAGGTCTATACCGAAAAATATGACGGCCGTGCATATGAGTATATTTATTTCAACGGTGCGCCTGTATTTATGTCGGGCGTGCTTGATCAGGGCTTCTATAGAGACGGTATATATACCGCTCCGAGCGAAGAAACACTGAAATTTGATGTGCTCGAAATGAAAAAGTTAGGCTTTAATACCATCCGCAAGCACCTTAAAATTGAGGACCCTCTCCAGTATTATTGGTGTGACAAGCTCGGTATGTTTGTATGGCAGGACATGCCTCACTCAACAGGTATGAATGCAAGTGCAGAGGGAGCAGAGACTCTCGGACGCAAATTGTACGAAGCATCGCTTTTAGATGCAATTGACCGAGACTACAACCGTCCGTCAATAGTGCTTATGGTGCTTTTTAACGAAACGTGGGGAATAAAGCACGATGCACCAAAAGCATCTGACGGCATGACTACGAATGCATGGATGCAGTCGGTCTACTATCTGACAAAAGAGAAGGCACCTCATCTGCTTGTCGAGGATATGTCCGCATGCAATGAGGACCATATTCAGCCTACGGATATTGTTACCTTCCATGAGTACCCGAACTATTATGAGCAGGCACTCGAGCTTCATCTGCGCCATGCGAATAATGCAACAGCAGGCTCCGGCTTTGAGTTCCGTGACGGATTTTCTTATGAGGGCGAGCCGCTTCTCAACTCCGAGTACGGCGGTGTAGGATGCTTTGAAGGCGACCTTGACGTTTCGCTTTGCTTTAAGTATCAGACGGACCTGTTCCGTATGCATGAGATATTTAACGGCTATATTTATACCGAGCCGTATGACGTTGAGTATGAACGCAACGGAATCTTTTCCTACGACCGACGTGCAAAGGTATTTCCGTACGGAGAAATTGCGTGGGGCGGCGATATGACAGTAGCCGACCTCAATCAGTCTTGCTTTGTAGGTGTTTATAATCAGCCTGCTGAGGAAATCGCCGCAGGCGGCAGATTCTCCGCTGATATGGTTGCGGTTAATTTCTCGGCAAGAAAATTTGAAAATGCTTCTCTCCATTGGCGTTTTGACGCAACAGATGCTTTTGGCAACTCTATTGCAACAGGACTTTCGGGAGAGCTTGAAATTCCGTATTCGTCATATACGGCAGAGCATTATTCCCTTGAATTCGATTTGCCCGATGAGTCGTGCGTCGGTACAATAACGGTCTGGGTCGAAGAAAACGGCATAAAGATAGCGAAGAATTTTATCAATGTTATCGTAAACGGTGATATTGACGAAACCGAGTATTTTTCAAACTCCTCTGTCGCACTTCGTAAATCCGATACCGATGCTTCTGTATACGGTAGCGGCTCTGTAAATCTTGAATATGCTTTGCCCGAAGGCTATGACATGAGCAGTGTTACCTCTATGCGTATCATTGCCGAAGTGTCGTCAATGAAAGAAAGCACGATGAATTATAATATTTATAATTCCGAAATGTCACAGACAGTCGAAGGCGGTGAGCGTCCGTCGGATATGACCGTGTATGTAAACGGCATCGAGCTTGACACGGTATATCTTCCCGATAATCCGCGTGATATGCGTGCTGCTCTTACAATAAACGACGAGCTTAATAAAGGATCATCGGCAGGCAATTTCGGATATCTTGTCAATATCCGTGTACCCGATGACAAGATTGATGATGTGCGTGAAGCGATACTTGCCGATGGCAAGATAACCGTAACTTATGCGGTAAAGGAAGATGCAGATAACAGAAACGGCATCCGCCTTTACAACAGCGAAAACGGTCGCTATATGTTAAGCCCCACAGTATTGCTCAATCCCATGGATGTTTACAGAAGCTACGAGAGCAACTATTCTGCCTCGGCAATGCTTTCCGACGGTGATACACTTTCTGTCCGCGGCGGTAATGTCAAAGCTTCGCTACGGGGCGGTGTATTGACGGTCAACGGACATACCGCAAATCTCGGTGAGGGCGCGCATACCGTAGAGATTCGCGCATTTGACACACGCTACACGGTTTATGCGGATGCAAATCCCACTCCGGTTATTGAATTCTATGATGAAACAGAATTTCTTTCAAACATTGCCGAAACTACAGGAGAGGGACTTGTTATTGCACCCGAAACATATAAATGGCTTCTCGGCGACGTTGACGGTGATGAAGAACTTGATATTGCGGATGTGCTTCTTTTACTTAATGCTATTGTAAATGAACAAGATAGCAACGCTGATATGAACAGCGACGGAAGAATCACTTTGATTGATGTTATCGCATTGTTAAAAGTGGTTGCAGCATAAGCGATACAATTAAAAAAGGCGGTTGTTTTTACAACCGTCTTTTTGTTTGAACCAATATAATCATTTCACCGCTTTTCGATTGCATTCTATAGGCTTGCAACGTGTGCCGCGGTGTGGTATAATAAAAAAACGGTGTTTTCTTACCGTTTGTGCGTTTTCGGCATTCCCAGTCGGCGTGGTGTTAAAGCTTTGCAAAAGTCTTTGACGGGGTTACTTAAGGAGAATAGCAATGAAATATAGCTTAGGACTGGTTTCGGTTTCATTCAGAAAGCATACGCCAAAAGAAATACTTGCTGCCATGCGCTCTGCGGAGCTTGAGTTTGTCGAGTGGGGAAGCGATGTGCATGTCCCGCCGGATAAAGCCGGGGAAATTGCCGCATTGCAGGATGCTTATGGTATAAGCTGTTGTTCTTACGGCACATATTTTAAATTAGGCGTAACGCCGCTTTGTGAGCTTCAGGCTTACATAGGTGCTGCAAAGATTCTCGGTACAAGAATTATTCGCCTTTGGTGCGGCAACAAAAACAGTGAAGAGTATACCGAAGATGAAAAGGCGGAGCTTTTTGCCACCTGTAAAGCTGCGGCCGGTATCGCTGAGAATAACGGCGCGGTTTTATGCATGGAGTGCCATGGCGGCACATACACAAATACAAAAGAGTCTGCTTATGAACTTATACTGGCGGTTGATTCAAAGGCGTTTCGGATGTACTGGCAACCGAATCAGCACAGAACGGTTGCAGAAAACCTTGAATATGCAAAATTGCTTTCGCCTTACACCGAGCATCTGCACGTGTTTAACTGGAGTGGGAACAAGCGGTATTCTTTATGGGAAGCAAAGGATGTCTGGAGAGAATACCTTGGTTGCTATGATACACACAAAACGCTTTTGCTTGAGTTCATGCCGGACGACAGAATCGAAACCCTGAAAAATGAGGCGGCGGCACTGAAGGAGATTGCAAAATGAAAACTGTTTATCTGTGCCAAAGTGCTGACAATATAAAAGATGTGTACGGTACTGAGGCAAAAGTTTACGATAAAGAATATCTGCTTGGCAATCGTGAGGAATTCAAGGATACCGAATATGTTTTTTCAACTTGGGGAATGCCGGTATTTACCGAAGAGGAAATAAAAGAGTATCTGCCTTCCCTTAAGGCTGTTTTTTACGGTGCGGGTTCGGTGCAGTCTTTTGCCCGTCCTTTTCTCAACCTTGGGATAAAGATCTTTTCGGCATGGGCGGCAAACGCAGTTCCTGTGGCGGAGTATACTGTGGCACAGATTGTACTTGCAAATAAAGGCTTTTTTAAGACAATGCGGTATAACAATATAAAACAGGCAAAGTCGATGACACAGAATTATACAGGCAATTACGGTATCAAGGTTGGCATCATCGGCGCAGGCATGATAGGCAAGCTCGTTTTACAAAAGCTTAAGGATTATGATGTTGACGTGATGGTGTTTGATCCCTTTTTGTCTGATGAAACTGCGAAAGAACTTGGGGCAAAAAAGACGGACCTTGAGTCCCTTTTTGCCGAGTGTAGCGTTATATCCAATCATCTTGCAAACAATGAGCAGACAAAGGGGATGCTAAACGGCAAGCTTTTTGAAAAAATGCTTCCTTATTCCACATTTTTGAATACGGGCAGAGGCGCACAGGTTGTAGAACCTGAGTTAATAAGTATTCTTAAATTGCGCCCTGATATTACTGCGATTTTAGACGTGACTGCTCCCGAACCGCCGAAAGAGGGTAGCGAGCTTTTTACGCTTGAAAACTGCATCCTGACTCCGCATATTGCCGGCAGTATCGGCAACGAGGTTCGCCGTATGGGCGAGTATATGACAGCAGAGTATCGGAATTTTATTCAGAACAAGCCATGTCAATATGAAGTGACGCTCAGAATGCTTGAAACAATGGCATAGCATGATAAAACTAAAGTCATATTACGTAAATATCCTTTTGACATATATATGATATGGTGATATAATAAGTAAGTAAAAAGTTTTGAAAGGTGGTGCATTAATGGCTAAAATAGATGAAACCGTAAAAAAAGAAACAGGCTATATTGCAGTTTGGATGATTGTTTTCAGTGCGCTGATGCAGGCGGTTTTCTTAGTGGTGCGTCACTGGGATTATACAGTGTTGCTTGGAAACATACTTTCGGGTGTGCTTGGAGTGGCTAACTTTTTACTTTTGGGGCTTGCGGTACAGAGCGCAGTAGGGAAAGAAGAAAAAGAAGCCAAGGAGACTATGCGAGCTTCACAGTCTGTCAGAACGCTTCTCTTGTTTGTCGTTGTTGCGGTTGGTGTTTTGCTTGATTGCTTTAACACCGTTGCGGTAATCGTCCCCCTTTTTTTCCCAAGACTTGCCATTGCTTTCCGTCCCATAGTTAAAGGAGGCGAAAAATAATTGAAAAACAAAAGCTTCCGCTTCAAGGCGGTTGACGTGCTATATCTTTTGATGACGATATTGCCTTTTGCTTTCGGAATGGTGCTCAAAGTGATGACCACGCCGGTTTCTGAGGGAATAGCAATATCTGGTGCAAGGATATTTTTCAGTCTGAAGATGCCTTTGCAGAATCTCGTGATAACCGAGTCACAGATAAACTCATGGTTGGTCATGGTTTCAATTTTTGGACTATGTCTTTACTTTACACATGGGCTTTCGCCTTCTCAACCGTCAAAAAGACAGCTCATCGCTGAATGGGTAGTGGAAAAGGTAGATGGGATTATCAAAGAGAACATGGGCGAATACTTTGCCGGATTTGCGCCATTTATTGCGGCGATACTTGGTTTGTCCGCTTTTTCCAGCCTTTCTTCTCTTACAGGACTATATCCCCCCACCTCTGATATCAATGTTACGGCGGGCTGGGCGATACTTGTGTTTATTCTTATAACCTATTATAAGTTTAAAGCCGGTCCTTTGCAGTATATGAAGAGCTTTGGCGATCCTGTTCCGTTCCTCGCTCCGCTGAATATCATCAGCGAGGTGGCAACCCCTGTTTCGATGGCATTCCGTCATTATGGAAATGTGCTTTCGGGAGCGGTAATTTCGGTGCTTATTGCAACGGCGCTTCAGGGGCTTTCATCCATGCTTCTCGGGTGGCTTCCTGGTTTGCTTGGTGATATACCGTTTCTGCAGATAGGTCTGCCTGCAATACTGTCGCTGTATTTTGACGTGTTCAGCGGTTTGCTTCAGGCATACATCTTTGCGATGCTGACGATGCTCTATGTGGCAGGTGGCTTCCCGCAGGATGAGTACGAAAAACGTAAAGCAAAAAAACAAAATAAAATATAAATTTCAGGAGGAAATTAAAAATGTTGGAACTTGCTATTGGTATTATTCTTGGATGTTGCGCTCTCGGCGCAGGTATGGCTATGATTGCAGGTATCGGCCCCGGTATCGGTGAAGGTAATGCGGTTGCTAAAGCTTGTGAGGCTATCGGCCGTCAGCCTGAGTGCAAAGGCAGCGTAACCACCACCATGCTTATGGGATGCGCAATTGCAGAGACTACAGGTCTTTACGCTCTCGTTATTGCAATTCTTCTTATCTTTGTTGCTCCCAACACCCTTGTAAACATTCTTATGAATTTTGTAGGTTAAGATATGCAAACTTTAGATGTCATTTCTGTCAATCTGTGGCAGATTTTGATTTCTCTTCTCAACCTTCTTCTGGTTTTTCTTATCATAAAGAAGTTTTTGTTTGCTCCCGTCAAGAAGATGCTTGCCCAAAGGCAGGCTGTCATTGATTTGCAGTATGCAGATGCAGAAAAAGCAAAGACAGATGCACTTGCTGATAAGAAAGCATGGGAAGAGAAGATTAAAAATGCCGACAGTGAGGCAGACACAATTATAAAAAAAGCGTCCGAAAATGCGAAGTTCCGCGGAGACAGAATTGTATCTGATGCGCGCGAAAAGGCAGACGGCATAATAAGGGCTGCCGAGATGGAAGCGGCGCTTGAAAGGAAAAAGGCGGAGGACGCTATCAAGCATGAGATAGTTGTTGTTTCTACCGCACTTGCTGAAAAAATGATAGCTCGCGAGGTGAAGCCAAGCGATCACCGTGAGCTTGTCGATTCGTTTCTTGAAAACATAGGTGGCGGCGATGACTGATATCAGCAGAGAATACGCTACGGCACTGTTTTCACTCGGACTTGAAGAGGGAAAAGCCAGGGAGTATTTTGACGCCTTGACAATCGCTTGCAAAGCGTTTGAAGAGAATCCTGAATATATCGACTTTCTTCATTCTCCCGGCATACCCATTAGTGAGCGGACAGCCGCGCTTGAAGCGGCTTTTTCGGAGCACATTCCTGAAAATGTACTTTCGTTTTTGCAGCTTCTCTGCGAAAATGGACATGTGCGCTCATTTTTTGAGTGTTTCACCGAGTACAAAAAGCTTCTTGACGAGTCAGAGCGTGTATCGTTTGCAAAGGTTGCAAGCGCCTTTCCGCTCGATGATACTGAAAAAGCAAACATTAAGCACAAGCTTGAAAAAATCAGCGGTCGCTCGGTTACTCTTGAATGTACCGTTGATGAAAAACTACTTGGCGGAGTTGCCGTTGAAATGGACGGCAAGATCATGGATGGAAGTATCCGTCACCGCCTTAGTGAAGTGAAGGATGTGATTAGCAGGTGAGTGCACGACCTGAAGAACTCAGCAATATAATAAAAGAACAAATAAAGAATTATAAATCCCGTATTGAAATGCGCGAGGTAGGCACGGTTATCCTTGTCGGCGATGGCATTGCAAAAGTATATGGGCTTCGTGAGTGTATGGCAAGTGAGTTGCTTGAATTTGAAGACGGCAGCTTTGGACTTGCGCAGAATCTTGAGGAGGAGACGGTGTCTGTTGCACTCCTCTCAAATGAAAATTCGATATGTGAGGGTGCCACTGTGCGCCGTACAGGCAAGGTGCTTTCTGTACCTGTTGGCGAAAACATGCTCGGCAGAGTCGTTGGCGCACTTGGAAATCCCATTGATGGTAAAGGACCTATAGTAACCAGTGATACGCGCCCGATTGAGGCAGAAGCTCCCGGTATTATCGAGAGAAAGAGTGTATGTGTTCCGTTGCAGACCGGTATTAAAGCGATAGACAGTATGATACCGATTGGTCGCGGACAGCGTGAGCTTATCATCGGCGACCGTCAGACCGGTAAGACCGAGATAGCGATTGATACCATCATCAATCAAAAGGGCAAAGATGTTATTTGCATTTACGTGGCAATCGGTCAGAAAAGCTCTAAGGTAGTACAGCTTGTAAATCAGCTTGTGAGAGCAGATGCGATGAGCTACACGATAGTTGTTTCTGCATCAGCTTCCGAGACAGCGCCGTTGCAGTATGTTGCGCCATATTCAGGCTGTGCAATGGCTGAGTATTTCCGTGAGCAGGGTAAAGATGTTCTTATCGTTTACGATGATCTTTCAAAACACGCGGTTGCATATCGCGCACTATCTCTGCTTATTCGCCGTCCCCCGGGGCGAGAAGCATATCCTGGAGATGTATTCTATCTGCACTCAAGACTTCTTGAGCGCGCCGCTTGCGTAGCAGATGAATATGGCGGAGGCTCTATTACCGCGCTTCCTATTATTGAAACGCAGGCAGGTGATGTTTCTGCGTATATTCCCACCAATGTTATCTCGATTACCGACGGACAGATTTTCCTTGAGACCGAGCTTTTCCATGCAGGTATCATGCCGGCTATAAACCCTGGTATTTCTGTTAGCCGTGTAGGCGGATCGGCTCAGCTCAAAGCGATGAAAAAAGTTTCTGGCGAGCTCAAGCTTATTTACTCGCAATACCGTGAACTGAAAGCGTTTGCACAGTTCGGCAGTGACCTTGACGCTGATACCAAGGCGCGTCTTGCACTTGGTGAACGTATTGTTGAGGTGCTTAAGCAAAACAGAAACTCTCCTTTGCGCGCAGGCTGTCAGATTGCTATTGTGTATGCGGTAACAAACGGATATCTTAACGATGTTCCCATAAACAAGGTCAAGGAATACGAGGCTATGCTCTACGCGAAACTTGAAAATGAGTATTCGGCACTGCTTGACCGCTTCGAAAGCGGCTTCTATGAAGAGGAAGATATTGAAATCCTCAAAGAAGCTCTCTTGGATATGAAGAGGTGACGGCATGGGTGCGGATATCAAGTCACTTCGCAACCGTATAAAGAGCGTTGACTCTACATTGCATCTTACCAAGGCCATGGGGCTTGTTGCTTCATCAAAAATACGTCGCGCGACTGATGCAATGAACAAAGGGCGTCAGTATTCAGATGCGGTTACGAAAACTGTTGATGCGCTTACGCTTTGTCCTGAATGTATAAAGAGTCCGTATATGCGTATGAGCAGTGGTGAGCGTGTTTGTCTTATTGTGATTGCTGGTGACCGTGGCCTTGCTGGCGGTTATAATGCCAATGTTTTTCGTCTTGTTGCAGCCATGCCTAAAGGGGATATAATTCCTATCGGCAAGCGTGCGTATGATCGCTTTGGCGGTACGCTTCTCCTGGCTGAGGGATTTACCTACGGCGATGCAATTTCTATTTCAAACATGCTTTGCAAGGCATTTTGTGAGGGCAAGTATGACCGTGTAGGTATTGTGTGCACAAAGTATGTGTCAATGCTTACGCAGGAGGCAATGGTGAAATGGGTACTTCCTCTTGAGAAAAAGGAAGGCGCGGAGAACCGTGGAGTGATTTTTGAGCCTGATGAGCTCACCATTTTAAATGCCGCTATCCCTGAGTATGTGGCAGGTGTTTTAGTACACTCGGTACGCGAAAGCTTTGCGAGTGAGGTTGCGGCACGCCGATGCGCTATGGACAGTGCAGGCAAGAACGCGCAGCAGATGATAGACGATCTCCAGCTTGATTACAACCGCGCACGTCAAGGCGCTATTACGCAGGAGATTACCGAAATAGTTGCGGGCAGCGGCATGTAAGCTGCGGCGGCAGAAAGGATTTATAATGTCAAATATAGCAAAAGGCAGCGTTTCACAGGTTATGGGACCTGTTGTTGACGTTTGCTTTGAAGAAGGCAGCTTGCCTGCTATTTATAATGCGTTGACTATGCAGATATGCGATAGGGTGTTGACCGTTGAGGTTGCCCAGCATATCGGAGACAACACTGCGAGATGCATCGCTATGTCGTCTACTGACGGGCTGAAACGTGGCACGCCCGTTATTGATACGGGAAATGCCATCAGCGTCCCTGTTGGTAGAGATACTCTCGGTCGTATTTTTAATGTTCTTGGTGACGCGGTGGATAACATACCTGATCCGGAGAATGCGGAGCGGTGGAATATTCACAGACCTGCTCCTGCATATGATGAGCTTTCCACCTCTACTGAAATTCTTGAAACCGGTATCAAGGTTATAGACCTCCTTTGCCCATATTCTAAAGGTGGTAAAATCGGTTTGTTTGGCGGTGCCGGAGTTGGCAAGACGGTTCTTATCATGGAGCTTATCAATAACATCGCAAAAGAACATGGCGGTTTGTCCGTGTTTACCGGTGTTGGAGAGCGTACCAGAGAGGGTAACGATCTTTATAACGAAATGAAAGAGTCCGGAGTTCTCAAGAATACCACTCTTGTTTACGGTCAGATGAACGAACCTCCCGGAGCGAGAATGCGTGTAGGTCTTTCCGGACTTACAATGGCAGAATATTTCCGCGATGAAGAGGGACAGGACGTGCTTCTATTTATTGATAATATCTTTCGCTTTACTCAGGCGGGCAGTGAGGTTTCGGCGCTTCTCGGACGCATGCCTAGTGCTGTTGGATATCAGCCTACACTTGCAACAGAGATGGGTATGTTGCAGGAGAGAATAACCTCTACAAAGAAGGGCTCTATCACATCTATCCAAGCGGTATATGTTCCTGCGGATGACCTTACAGACCCTGCTCCCGCAACTACATTTGCGCATCTGGATGCTACCACAGTTCTTTCTAGAAGTATTGCGTCGCAAGGTATTTATCCTGCGGTAGATCCTCTTGAATCTACCAGCCGTATTCTTTCTCCTGATATTCTTGGTGAGGAGCATTATACTGTTGCGAGAGAAGTGCAGAGAATCCTTCAGCGTTATCAGGAGCTTATGGATATCATTGCTATCATGGGTATGGATGAGCTTTCTGATGAGGACAAGCTGCTTGTTCAGCGCGCGAGAAAGATTCAGCGTTTTCTTTCTCAGCCCTTCCATGTATCCGAGAAATTCATCGGCGTATCCGGCGTGTATGTACCGCTTGTCGATACTATTCGCGGATTTAAAGAAATTATTGAGGGTAAGCATGATGATATTCCCGAGAGTGCGTTTCTTTTTGTAGGAACGATTGAACAGGCGATAGAAAAGGCAAAGAAGGTGGCAAAGTGAGAACTTTTCCACTTACCGTTTCTTCTCCAGACGGAAATGTTTTTTCCGGTGATGTTATTTCTGTCGCTTTGCGTGGCGCTGCCGGTGACCTAATGGTCATGGCAGGGCACATTCCTTTCATCACATCGGTAAAACCGTGTGATGTATTCGTTACGCTTTCGGACGGCGAAGAAAGAATAGGACATACAGACGGCGGAATTCTTAGCGTGTCGAATGAGGGAACAACAATTCTCTCCGGTAGCTTCATATGGAATGAATAAAAAAAGAAGCCTTTCTTTGTTGAAAGGCTTCTTTTAAGTTTTATACATATTGATTTACAAAATACGCAGGTCTGTGTTATAATTAACACAGGCAGATAAACAGTTTTCAGTGAGGTAATAACTGCACCAAAATGATAAGCAACAAGAGTTCTATCGAAATTGTTGTTATTTTGGGCAGACCGAATTGTATTACGGGACTTGATGAAGGAATATTTCGGTCAATACATAGATTTGATAGCGAGCATATAAATGTTATGTCTGAAGCACGTTTTAAAACACTTTGACAAATACGTTTTTAAAAGAGACCGCGTTTGGCGGTCTCTTTTTTCTGTTGGTTTTATAAACATAAGAATTTTTAACCATTATTTCGGGAGTTATGACTTGTATCGCGGTATGTTTTTGCTATAATTGAAATGTAAAGCTATAAACACAGGGGAGATTGACCATGATGGATTTTGAAAAGCTTATTTCGCAGATGACCTTTGAAGAGAAGGTCGGTCAGCTTGCGCAGTACAATGCAAATGTATGTATGTCTATCGACGGTGAGATAACAGGTCCTGCTACTCAGCTTGGGCTTAAAAAAGAGGACGTTTGCAAGGTCGGAAGCGTTTTAAATTTCAGTTGTGTTGAGGATATGCAAAACATCCAGAAAACGCATCTTGAAAATGACAGAAACAAGATTCCAATGGTGTTTATGATGGATGTTATCCACGGATTTCGCACTATTTTTCCGATACCGCTTGGCCTTGCGTGCTCGTTTGATACTGAGCTTGCGGCGGAGTGCTCGAAAATGGCAGCACTTGAAGCATCGGCAAACGGTGTCAACGTTACATTTGCCCCCATGGTTGACTATGCACGTGATGCAAGATGGGGCAGAGTAATGGAAACTTGCGGCGAGGAGCCTTTGTTAAGCAGTAGAATAGGAGCCGCTTGCGTCAAGGCATTTCAGGGTGATGACATGAAAAATCCCGATAACATCGGCGCTTGTGTAAAGCATTTTGCGGGCTATGGCGGCGCCGAGGCCGGTAGAGATTATAACACGGTTGACCTGGCTGAGCGGACCTTGCGTGAGTTCTATTTTCCGGCATATAAGGCTTGTATAGATGCTGGGGCAAAACTGCTGATGCCTTCGTTCAATTCATTAAACGGTATCCCCTCTGTTGCAAACAAGTGGCTTATGAACAAGGTTCTGAGAGAAGAATGGGGCTATGACGGTGTTGTAATCAGCGATTACAATGCGCTTGGCGAACTTATCACACACGGCGTTGCAAAGAACGGAGAAGAGGCGGCAAAACGCGCATTTGATTGCGGATGCGACATTGAAATGTGCTCAAGTGCATATTATCATAATTTGAAAAAACTTGTTGATGATGGCGTTTTTAACGAGAAAGATATTGACGCGGCTGTACTTCGCGTGCTTAAATTCAAAGAAGCACTGGGCCTGTTTGATGACCCGTATCGCGGAGCATCGAGAGCGCGCGCAGATGCGGTGACTTTAACTAAAGAGCACCGCGAGATCGCAAGAAAAGCTGCCGCACGCAGTGCAGTATTGCTCAAAAATGAAAACGTGCTTCCGTTTAGCACAGATGTAAAAAGTATTGCGCTTATCGGCCCGTTTGCCGATGAGCATAAGATACTCGGTATGTGGAAGTGCAATGGACGCGTTGAAGAGAGCGTAACTGTGTATGAAGGAGCAAAAGCGGTGCTTCCCAATACTAAAATCACTGTCGTAAAGGGTTGTGGCAATGAGTTTAACGATTTGGATAGATCCGGCTTTGACGAAGCGGTAAAAGCGGCAAAAAATGCTGATGTTGTTGTGCTTTGCCTTGGTGAGCCGATGGACTATAGCGGAGAGGGCAACTGCCGTACAGATATTCGCTTGCCCGGAGTGCAAGAAGAGCTTGCGGCGGCGGTTGCGGCGGTAAATCCGAATACGGCGGCGCTCATTTTTAACGGAAGACCGCTTGTGTTGAATGAGATTGCAAAGACCGTACCTGCAATTCTTGAGATGTGGTTCCCCGGCACAGAGGGCGGCAGTGCGGCTTGTGACCTGCTTTTCGGCAAGGCAAATCCGGAGGGCAAACTTACAATGTCATTCCCAAAAGCCACAGGACAGTGTCCAATTTACTATAACCATACAAATACAGGCAGACCCAAGCCTGTGGCCAAAGATGAAGAGCGCCTGTATTATAACTCAAATTATATTGATTGCGGAAATCTTCCTCTTTATTCATTTGGTCACGGCTTGTCATACAGCAATTTCGTGTATGAGGATATGGCTATTGACAAGGCCGAGATGACAAAGAACAGCGAAATAAACGTGAAAATCACCTTGTATAACGACAGTGACAAAGAGGGCAGAGAGACTGTCCAGCTCTATATGCGTGATATGGTTGCAAGCGTTGTCCGCCCTGTTCAGCAGTTAATAGATTTCAAGAAGGTCGCACTTGCCCCTCACGAGAGAAAGACGGTAGAGTTTACCGTTAAAGAGGAGATGCTCAGATTCTGGAATTTTGAAAACGAGCTTGTGTCCGAAAGTGGCGAGTTCCGCCTTTCAACCGGCTATGCCGACCACCTTGTTCACCCGAAGATGTTTACACTTAAATAGAGAAAATCCCACGCCCAACGTGGGATTTTCTCTATTTGCACTGCGCAAGAATCATTTCTTCAAGCTTCTTTTTTACTTGATTCTGTTTTCTTCTACTCTTTTAGTCAGATACTTTCCTATTGTTCCTGCATAGTTAAAGGCATTTTCGACAAGCTCGTCCGGTACAGAAAAATGTGTCATGGCGACTTCATATGTAAAGTCGCCGCTATAGTTGATTTCGCCGAGAGCGGCTGTAATGCTGTCCCAATCGAGTTTGCCTTGATACGGCAAAAGATGTGTGTCGTTTGTATAATCGTTGTCGTGAATGTGCAGCGCCTTTAAACGGTCGTGGCCGAGTGCGCGGATAAAATCTGCTGGGCTGTGCGGATTGTCCGGCAGCACAACATGTCCAACATCGAGGCAGGCAACCATATATTCGCTGTCGAGCGTATCAATATAGCGGACAAATTCATCAATGGTGGAGCAGGTATCAAAAGTAATGTTTTTTCTTATACGGTGCCTTTGCCACATGTTTTCTACACCGACCTTGATTCCATATTCCTTGCAATAGGGAATAAGCTTTCCGTAATAGTCCATGTTGAGCTTGAATATCTCTTCTTCATGCCCTTTGTATTCCATATGGTGGAGAGGGTGTACAACACAGATTTTCGCACCGAGCAAAGCGGATATTTCAAGCGTTTTTACAAACACATCAAAGTGACCATCTTCATCCCACTGCTTTGCAGGAAAACGAAAAGGCGCATGTGTCTGGTTGAATTTCATGCCCTCGTTTTCTACTGTGCGGCGTATGTCTGCCACAGCGTTTTTATAATTTGCTGAGAGAAAAGGCGAATCCTTTTCGTCAAGTGTAATAAAACAATCCAAAGCGGTAAAGCCTGCTGCTTTTGCCATTTGCGCTGTGTTATCAATACCGAATTTTTTAAAAAGTTCTCTTGTGTTTAATGACAGTTCCATAGTAATGCCTCTGTATAATTTTATTGAATCTTATTTGTCTGATAGCGTTCTTACATCGGCGCGGCGGATCCTCAGCGTTGGTGTAACCGAGCCGTCGTTTATTCCTGCGCCGCCTGAAAAATACACATACTCGCCGTCACAGAAAACAGAGTTCCAGACCATATAGCCGTTTATGGGATCTTCAAAGATGTCCGGCAGAGTTGTAAAGCCTTTAGCAGGTCCGCCGGTTGTAGCAGAAAGCCTGGTATCGACAGTGATAACATCGTTTGAAATCACAGCGCCATATACGCAATTCAAAACTTCATCATTGACTCTTATTCCTTTAAAGCCGTCTTCAGTCATGTAGGAAATGATAACTCTGCCATCGGGAAGCGTGGTGATATATGGTGCCGCACAGCGATCTCCGCCGGTAATGTCGGCAGGAGCTACTACCGGAACGGGGTTTGACCAGGTCTTTCCGTCTGCAGATAGCGAAATGCTTATTACAAACACGCTTTTTCCAAATGTAAGACCGCGAAAACGGTGGTGGTAATCCTGTGTTTCAATTACCATAGCATATCCGCCGTCTTTCAGCTTGGTGATGACAGGCATACCGTCACGCGAGTTGCGTTTTACACCGTCTACAGCTACAACTGCATTGCTCCACGTTTTTGCTGAAATGTCATATTCGTGGTAAACTATGTTTTGTTGCGGACCTATGTTATTTACGTTAAGGTCATCTGAATAGAATAAGAGAACGGTATTGGCGTCAGGCTGAATCATAAACGGTTCCCAGTATCCGTGAAAGCCATCGGTGGTGGCTTCTGCAATGATAACCTCGTTTGCAAAGGTTTCGGCGTTGTCATAAGAGGTCATAACGCGGATAGAGGTGTAGAATTCGCCGCTTTTATAATTCTTGGTGCGTGCACGGTAAGAAACCAGTACAGTTCCGTCATCCATTACGAATCCCTGCCAGTTTTCAAGGCTGAGTGTATGTGCTTTTCCTGTGGCAGAGGTGACAACGGTAGCGGCGTTTTCGGAAATGCGCTTTTTGTTCCATGATTCTCCATGGTTACAGCTTTTATAGAGAATATCGTCGTTAAAAAACATAAGAGTTCCGTCTCCGAGAACTTCAAAACGGGCATATCCGCCTGGTACAAGCGCAGGAGTTATACTTTCGTCATCAAAAACGATGTTGCTAATGTCGGCAGATGCAGAGCTGTCTGCACCGCAAGATGTGGCGGAAAGCAAAAAAAGAATAGACATAAGAAGTAATAACGCTTTCATAGTGTTCACCTGTTAGTGTTTTATTCACCATCATTATATATTATCGTGAAAGGCGAGTCAACTGTATTTGAAACAGCAACAGATAGTTGCTTGTAAAATCCCGCGGCTTTGTGCTACAATAGTTTTGAGGTGATGATTTTATGGAAACAAAAGATATTTTGCTTGAACTCAGAACTAAGAAAGGTTTGTCGCAGGATGAACTTGCCGAAAAGCTGTTTGTTACACGCCAGGCGGTTTCACGCTGGGAAAACGGAGAAACAACACCAAATACAGAAACGCTTAAGCTCCTTTCCAAGCTGTTTGATGTTTCTATCAATACACTTCTTGGTTCGCCAAGGCAGCTTGTTTGTCAGTGCTGCGGTATGCCGCTTGAGGATTCTAATACCAGTAAAGAAACAGACGGATTTTTTAATGAGGACTATTGCAAGTGGTGTTATGCAGACGGAGAATATATGTATCACAATATGGACGATCTGATTGATGTTTGCGTAAATCACATGGCAAATGAGCAATTCACGCCGGAACAGGTACGCGCATATATGAAAGACATGTTGCCCAAACTTAATTATTGGAAAAGATACGAGAATCTGGCAGGGGCAGAAAAGTTTGAGGAATTCAAAAAGCAATTGATTGATGAAATAAATGCATTGAACATTGAGGGAATGCCGAAGGTAGAAAAGCTGAATGCGCTGGTTGGCGGTTACATCAATCTTGCATACAGACTGCCTAACGGAAAGTGTGAAAAGTTTTTAGATGACGGCGCCACCTATCTTGGAAATCAGCTTGAATGTGAATTTGGCGGAAACAGATGTTTTGGAATCGCCGCAAACATGGATTTTATTTTGATATGCACCTATGAGGAAAACGGAGAAAACCCGGAACTTCTGGTTTATAAAAAGCGATGAGAAATTTGCATCTTGGCCGGTTTTGTGATATAGTCTAAATAGTAGTTTTTTATGGGAGAGTGAGTGGCTATGTCGATTTTTGATTTTTTTAAAAAGCGTAAGAATAATGCCCCAAAAGAAACACAGCCGGCCGAGATTAAGATGCCCCCTGACATTATGCACGGCGGCAATGACGTAAGCAGGGCATGGGTGGTTTGTCCCGGTTGCGGCATGGCACAGGAGCTGTGGCTTGACAAATCTGACTATTATAAACAAAAAGGATATACTTGCATACACTGTGAACTGGATTTGCAAAAGGAGCATACAGAAGAAGAATTAAAGATTGCAAAGCGGATAGGGCATATCCACGATTTGATAAATGAATTATATAAAAATACTCTTGACAAGTATTCTTTTGAGTATGACGAGCGACTTGCAGGCGAATCCGACACAGAATACCATAGAAGAAATGGCGCAAGACATTCTGAGGAGCTGCGAAAGCTTTGCGTTGAACGGGTTAAAGGCTATATCAGCGACGGACAGAAACATAGCAACGAATGGTTTGAGTTTTATAAGTTTGTACAAGACAATAACATAGAGCTTTCCGATTATTTAAAAACCTATTTCGGTTGACATATAATGCAAAAGTTTTTGTCAAACGGATTATCGTTGCTCACCATAGGTGTCGAAAAATGTAGACATAACAAAACATGGCGTAAACCGCGGATTGACATATCTGTTATTTTGTTGTATAATCTTTTAAGTGCACCAGTGCAAATAAACATTCTGAGGAGAAAGACATGAAAAAGATTATTTCGCTTATACTTGTATTAGTTATGATGTTTACATTTGCAGCTTGTTCTTCTGATGAAAACACTCCTGCAGATACCGAGGGTGACTCCGCCGTAGTGACAACTACAGAGGAGACAACAGTTGCCACAACAGAGCCCGTGGATGTAAATGTTACCGAAACCGAAAATCTCAAGCTCGATGGCATCTATGTTGACAGCGCCACCGTTGTTGAGGAGGGAACACCTTTAAGAATGGTGTATGTATTCTTCACTCTGAAGCCGCAAAACGCAAATATGAAGATGGACAGCAAGTATACCAAAATGACAATTGGTGAAAGCAACGTATATGATTCTGATTTCTACAAAGGTTCGTGCGACTATATGCCCAACTACTACTATGCTTCGTTTATCGAGGATGTTTATGTAGGAACAGAGGCAAAGCTTGCGCTTACTTTCAAGATTCCTGAGGGAGATCTTAAGGGCGGCAAGACCATTACCTTCAGCGACAGCGACTTCCCCGTAAAAGATCTTAAGCTTACCACAGACGAGGTTATCTTCTGTGAGAATGTTGAAAAGATTGCTGAGGCTGCCGATCCTGAGGGATATGCAGATATGACATATAAGTTTGCACCTGCTGATGATGCGACCGTACAGAAGGTTAAAAATTCTATCAACGGTTATTACTTTACATTCTATGTATCCGCAGGAACTCAGGTTATGAAGACCGAGATTCATTTTAATGCGCCAAACAAGTTTGAGGTTAAGTCACAGTTCGGCTCAAATTCCGGTACATATGATGTAAGAAACGGATATATTTTCTGTACATATAATTCAAACAACAATACCGTTGAGATCCCTTATGAGTTTAAGGACGACGGCGGAATCAGATTGGATTGCGACAAGGCATTCAGTATTTACGAATAAACAAAAAAACCGCTCGAAAGAGCGGTTTTTCGTTTACAGTAATACATAACTGTGATATAATTACCGTAAAACGGAGGTACGACAGATGTACGAACTGAAACAGGTGTCCGAAACCTGCTATTATATAGAAAGCCCTGCCAAAATCGGGCTTGTCAGAATATCCGATACAGATGTGTGTCTTATTGACAGCGGCAACGATAAAGATGCCGGCAAAAAGGCATTGCAACACATCACCGCAAACGGTTGGACCTTGCGCGCGGTTTATAACACACATTCGCATGCTGACCATATTGGCGGCAATAAGTTGATACAGGAGCGTACCGGATGCCGTATTTTTGCCGCCGGCATTGAGTGTGATTTTACAAATCATCCTGTTTTAGAGCCAGCATTTTTGTATGGCGGTATGCCCTTTGATGAGCTTCGCCACAAGTTTTTGCTTGCTAAAGAAAGCGTGGCAGAGCCGCTTTGTGAAAAGGATTTGCCGTGTAATATGTCGGTTGTTCCTTTGCCGGGACATTCCTTTGACATGGTGGGATTTCGCACATCCGATGATATAGTTTATCTTGCAGATTGTCTTTCAAGTAAAGAAACTCTTGAAAAATACAAGATAGGTTTTATTTATGATGTTGGCGCATATCTTGAGACACTTGAGAGCGTTAGGACAATGCAGGCAAAGCTGTTTGTTCCCTCACATGCTGAACCTACTGATGATATCGCACCGCTTGCACAGTATAATATTGATACTGTAAATGAGATAGGCGATATGATAGTGGAGCTTTGCAGTACACCGATATGCTTTGAAATGCTTTTGCAAAAGCTTTTTGATACATACGCCATGACAATGAGCTATCAGCAGTATGTGTTGGTTGGCAGTACAGTCCGTTCTTATCTCGCATGGCTCAAGTCAAGCGGCAGAATTGCGGCGCGTGTTGAAAATAATACACTTCTTTGGGAAAAGGTATAGCTTTCTGGCTGTTTGCTATTTGGCAAACAGCCTTTTTACCCATGCGGTCTCCTCTTTTCCGATACTGCCGGTTACTCTTGCGATAAGCAGATACAGCATCACATACAGGGCGCATTTGAAAATCAGTGTTGGCCATGTTGCCGCGAGATCAAAGTTGCGCAGTAAAAAGTACAGAATGTTGGAAGCACCCACCGCTGATATAAGCGGAAGCAGAACAAGCTTTTTAACATGTGGCTTAAAGTCAACAAGTGTCAATAGCTTTCCTATGCTGAATACCGTGTTGATGCATTCGGAGACATATATCACTATTATGTATCCGTATATTCCAATGCGTCCAACAAGAAGCCAAACCAGCAGAGCGCTTATTGCGGCGTCGGCGATGTTCACACACATTGTGTAAAACTGTTTGCCAAGCCCCTTTAAAATAGAGTCTGTCACCGTGTCGAGAAACATTATCGGCATCAGCGGTGCAAGTGCGCGCAAGAATTCGGTTGCCTCGTGTGTGCCATAAATAACAGTGCATATATCCCCTGCAAAGGTACAGAACATTCCGGCGCACAGAATAGAGAAAAACAATGTTGTAAAAAAAGCGCGTGAGGTGATATATGCCACCTCTTTTTTGTTTTCTGCGGCGTAGAATTCGGTTATTTCGGGTATGACCTGCCCCGAAAATGCGCCTACAAAGGCAGAAGGGTATAGCACGATTGGCAGTGCCATGGCGCTGACTGTGCCGTATGTGGCAAGTGCGCTTGCATCACCGTATGCGGCAAGCCCTATCGGAATGAGGATGTGTTCAAGCGTTACAAGCCCCGAGCGTACATATGCCGAAAATGCAACCGGAAGCGATATGCCAAATACCTCGCGCATAGGTACACGCCTGCCACCGCCTTGTAGAGTTCGCTTGTCGGCGAGATATGATATCCCTTGCAGGAGAGAAGAAAAAATCTCACTTATTGCCCCGCCCAGTACCAGTGCAAGGCAGGCATATTCTATGCCGCGTGGCACAAGCAACGACAAGAGAAAAGTACAGCTAAGAATTTTTACGGTCTGCTCAAGCACCTGCGAAATTGCGTTTTTGTATACGCGGCGAACAGCAGAGAAGTACCCTGAAAAAGCAGAGCAGAGTGACAGTGGCAACAGTGAAAGTGACAGCGCACGTATCGACATCGCCGCGCGCGCTTCTTTTAAAAAGCTTTCAGCAACAAAGCTTGAAAAAGTGAACAGCATAAGGCTTGAAAGCACGCCGAAAAATGCGGAGTACAAAAGGCATTTGCGCATCGCGCTTTTTACACTTGCGCCTTGATTTTTGCCAAAGTACAGCGCAACAAGCCGTGTGGATGCAAGGTTTACGCCGGAGGTTGCAAGCGTCACCGCAAAGGTATAAACGCTCATTACAAGCGAGAATAGCCCCATGCCCTCTCCGCCAACCTTATTCACGCAAAATGCATTAAAGGCAACTGCCACCGTCCGCATCAGCAGGGTGCAAGCGCTGAGTATCAGCGCATTTATAATATATTTTTTAGCTCTTTTCAACTGTATTTCCTCCTTTTTTAAAATACTATGCGCCAAGACTATAAAAAATTAAAAAAGCACCCACAGGTGCTTTTTTTGTGATATCATATTAACAGTAGCATTGCGAGAACAAGGATGATATCCTCGTTGCCCTCCTTGCCGAGGAGCAGTGCTATAAGCCCCACAAGCAAAAAGTCTTCGGTGTCAAATCCGCTGTTTTTTCTTTTTCTCAGTGCTTCCATCATGCACGCAAGTGGATTTTTTTCCTTCACCTTGCACCCGTCACAAGGTTTTTCTCTCTCTGTTGGTTCGTGATGCCTGATTTCTCCCACGGGCATCGGCGGCAGTTTCGGTGGAGGGGAGGCGTGCTCTTTTTCTTTTGGAAATGCAATGCCGCTGTAGTTTTTAGGCACGCTTACATACATTTTTACATCACCTCCGAAAGAAGATCAATTACCGAGGATACTTTTATAATATACTCCATTGCTTCGCGGCGGCTGTCAGACAGATATGGCTCAAGCGCTCTAAGCAGCGCGCATCTGCGTGCACTGCTCGGTCGTTGGACATTACCGCTCAGCAGTGTCGCCACTGGCGCTGTGGTGTTGTCCGATGCTTCATTGGCAGTTTCTTCATTTTGCGCATCGGCACTTTTTTCGGCGCGCATCTCCGCCATGACAGGACCAAGCGCCTCCATGATGCGCGGCAATTTTGCGGCTATGTCGGGGTTTTGCAGTATTGATGACAGCCCTCCGCCTGAAAGAATGTCATTTAAATTTGGTTCACTCATTTTTTTGTGTACCCCTCAAATATGCGCTTTGCATTTTCTATATCTTTGTCTGTTGCGCCGCGCATCGCAGTGCGAAGTGCATCAAGCTGTCCTTTTTCAAATTTTGTTTCAGACAGGTCAATGCCGCTTGCCGCGGCTATCATGCGGATTGATGATATCAGAGTTTTGTCATCAAGATTTGCAAGGCTTGCCAGCATGTTTTTGTCAATGTTCAAGAGTGATCCCTCCTTTTTTATCATTATATGCGAGGGATAGAAAAGAGATTATATGGATATTTTAAATGAGCTTTTTTTACTTGCGGATGAAAAATACCGCGACTTTACTGCTAACCTCACCCCCACGCTTCCGCGCGATAGTTTTATCGGCGTGCGTACACCGGCGCTCCGTGCTTTTGCAAAGCGCCTTTTCGGCAGTGCAGATGCTGCAGATTTTATGCGCGCGTTGCCGCACAAGTATTTTGAGGAAAACAATCTTCATGCTTTTTTAATCTGCGAAATACGCAACTTTGAAGAATGTGTAAGTGAACTTGAGAACTTTTTACCCTATGTTGACAACTGGGCAACCTGTGACCAGATGTCGCCAAAGGTGTTGAAAAAACATCCCGATAAAGTATTAAAACTTGCAAAAAAGTGGATAAAATCAAAACATACCTATACCGTGAGGTACGGTATAGGTATGCTGATGAGATATTTTTTGGATGATAATTTCTCAGATGAGTATTTGGCGTTGGTTGCATCTGTGCGCTCGGAGGAATACTATATTAAAATGATGCAGGCGTGGTATTTTGCCACTGCACTTGCAAAGCAGTATGATGCGGTTTTACCGTATATCAAAGAGCGCAGACTTAAAAAATGGACGCACAACAAGGCGATTCAAAAAGCGATAGAAAGCTATCGCATAACCGATGAGCAAAAAGAATATCTCCGCACATTAAAGCACGTATAGATACACCGAAAAGTAGTGAAGTATCGAGCCTGCAAGCACAAATATGTGCCATATCGAGTGCATGTATTTAATATTTTTCATTGCGTAAAAGATTATGCCGACGGTGTAGAGAACACCTCCTACAAACAGCAGGATAAGCCCGCCTTTTGCAAGGTTTGAAATAAGAGTTTTGCTTGCGACAAGAACGCACCAGCCCATGCCCACATATAACAGCATTTCTATCTTGCGGAACTTTTCAAGCATTATTGAGTCAAATACTATTCCAAGTGCGGCAAGTCCCCATAAAACGCCGAACAGGATCCAGCCTGTGATGCCGCGCATTGATACCAGCACATATGGGGTATATGTTCCTGCAATAAGCAGAAAGATAGTAGTGTGGTCAAATATGCGAAAAATCTTTTTCGCTCCCTCAGGTGCAAGCGAATGGTACAGTGTGGACATTGTATACAGTATTACAAGCGATGAGCCGAATATAGCCGCGGAAACAACTGCATATGCATCGCCGTGTGAAGCCGCGCGAACCACCATTGTGACAAGCGCTGCAACCGACAACCCTGCACCGATACCATGCACTATAGCACTGAAAATTTCTTCACCCAGCGTATATTTTCTTTTGATTGAGTTTGACAAAACACTACACCTCGTTTTCAAAACCATGTTATCATATTGTTTGCCGAAAGTCAAGTGAATATACTGTGAACAATTGATTTTGGTTTGTTTACACGAAAAAAGTGTTGTGATATAATAATAAAACACCGAATATAAAGGAGGCAGTTATGGAATTTGTTTTGCTTACGGCACTCGGAGTCGGCAGTGCGACTGTGATAGGCGCTGTAATTGGTTTTGTGTTTAAGAATATAACGCATAAGTTTTCGGATATTGTTCTTGCCTTTGCGGCGGGAATCATGCTTGCGGCGGCTGTGCTCGGGCTGATAATTCCCTCATTGGATTACGGTGGGAAATATGCGCTTGTCATTACTGTTGCGGGCATTTTTGCAGGCGCAGTATGCCTCAATCTTATTGATAAACTGGTGCCTCACCTTCACAAAATGGTTGGTGAGGATATTGAGATGCACAACAATAAAAGCCTTGGCAAGGTATTGCTGTTTGTTATGGCGATTGCCATACATAACTTCCCTGAGGGAATTGCCGCCGGCGTTGGCTTTGGCGCCGGAGACACTTCGCAGGCGCTTGTCATTGCAGGCGGTATTGCACTGCAGAACATCCCGGAGGGAATGGTGATAATAGCGCCAATGCTGAATGCCGGAGTTTCGCCTGCAAAGACCTTTGTCTTTGCGATGATAACAGGACTTGTCGAGGTTGTGGGAACACTTATAGGATATTTTGCAGTGAGCATTGCGTCGGTTATTCTTCCGTTTGCTCTTGCATTTGCCGGAGGAACGATGCTGTATGTTATCAGTGACGAGATGATTCCCGAAACGCACGCACACGGCAGTGAGCGCGGAGCGACTTATTCGCTTCTTGCAGGTTTTTGCCTTATGTTGATAAGCGATGTATTGCTCGGCTGAGATCGTTTACTCGGTGATACTTATTAATAATACAGATTTTCATACATTTTCTTCATTTTGTTGAAAATTCAACATATATTTTTTCTGATATTGTGTATCATAATATCAGAAAGAAGGTATGTTAATGAAAATAGCATTTTTCGATACAAAACCCTATGACAAGCCATCGTTTGAAAAGTTCGGTGCTGAAAATGGGGTTACATTTAAATATTTTGAAGCTAAACTCAACGAAGATACTGTTGATCTCGCACATGGATTTGATGGGGTTTGCGTTTTTGTAAACGACACAGTCAATGCAGCTGTCATTGATCGCCTTTGCGAAATGGGGGTCAAAGTAATTGCGCTTCGCTGTGCCGGTTTTAACAATGTGGATATGAAGTATGCGTTTGGCAAGATACACGTGTTGCGTGTACCTGCATATTCGCCATATGCGGTGGCAGAGCATACAATGGCTATGCTGCTTACCTCTATCCGCCGTATACACAAGGCATATATCCGCACAAGGGATTTTAATTTCAGCCTTGTCGGTATGACTGGCTTTGACCTGCATGGAAAAACTGTCGGCGTTATCGGTACAGGTCGAATTGGCAGAGTGTTTGTAGATATTTGCCGCGGTTTTGGCATGAAAGTTCTGGCGTATGATAAGTTCCCGGCAAAAGAGATTGACAATGGGGATACGGTCAGATATGTTTCGCTTGACGAGCTGTTTGAAAACAGTGATATTATATCACTTCACTGTCCGCTCACTGAGGACACATATCATATCATCGGCGATGAGGCGTTTGCCAAGTGCAAGCAGGGTGTTGTTATCCTCAATACATCGCGCGGCGCGCTTGTCGATGCCGAGGCATTGCTTGCCGCTATCAAATCGCGCAAGGTCGGCGCCGCCTGTCTTGATGTATATGAGGAGGAGTCGGATCTCTTCTTCGAGGACTTTTCGGGACATATTTTAGAGGATGATACACTTGCACGTCTTATCTCGATGCCCAATGTTATCGTCAGCTCGCATCAGGCATTTCTCACCGAGGAAGCGCTTGAGAATATCGCCGAGACCACTGTTGGCAATATTGTGCAGTTTTTTGAAACCAATCAGTGCCCAAATGAGCTTTGCTATCGCTACGGCGGTGCAGAGGACTGCAAAAACGGTAAATGCTTCTGAAGCTAAGAAAAAAATCGCCATAGCGTTCTCGCTATGGCGATTTTAAATTACTTTACTATTGCTTTAAAAGTGCGGATAATGTCAATGAGTGATATTTTGCCGTCACCGTCGAGGTCCATATTTGTGTCATATGTTTTACTGTTGGTGATATGGTTCAGCGCTTTAAGTGCGTCTTCAACGGTAGTTTCACCATTTGCATCTACATCCCCCACGGGATACTGGCGGCCATACACAACAAGCTCGGCTGTGTTTATGGAATTGTAATTCTCGTATGCATTGGATCTGCCTACTGCAACACCTATTCTTATGTATTTGCCAACCGCTTTGCTCATGTCAAAGAGAACTCCAAATGCGGCATTGTTACCGTTGTATGGGTCATCCGGTGTAGGACCGAGGTTTACATATGAGGTGGAATTGATACCGTCATAGCACGCGGTGGGTACTATCGTCCAGTTTTCTCCGTCATCGGATACGTATATGTCTGCTACAGCAGGAAAACCGAAAGCATTACCGGAGAAGAATCCTATCGCCTCAAACTGTTGCTTTGTGCCGAAGTTGAGTGTAAAGAGTGCACGGTACTTTCCATTTGCATTTTCGGTGCCGTCAATGTCGTACATCTTTGTATCAAAGTCAAGGCGGACCATCAGGGTTGTGCCCCAATGTCCGTTAACAAGGTTGCCAACTGCAGTTTTATAGCCCTTTGAGTTTGAGAACATTGTTTCAATGCCTATCATAGAAACACCGTAGCCGATGTCTGCGATATCGGCTTTTTGTGCGGCGGTAAGACCGTCAGTCGCATACTCGGAGGAGGCAACAATTCCCTTGTCGCCCTTGATACCGCTGAAAGTGCCGTCTTTCTGGGGTACGCTTATCATAGCCGCCTTGGGATATTCGGTGAGAACAACGGTTTTGCTTGCATCAACTCCGAAAAAGCCGTTGCCACCCACTCCTACAGAGGAGGTTTTATAGTTTTCGGGTATTTCAGGGGTGTTGTATGTTGCATCGTACGCCGCTTGTTTAAGAATTTTAGTTGTTGCTTCGTCGTGAGCGCCGTTATAGTCGTTCAGCAAAGGATTGCCGCCGAGTACAGATGCAAAATGAGTCATTGCACTGAGATATGCGCCGAGTGCAGACTGATGATAGTTGTCTGAAACATACAGATTGATGGTACTTCCGTGATTTGAATGAACATCAAAGAAAGCAAGTCCCGGATATGAAATAAGCACATCAAGTTCTTCGCCGATAGCGGTGTATGCTGCGGCGAGGTCATATGTCATGGTCTCGTTAGTCCAGCCTTCAAGCATGTATGAACTACCTTCTTTGTGTCCCCATGTAGCGTAAAGAACTGGGGTAGCACCGTTTTCGCGTACCATTTTTACCATACGGCGCACACTTGTGTAGAATGATTCGGGATTCTTTATGGCATTGGTACTTTGATCCTGAATGAATACATAGTCATATTTGTTATTTGCAAGTGCGGCATGAACCTGTGCACCGAATTCATCGTTTATATTTCCGTGCTCGTAGAGGTAATGGCCGCCGTTTGTAATGCTTGAAACATTCACATTATAACCTGCTGCTTTTGCGATGCTGGCAAAATTTGCGGGTACATCGCTTACATATGTAAAGCTGTTGCCGATAAAGAGAATATCGTTGCAGGAGAGTGGATTATCCTTGCCTGTCTGCTCACCGTATACAAGAAATTCGCGTGTGTTTACGGTGTTTGGGTCACTTGTAGTGCCTCTGCCCTTGATAACTGCAATGCGGATGTACTGACCCTTTACCCCGCCCATGTCAAAGAGAGTTGCAAAAGGAGCTTTTGCATAGTCTGTCCATGTATCAGGGGGAGTCTGCACAGTGTCGGTTGCAAGGTCAATGAGCTTTTCATCATTTGAGCAGTCATAGCTTGCGGAAGGAACAAGAGTCCAGTTAACACCGTCTGTAGAAACATAGATGTCAGCCGCGTTTATCATACCCGCCTGTGTACCGGAGATGAAGCCGCAAGCGTCAAAGCGGTGCTCGGTAGAGAAGTTGAGGGTAATAAGCGCACGGTACTTGCCGTTCTCGTTTACCTTACCGTCAACATCGTACATATTGTCGTCAAATGTCATAAAAGACATCGTAGCTGTTGCACCGTTCCAGTTGCCGTCAACAAGATTTCGTAGTGCGTTTGCTCTGCCGAACTTGTCGATACCGATAGCTGAAATACCGTAGCCGATGTCAGCGAGGTCTGCCTTTTCTGCATCGGTAAACACGTATCCCGAATTAAGGTCGGGTGAAATCTGCGCCTTTGTGCCGTAGATGCCATTGGGCTGTTCTATCGGATAGGTGACACCCTCAACCCTTGGGGTGCTGATAATGGTGGATGCATCGGGAAATTCGGTGAGGTTTACCGTTTCTGATGCGGAAACTGCTGTGATAAAGAGAAGAGTAAAAAGAATGACAGAAAACAGTTTTTTCATACATAGCTCCTTTATACATTTTATATTATAATTATAAAATCTTTTTGCTATATTGTAAAGAATTAAATATTATGTTATACTATAATAAAAATGTTTCAGCGAGGGCGCTATGGAACTTCTGCAATTCAAGTATTTTTGCGATGCGGCAAACACCGAAAATTTTTCTGTAACGGCAAAGAAATTCAACGTCCCGCCGTCTGCGGTTTCGCAGAGTATAAGGCGGCTTGAAAGCGAGATAGGGGCAAGTCTGTTTACAAGGCAGTCAAATAAAGTTGCGCTGAATGCGAGGGGCGCGAAGTTTTATAAGCGTATTTATGCCGTGCTCAGAGAAATAGACGTAGCTGTGAGTGAAGCCGGATCAAATACATATTCAGAAACTATCAATATCTGTGTTAATGCTCATCGCGCGTCGGTAAAGCGCGCGCTTGCAAAGTTTCAAAAGCTATATCCGGGTGTCGATATTCATATCCAAAACTTTCATGATCCGTCAAGCGAGAGCTTTGATTTTATAATTGCAAGTGATGAGATCCGACAAAAAGGTTTTAAAAAGGAAAGAATAGTATCAGAGAATATCGCAGTTGCTATAAACAAGTCAAATCCTTTTGCTCTTCGCGATGACTTTGATGTGTCGATGCTCAAAACCGAGCCGTTTATCATTTTGCAAAGACCGAGCAGTATGTATGACCTTACACACAAGGTTTGTGCAAAGTTCGGGTTCAAGCCGCATATAGCTATACAGACCGATGATCCTTCCTACATTCCCGAATTTTTACAGCTTGGACTTGGTGTATGTATAGTTGCAGAGCGCTCGGCTATCAATTGGCATTATAATGAAAGCGTTTTGATAAAACCGATTGCCGGTTACACGCGCGATACGTATGTGTATATTTCAAAGAAGAACACGCCGCAATGTGCAGAAAAACTTGTAAACACTTTAATAGAAGAATTCAAAGATTAAAGGCAGGGAGAGAAATGTATAATATTTTATTTATTGGTAACAGCTATACTTATTTTAACGATATGCCTACGGCAATGTTCAAAAAAATTGCTGAGGCGGCTGGCTACGATGTTAATGTCACATCAATCACCAAGGGAGGCTGGACTCTGGGAAAGCACGCGGATGCAAATGATGAGTGTGGCGGAGCGGTTGATGCGGCACTCGCAAATAATAAATATGACTATGTTGTAATTCAGGAGCAGAGTTTGCGCCCTGCCGTTTCACCAGAGTTGTTTTTTGAAGGAGTACGCGCGCTTGTAAAGAAGATCAGGGCAAACGGCGCAGTGCCATTGCTTTACAGTACATGGGGACGCAAAGAGGGAAGCGCAAAACTCACCGAGCTTTCTCTAACCAATAAGACTATGACAGAGAAAATAGCCGATGCAAGCAGAAGTATTGCAAATGAACTTGATATTGCCGTTGCATATGTCGGACTTGCGTTTTACGATGTGTGTAACACAAATCCATGTATAGAGCTTTACAATGCGGATATGTCGCATCCGTCAGAGAGCGGCAGTTTCCTTGCGGCGTTGACTATTTTTTCAAAAATGTTTGATTTTGATGTTACTACGCTTTCTTTTCCTATGGATGAAAGCGGCGTACTTTCTGCGGCGGCGAAAAGAAAATAAAAAAAACCGAGCATCGCTCGGTTTTTTATTTTGATTAATAGCAGAACTGAATGTTACCGCCGGTCTTTGTAACTGTCCATGTGGGGTATCTGGTCCAGGAGAGGAACTTCCATTGAACTGTACTGTAGTTCATAACGCCGTCAGTAGGAACACCCTTGATGGTGATATCGTAAGAGTTGTTCTTTTTGAGCTTGTAGCTGGGGATGGTGAACTTTGCATCATTCCATACCTTGTTTTTGTAGATGTATTTGCCTGTGGAATTATCCTGTACGGTTACATAGAATTTGCCGTACTGTGAAGTTGTGCGCTTGTTGCCGTAGTAGAAGTTCTGCTGCTGCATTCTGCCCTTGGACTGCTCAAGTACAACCTTTTCTGTGTAGAAAAGATTCCAGCCGATGTCAACTGTGAAGGTTACGCTTTTGCTGAGGTCGCCTTCAATCAGCGAGCATACGTTTGCCGCAAATACATTACAGCAGAGAGCTGTTACCATTGCTGCTACCATGAATAATGTTACGATTCTTTTTGTCATTGTTTGTTACCACCTTTTTTATTCTTGATTTATGTACTGTATAACGGCGTGTTTTTTCTTTTTCGCAGCAAAAAATAAAAAAAGCACAAAAAAGTGCTTTTTTTTAAAATATACCTGCCATGCGTAGCAAAAATGCCGCCAGAAAGAGTGGCACTACCGAAAACAGTGCAGTCCACGCCACAAGTTGACCTGCCAGCGTGTGGTCTGCTCCCATCTCCTGAGCCATGGGTACGCTTGAAACTCCGAGAGGGGTGGCAAACAGCGCAATAAAAGATGCATAGTGTGCGCCCTGAAACTGCGAACCGAATATGAGATATGCCGCACCGATACCCACAAAAGGAACGATAAACGATCTCATTGCAACACCTAAAATTATTTCGCGGCGAAGCGCGGGAACTGCGGCAAAGTCAAATTGTGCGCCAAGCATAAGCAGTGCCATTGGTGTTGACAGATCCGAAAGATATCCAAGCACTGCGTAAAGCGGTTTGATGTCCTGCAGTGCAAAGTTAATGCCTTTATCCGAAAGCCACATACGCACCGCCAGTAACACAGTGCCGAGTGCAATGCCTTGGATAAGCGGATTTTTAATTATGCCGATGATAATTTTTTTGACACTTGGTTTTTTGCCGTCTTGGTATATTGAATAGCTTATTACCGACAGTACATTTAAATAAGGAACGACAAGTGCGGAGAGAAGTGTTGCTATCACGCCGCCGTCGTTCCCGCAGAGAAATACGGCAAGCGGTACGCCGATGAGAGTGTAGTTCGAACGGAAAGACGTTTGCAACAGTACGCCGCGGCGGTCACCGCGTTTTGTCATTGGCATGACAAGTATTGCCGTAACTATGAAAATTATAAGTATCGAAATTGTCGCATATCCGAAAAATACTAAATCAATTCCGCTTGTGTCGTTAATGTTATATATATTAAGGAAAAGAGTTGTTGGCAAAAAAACATGAAAGACAAGCTTGTTTGCCGCTTTTGCAAATGATTGTGACACAAAGCCGATCCTTTTCAGAATATATCCTATCGCAACGAGTATTACTATAGGTGCGACAGCGTTTATTGCAAAAATCAGAGAGTCCATTGCTTTATACTGTAACCGCCTTTTCAAAGCCGATGAGCAATCCGCCTTTTTCGGCATAGAATGAGCAAAGACCGCGCGCACGGTGAAGTGTTACCTTTGCTCCTTGGAAAGTATTTTCTATCATTGATTTTAGTGCTTTTGCGGCATTTTCATTAAAGCAATGTGATATTCTGACAATGCCGTTTGAAAAACCAAGTTCCTTCATGTGCGAGATTATAGCTTCAATCGCTTTCTTTTCGCCGCGGCACTTGTCAAGCGGTTCAAGATCGCCACGGTCACTTGCCTTTCCGACAAGGCGAATACCGAGGAGTCCTGCCATTTTAGCAACAATGGGCTTTACTCTGCCGTTGTTTGCAAGATTTTTAAGCGACTCAAGCATAAAGAGCAAACCTGTTTTTTTAGTGTATTTTACTACGCCTTCGCATACTTCATCAAAGCTTTTACCCTCGTTTATAAGGTTGCGGATTTTTTCAACCATCAGCATTATTTCAGGACCTGCAGAAAGCGAGTCCAGCACAAATACGCGACGAGTGGGGTCTTCTTCCTCGTACATTTTCTTTGCCGCCATTGCCGCGTTATAGCTGCCCGAAAGCGTTGATGTTATAGTTGCGCAGATAACCTGCTTTGCGCCGCCGAATGCGTTCAGCCAGTCACCGATACTGGGGCAAGAGGTTGAAGACTTGCCCTTGTAGCTTTGCAGGTCGCTTACCATTTGCAATACATCAAGATTTTCGTCATCTGTATATTCTTTGTCTTTAGTAACAATTCTGAGCGGAGCGCAGGCAAAGCTGGCTTCATCAAGAGACATTATGTCAGCCGACGAGTCGGCAACAATTCTTATTTCTTCCATGGGGATATCCTTTCAAATTGCTATGGCAACAGTATAGCATAAATAAAGCTGAAAATCCAGCGGAATTAGTATAATAATGTCGCCGCTCCTATCAATTAAGAGTTTTTTCGAGCAACACAAGCGTCACCCCTTTTATACCGTTGAATTCACAGGAGACAGCGCCGATTTCAAGATAGCCAAGCTTTTTGTACATGGCGCGCGCCGCGATGTTTTCCTCGCGTGTGTCCATTCTCAGTTCTGTGCAACCGTTTTGCAAAGCGTATTCTTCATAGAATGTGACAAACGCCTTGCCGAAACCTTTGCCTTTGTATGACGGAGAAATTGCAAGTGTGTGCAGTACCATTACTTCTTTGTCATCGGCATTGTGCTTCCACGGTGCATTTGCATATACATCAACCTGAACCTGATTGATTATTGCCGAACCAAGCACATTGTCGCTGTCGCAAATTACAAACAAGTCGCCGCGCTGAAGTGCGCTTTCGGCTGTTTTGCCTGTGGGGTAAACTCCTTTTTGCCAGCCTGTGGCGGCAAGCCCCTTTTCACAGGCGTTGCAGATTTCGTCATAGATATTTGCCACTGCTTTAAGGTCGTCGCGTGTTGCCTTTCTTATATCCATTATGTCCACTATTTCCTTTTTACAACTTTGCCAATCACAGTACAAACCACAAGCACGCACAGGTTGCACAGCACTATCATTGCGCCTGCAGGCAGTGTAAGCGATACGAGCAGACCGACAACGAATGTCACCACAGAGATAACCGCCGAGAGGATGATGACGCCCTTGAAACTTTCTGCTATCTGCATTGCCGAGAGTGCAGGGAAGATTATAAGGCTTGATATAAGCATGGTTCCGACTATTTGCATACCGACCACCACGGTTATTGCGATGAGCAGTGCAAGCAATAGATTGTAGAATCGCACGTGCACACCTGCGCTCTTTGCGAAAGGCATATCAAATGTCACTGCAAAAATGCGGTTTTTGAAAAGACCGAACAGAATTATAACTACAAGTGAAAGTATTACCGACACGATAACATCGCTCTTTTTAAGTGCAAGGATGCTTCCGAAAAGGTAACCGCCAAGGTCTGACGCACTGCCGCCAGCCATAGAGTTTGCAACAACGCCGATTGCAAGTGCAGAAGACGACAGCACTGCAATGGCGCTGTCCCCCTTTATCTTCTTGCTTTCCGAAAGGCCAAGAAGCAGAAATGCCGCGGCGATTACCACAGGTACCGCAACCGTCATAGGCGCAGCGCCGAGAGCATAAGCAACAGAGAGCGCGCCAAAGCCAACGTGTGAGAGCCCGTCACCTATCATAGAGTAACGGCGGAGAACCAGCAACACACCGAGCAGTGCGGCGCAAAGCGAAACGAGAACACCTACTATCAGTGCGTATTGCATAAATGAGTAAGAAAAAATATTAAACATTGCTATCCTCCGTTCCGAAAGAAGCTCCGAGCGGAGTTTTTTCATATTCTGCAGGTGTGCCGATAAAGCGTACCGAGGATGCAAGGTGCAGTATGCGGTCTGAGTATTTCATCGCGGCGGCAATATCGTGTGATACCATTATCACTGTCATGCCGTGCTCGTCACACAGGTGGCGTACCGTAGTGTACAGCTCTTTGGTCACAAGCGGGTCAAGTCCTGCAGTCGGCTCATCAAGCAACAAAACCTCGTCTGCGGCGCAGAGTGCGCGAGCGAGCAGAACTCTTTGCTGTTGACCGCCCGAAAGTGCGCGATAGCTTTTTTTAGAGAGATTTGCTATGCCGAGCATCTCCATGTTTCCACGCGCACGTGCCTTTTGGGCGCGTGAGTAAAAGGGAATAAGCCCCGTTGCGCCGATATTGCCCGAAAGCACCACTTCATATACGCTTGCTGGAAAGTCGCGCTGCGCGCTTGATTGTTGTGGCAGATATCCTATTTTGCCTCTGACGGCGGTGTCTATTGTAACACTGCCTTCTTCCGGCGTGATGATGCCGAGAATCACTCGTGCAAGAGTGGATTTGCCAGCGCCGTTTTCACCTACTATAGTGAGAAACTCGCCCTTTTTCACGTCAAAGCTCACATCCGTCAGCGCGAGTGTGCGCTCGTTGTGAACCGTGATATTTTTACAACTGATTACGTTCAAGACAATGCCTTTCTGAGAGCTTCGATATTCTTTGTCATCAGCGAAATATAAGTTTCGCCCGAGTCAAACTCTTCTTTTGTGATATTGTGTATTGCGTGTAAATGCAGTACCTCTATTCCGCATTCGGCGGCGAGTGCATCTGCAATCTTCTTTTCTGATGGGCTGTCGTAAAACACATAGGCGGCGCCGCTTGATTTGATTTCATCGGATATTTTTATGATGTCTGCGGCAGAGGCTTCTGCGTGCGAGGAGCAACCTTCAAATACAGAGTGGTGAGCTATGCCGATTTCGTCAAACATATAGCGAAATGCAAATGAACCGCCAAAATACGCCTCGTCCAGTCTTGCTTCGTCTTTGAGAGCCGCAATCGACTGCTTGAGTGAATAAAGGTTGACAAAATAACCCGCCATGTTTCCACTGTAGTGTCCTTCATTTTCGGGATCGACTTCGCAGAGCGCGTTAAGTATAGCAGTGCATATTTTTGTTGCATTTTCAACCGATGTCCATATGTGTGAATCGTATTCGCACTCATTGGTATGCTCGTGGGCGTGATCATGTTCTTCGGCGTGCATTTCTACAAGCGATACGTGCTTTGAGAGGTCGAGTACTCTAAGACTTCCGCTTTCTATCGCTTTTGAGATGTCCTCGCTTTCAAGCAGCTTCTTTGCCCACAGCTCCATATCGTCGCCCGTATAGATAAAGAGGTCGGCTTTTGCAATTTTCATCACGTCTGCAGGAGTGGGATCATATGAGTGCGCATCTGCGCCAAAGTCAAGCAACAGCTCGACAGATGCATATTCGCCTGCTATTTCTCGTGCAAAGTCGTATTGCGGAAAAAGAGTTGCGACAACACTTGTTTTTCCATCGTCGTACTCTGCACATGAGGAAAGCATAATAGTGAGCAAGATAAAAAGACATAAAAGCTTTTTCACGATGCACCTCCGCATTTTGCGCAGGTACCGTACAGAATGGTTTTCTTTTCATTTACTTTAAACCCGTGTTCGTTTGCCATGTGCGAAAACAATCCTTCAAGCTCGTGACAGTGGGTGTGCGTAATAACGCCGCACTCTGTGCAAATCAGATGAAAATGACAGTCGTCACCGCACTCGCTTCCAATAAAGCGGTAGGTCACGCTCTTTCCTTCTTCCGGTGCAAAACGGCTTATATGTCCCTCACGGCAAAGTTCCTCAAGTCTGCGATAAACTGTGCTGCGGCCTATCTTTTCTCCGGTTGCTTCAAGCGCTGCAACAACGCCGTCAACAGTAAGACTCTCGCTTTTGTGAGCCTCAAGACAGCGTATCAATGCGTATTTTTGCTTTGTATTATATGCCTGTTTCATGGCTACCTCATTTGAAATTGAATTTCAATTTCAAATTATATATCAAAGATGTACTGTTGTCAATGTTTTTTCTTGCTATTGAGTGAATTTTGTTGTATTATATATGTAATAGGAAATAAATTAGGTGTTAGGGATGCAAGGGATGCTTATAAACTATATTCTCCCCAATTAAAAACAAAGGAGTTAAAATGAACAGAATTCCTACCTTTGAGCAAAACAGAAAAAGGCTTATCAAAAAGATTATTGCTGTGGCTTTGCTTGTTGTGATCGGCATTGTTTTTATATTTGCTGTGCGCCATGCAATAAACGAGTACAAGGAGCAAAAATACCTTGAAACATACGGTCAGGCGGCAATGGAGGTCGGCGGTCACACTGTGACATACGATGTATACCGCTATTTCTATCTCAATTACCGCGATGATTATATCAAAGAGTATACAATTGACGGTGTAACCGATACCGATGCGCTTGATGCGGCAGTGCGTGCAAGGGTTATCGAGGCGATACGCGGACTTTACGGCACGGTATCACTTGCGGCAGACTATGGAATCACAACATCCGATGGGGATGTTATTGCTGCGGCAGAGACCTATATTGAGTCGATGAAGAATTATTACACCGAAAACGGTGGCAACTATGCGGCAGACCTTGAGCGCAGCTATCTCACTGAGCATGTTTTTGAATTTCTTATGCGTATTGACGCACTTGAGGATAAGCTGTTTGATGCGCTTGTCGCAAGTGACGGCGGAATCGAGAATAATGACGAAAAGGTATTGACAGTTTTACTTGGCGACACCTTTGTCCGTGCAAAACAGATATTTATCGAAAATGACAAGGGCGAAGATGTTGAAGCAAATCGCGCTATCGCTGTTAAAGCACTTGAAGAGTATAAGGGCGGCGAAAGCTTTGATACCCTCATTGGCAGATATTCAGAGGATTTCACTATGCCTGCAGATGGCTATTATTTCACTTACGCTGAGATGATAGATGAATTTGAGAGAGCGGCGTTTGCACTCCGCGACGGAGAGGTCAGTGATGTTGTCGAAAGCAAAGACGGATTTCATATTATTCTCCGCATGCCTAAAGACGGTGCATACATCACAGAGAATTTTGCAGACCTTAAATCCCAGTATCAGAGTGCAACGTTTTATTCCATGCTTGAGTCACGTGCCAACATGCTTTCTGCTGTAGAATCGTCATACGTTCGTTCGCTTTCATACGAGGAGATCAAATAAATGGCTATCTTTAAAAGATACAATACAAGAAAAAGAAGGTCATACTGGGGACTTGTAATATGGATTCTTTGTATTCTTCTTATCTTTATCGCTACTGCAGTAGTTGGGTATGTACTTGGTGAGCGTGCCGAGGGCGGAGAAAACCTACTTCCGTCCGAAACAGGCAATCACTCCGCCGGTATAACCATCGCCCCACTTGCTGAGCGCAGTGTGCATGGCGAATATGCTGAGCCTGAGGATGTTTCTGCGTTTACAAGCGAGGATCCGCTTGCGCTGGTTTCGACCTGGCTGTACCGTGACGGTCAGTCCAATTTCAAAACTGATACCGATGCACTGCTCGGACGCAGCACAAAGGAGCTTGCAAAGCTTGACGAGTTTAATATTGAGGCGGCTACCTCCGGATTTTTTGAGGTGACCTGCGTGTATGCCGATGAAAAGGTACGCGACATTGTTGAAACATATGAGCGCTCACTTATCCGCGAGTTTGAAAAAGGCGGTCCCGACGAGATCGTACTTGTTTTTAACGATGTTACGATAGACAATTATGAGGATATTCTGAATTTTGCGGAGAGTGTGAATTACACAAAGCTTTTGTGCGTGCCATACACTCTGCTTAAGGATGATATATGTGCGAGATTCTTCTCGCAGGCTGCTGAAAAACAGTTGACCGTGGCACTTATGGCAGATGACCTGAGAGAAAAGCAGTTTACCGAGGATATCGAGAATTATGCATTTTATTTTACAAAATACAATGTGAGAATGGTGCTGCTTGGCATAGACGATTATTTGCTTGATGTGTTGCAGGAAAACAGCATTTTGAACTATCAGTTCTATTCTGCGCGTGAAGAGGAAGAATAAGTGATACCTAAGCTGATAATACTTGATGGAGAGGGTAATTTACTCTATTCATCGCATGAGATCGATCTAAAGCATATAATAAATGCATGGCTTGATATTATTGCAAATGATAAAAATTGCGACCGCGTGTTATGCGGTCGCAATGCTTTTTTAGTTAAGAATGTTTTGCTGACGGGCAAGAGATATATATTCTTAATGGATAGCAAAATGCTTTATGAGCAATTTGGCAACAGAATATCCGATGCGGCAAACCGTATGTTTGATATTGAGCATGAGGAGAAAACCGAGTGTTCGCTTAAGGCGCTTACTCTCCTTTTTATAAATACCTACAGAAGCGTTCTTGAAAAAGAAGGCGTACGCATTGAAGTTCGCAGATTGGTGTCGGACACCTATGTATCTGTGCCACCTAAGATGTTTGCGTTGGCTTTGGCACTTATGGTGCGGCTTACTGCGAGTGAGTCGCGTGCCGTGAAGCTGAGCTTTGTAAATGAATGTGGTCGCGTGATTATATTCTCCGATGCGACAGGCGGCGAGCCTTGCGAAGGTGTAGCGCGTGAGTTCTTGCGTGCGCTGCTTTATGAAGTGAGTGCCGCGGCAGGATTTGCAGTGGAGGAGCTTGTGTATCGCGGTAAGCGTTCGTTTTCTCTTTCGCTGTCACCGCTCGATATTTCTCTCTTGGGATTCAAGCGCGAGTTGCCGGGTGTTTTGGAAAAATATTTTGCGTGTTATATAAAAATGTTTTGACACTCGACAGATTGTGCGTAATTTCTACAGGTAAAATATGGTAAATTGATATCGGGAAATGACAGAAACAGCTTGCGGTGGTGCTCGCCGCGGCGGAATACGCATTCAGGTGCACGTTCGGATAAAATGCGATTTCTGCCTCCCGTTCTCCTTTTGCAGAGCAAGCCCCCCGCTTGCTCTGCAATTTTAATTAAAAAAAGAGCACCAAGCGCGGTCGCATGGTGCTCTTTAGTTTATTTTGCGTAGTCGGTGTAGATACCTGTGACACCGATGTCAAAAAACTTTTGCTGTTCTTCGGCGTCGTTGATGGTGTGCACAAACAGAGGTACGCCGGCTGCCACATAGGTATCGACAAATTTCTGATTTGCAAGAGTTGCATCGGCGGTGACGCCAAGCAGGCGATGCTTTTTGGCAAACTCTGCATTATATTTGCTGTTTACCTTGTCAAAATATGTTGGCAGGCGGTAAAGCGTGAGCAGGATGTTTGAATAACCCATGGCGCGCACAGGTACATATTCGTCATACTGGTAGATCTGTGGGATAATGCGTCCTATAATTTCGGGATGTGCCAGCGCTATGTGGCGAAGCATATTTACATTGTCCTCTTTTACGTCGGTGACGATATATACATCGGGGTGAAGCACCATCCACTTTACAAGGCTGTCAAGTGTAAGTGCTGTAAAGCGATTGAATATCTTTACATTTGCAAACTCAGCGGCCGTAACCGGCACACTTCCAAGCTGGTTTGAATAATACTGCGACCAGTTGTGTATGCAGACGGGCTTGCCGTCGCTTGACAGCATAAAGTCAAGCTCGATTACGCGGAATCCCTTTGAGTGGGTATTGTTGAGCGCTTCAAGCGAGTTTGAGCCGAGATAAAAGCCGACCTCGCCGCCGCCGTGAATTATCTTTTGCGGAAGTTCAGGCAGTGTTATCGTCTTGAAATCGTGATTGTCATAAGATATCATCGATGCACGCGCGTTGTCATCATAGAGATATGTGCCGTATTTTGAAATGTTTGAAAAGTAGATTATTGTACGTCCGCCAATATTAAAGCTTTCTACCTGAGCACCTTCAAGATATGTCACGATATCTGTGAAAAGTACAGGCTCGATCTTGGTTCCGATAGGGGCGGTATTCTTTTCGCTGATTTCGGCAGGAGAGGTTACTTTATATGCGTTTCTGCTTATTGAAAGTGTACGGTCATCGCCATTCCACACAACGTCAAAGCCATATCCGCGGAGATCCTCGGCAACAATTCCAAGCTTGCCGTTGATGTTATATGATGGAATCTCATATCCGTCTATAAATGCGCGGATATCTGTTGCGAGTACGTGGTCAATAAGATCACCGGGGTTAAGCGCGGCAACCGACAAGTTAAGCGCTAAGCAAGCAGTTGCAAGCAGAATACATGATAAGATACGTTTTGTTGTTTTTCTCATAATCAATAAGCGTAGTTCTTTCTGTAATAATAGGAAACATAGTCATAGAGCTGTTTTTTGCCGTCGGTGAGTGAGTCGGTTCGGTGAATAATGGGTTCATCCTTTATTATATCGGCAAGGAACTGCATATATGCGCTTCCTTTATATCCGCAAAGCTCAAAGACTTTGTTCATAAGGAATGAAACGGAAAGGGGTTCGCCCTCGCCCTTGAAATCATTGCCGGATATTCTTTTTGCGGCTTCGTTTGCCAAAATAAGATAACGCGTTGAATAATAGTTGATAAATCCTTCCTCGGTGGAAGTGTCAATGTTTATGCCATATGAATTGTAAACAATACCTGCGTTGCCCATCCATGGCTTGTGGTCGCCAAAGAATACGAGTACAAGCGGCTCTTTTGTGGCAAGCATTTCGTTTGCAAATTTATAAAGCTCCTCGGTGGTGCTTTTCTGTGTGTTGAGATAGTTGTTCATTATGTTGCGGTCAGCTTCGCTTACATGGTCGCTCACAACATAAGGTGTTTCAAAATATGCGTTGCCCGATTCATATGGGCCGTGTCCCTGATATGTTATGCTGTAGCTGAAATAGGGCTTCGATTTATCCCTGCTTTTGTATATGCTGAGCATTTCGGGGAAAAGGCGTGCATCCCAGGTGATGTCGCCGCCTGTCAGCGGTTTGTAATAGTTTTCGCTGAAATAGTAGTTGTCAAATCCAAGGTTTTTGTTGATGTTCTGGCGGTTATAGAACCACGCATAACAGGGATGTGAGCCCTCGGTAACATATCCGTTGTTTTTCAGATACCATACGTGCGAGTTTGAGGTCTTTACAAAGTTGTCAAGCCTTGCGTATGGCATACCGGTTAAAAATTCGCGTTCGCTTATACGTGTATCGCCGGCGAAAATGTCGGTGATAAGCGTTCCGCTGTAGCCCATTTCTTCAAGCTCGTGATACTTTTCGTATATGTCCTCGGTGAATGTCAGCTCTTTGAAGCGAGAGAAGTCGGAGTATGCTTCAAGCATCACGCATACGATGTTGATTTTCTTGTTATCGGGGATGATTTCGTCTTCGTACTTTGCAAGAATGTCAGCCGCGTCTTTTTCACTGTAGCCTGTGGGGGCAGGATGAAAAGCATTTTTTACAGAGTGCAAAAAAGGATAGATAAAGCCTTTTGATATGTATATCTGTGTTTCCGACCACTGATTTATGAGAGAATTGTTTTGAGTCTTGTTTTCGTATATCTTGTCCGATGTATAAAGCGGAATCATGAAAAGTGATGCAATAAATACAGCTCCTGCCGATATCAGACGCGGTGCTTTGCGGCGGAATCTGCCGCGCGCGAGAAAACCGAGACACAGGCAGCCGACAGCAAGCAAGGCAAGGTATATCCATATGCGCTTATCAATAAACAGCTTGTAGGTTTCAAGCATTTTCTTTGATTCAACTACAAGTGTCATATCCTCCGCAATGAAGCAGTCGTTGCGGAAAGACATTTTAAAATAGTTTATCAGTGATGGAATTATTATAATTGCGTTTGTAATCACATATGACCATACCGCGCGGTTGCACAGCAGATAAAAAATTGCAGAGAATATCATCGGCGGTGCAAGGTTAAGGAGAAGAATAAGCGGATTTTTAAAATATGTTGCAAGCATGGAAAGCCCGTATGTACCCGTGGCAAAATACATGCTGTAAAGTCCGCACATAAAACCGCCAAATACAGCACAGATAAACGAAAAGATTATGTAGCCGCGGCTATGAAGCTTTTCGTCATCGAGTTTGTATGCAAACATATTCTTCCTCCTTTTTTCAGTTTTATTCTACAGGAGATTACTCCTCCCAGTTGTGGTAAACTTCGCTTACGTCGTCGTTATCCTCAAGGGTGTCAAGGAGAAGCTGCATCTTCTTGAGGTCGTCTTCACTTTCAAGGGTGATATAGTTCTGGGGAATCATATCAACATCTGCAGATGCCATTTCATAGCCTGCAGCCTCAAGTGCTTCCTTTACTGCGTAGAGGTCGTTTGATACGGTGTAGATCTCAAAGCATTCGTCATCGGCAACAAAGTCCTCAGCGCCTGCTTCAAGCGCACACTCCATGAGTGCATCTTCGTCGATCTTGTCGCTCTTTTCGATGATGATAACACCTTTTTCTTCAAAGAGATAGCTTACACAGCCGTTCTGGCCGAGACCTGCGCCAAACTTGTCAAATGCGTGGCGAACCTCGCCAGCGGTACGGTTGCGGTTGTCGGTAGCTGCCTTAACGATAACGGCAACACCGCTCGGACCGTAGCCCTCGTATGTGATTTCGTCGTAAACAACAGAGTTGTCACCTGAAAACTTCTTGATAACACGGTCAATGTTGTCGTTGGGTACGTTGTTCGCCTTAGCCTTCTGGATAAGGTCGCGGAGCTTTGAGTTGGAAACGGGGTCGGGACCGCCTGCGCGGATAGCGATAGCCATTTCCTTACCGATTTTTGTGAAAACCTTTGCTCTTTGTGCGTCGGTCTTCTCCTTCTTGTGCATTATATTTTTCCATTTAGAATGTCCTGACATGGTAATTCTCCTTTTTATTCGTCAGAACCTTTTAAGGAAAGGTTCCGACACCTCCAAACCTTTTTGAAAAAGGTTATTGTGCAGCCGTGGCTGCTCATTAAATATTTTATAGTTTTTCTTTGGTTCTTTATTATTAAGAAAGAACGCTTTCGTATCATATCTTCTCAGGTGTGCCTACGCAGATAAGTGAGAGCGCGTTGCCGAGAATGTTCTTGGTTGCGTTTACAAGACAGATTCTTGTAGCCTTTACTTCCTCGTCCTCGCAGTTCAGAATCTGGCATTCGTGATAGAAGCGGTTGAACGTAGCACAGAGGTCGAGGATATAGCGTGTTACAGTTGAAGGCTCATAGTCTGCAATAGCGCTCTTAACCTTTTCAGGGAAGCGGAGAAGCTCTTTTACAAGCTCGCCTTCCTCAGCGGTGGTGATCTTTGCAGAAGCACTTGCAGGCGCACCGGCGCGGTTCATAATGCTGCATGTACGTGCATATGTGTACTGCGCATAAGGACCTGTGTTGCCGTCAAAGGAGAGGGCATCCTCCATGATGAAGTTGATATCCTTTATGCGGCTGTTTGAGAGATAGTGGAATATGATAGCGCCAACGCCGACAGCCTGTGCAACATCTTCTTTGTTTTCAAGGTTCGGGTTCTTTTCCTCAATGATGCCGAGCGACTTTTCAATCGCTGTTGCAAAGAGGTCTTTGAGAAGCACTACGTTGCCTGTTCTTGTCGCAAGCTTTGCGCCGTCGATAGAAACTGTGCCGTATGGAACATGGACGAGGTCTTTTGCATAAGTATAGCCCATAAGCTCCATTACCTTGAACCACTGCGCAAAGTGGAGCGACTGACCTGCACTTGTTACGTAGATGCACTTGTCAAAGTTGTATGTGTTCTTTCTGTAAACGGCTGCCGCAATATCTCTTGTGGGATAGAGGGTTGAGCCGTCACGCTTCAGAATAAGGCAGGGAGGCATTCCATACTCTTCAAGATCAACGATGGATGCACCGTCGTCAATCTTAAGCAGACCTGCCGCACGGATCTTTTCAACCTCGGGCATCATCTTGTCGGTATAGAAAGCTTCGCCGTTGTAGCTGTCAAAGGTTATGCCAAGCTGCTTGTAGGTCTTCTGATATTCACGGAGGGAAATCTCGATGAACCATTTCCAGAGTGCGAGATTCTCTTCGTCGCCGTCCTCAAGCTTCTTGAACTCTGCACGCGCCTTGTCGTTGAGTGTGTCGTCTTTTTCAGCCTCAGCATGGAACTTTACATAAAGGGCAACAAGCTCGTCAATCTCATCGCGCTCGATTTTTTCTCTGTCACCCCAAAGGCGGTAAGCAGTGATAAGCTTGCCAAACTGGGTTCCCCAGTCGCCAAGGTGATTGATTCCGATACAGTCATATCCTACAAACTCGTGGAGTTTCTTTAATGAGTGACCGATAACGGTTGTGCCAAGGTGGCCTATATGGAAAGGCTTTGCAACATTTGGTGATGAGTAGTCAAGAACTACTGTTTTGCCGTTGCCTTCATTTGACGAGCCGTAGGGCTTGTCTGCAAAGACTGCCTTTTCGATAACATATTTTGCAAGGTATTCTTTATTAAGAAACAGATTGAGATATCCGCCGACAACGTCTACGCGCTCAACTGCCTCATGCGAAAATGCCGCGGCAAGATCCTGCGCGATAGCAGGGGGAGCCTTGCGAAGCACACGGCTGAGTTTGAAGCAGGGAAACGCAATGTCGCCCATTTCGGGATTTGGAGGATACTCAAGCGCGGATGCAACATCACTTGCATCTACAGCGCCGTTTGCCGCCGCCGCAAGAGCCGCAGCAATCTGCTTTTTGATCTCTAACATTTCTTTGTCCTCTCGTAATGTATTTAACTAAAATATTATACATCATAATGTGTTTTTTTTCAACCCCTTTTTATTTAATGTATAAAACTGGGTTCGTTCTGCCTTCTTTGCAAAAAAGTGACTGCCGTTTGCAGTCACTTTTTGTGAATTATTTAGTCAGTGTTGCAGTGCTTGTGACGCCATCCCAGCCTACAGTTGCACCAAGTGCTTCGGCTACAAAACGTACAGGTAGATATGCGCGGTCGTTTTGAATAAAGGCAGGCGAGTCAAGCGCGGCGGCGATTCCGTTTACATAAGCAACGGTGTCGCCCATGGTAATTCTTATCTCAACGTCATCGGTTGTCACCGTCGCTGTACTTGTTGCGCCGTCCCATGTTACGGTCGCTCCGAAAGCTTCGGATACAAAGCGAAAGGGAAGCATGGTACGGTCATTTCGTATTATCGGCGCGGCATCAAGCATTTTTACATTGCCGTTTATAAAGCCAAAGCTTTTGTTGATTGTCATAACGACCGATGCTGATGCAGTTGCATCGTCAACAGAAACGAATCGCAACCCGTTGCTTGCGGCATGCTCTGCCGCGCGGCTGCTATCAAAGCCGTATATCACAAGCTTTTCACAGTTTTCAAAAGCTGCAGTGCCGATATATTTCACACTGTCGGGGATGATAGCAGAGCCGAGTTCAGGGCAATTTGCAAATGCATTCTGGTATATGTAAGTCACGCTGTTTGGCAGGATAATTTCTTTAAGATTTTTGCAGTATCCAAAGGCATCTGCACCTATTTCAGTAACGCCAAAGGGCAGAGTGATGCTTTCAAGTGAGTCGCAGTGATAGAAGGCGCGCTCGGCAATAGCCGTTATTTTTGCTCCAAGGCGAACCTCTTTAAGTGCGTCACAGCCTGCAAAAGCCCATCCGCCAAGCTCTGTCACATTGTCGCCGATATGGATTGAAGCGAGATTTGGGCAGGTGTTGAAAGCATATTCACCTATGGTCTGGATAGTGCTTGGCAGTGTTACTGATACAAGGTTGTTGCACAGTGCAAATGCGCATGCACCAATGTGTGTCACACCTTCTTCAACAACTACCGATTTTATGCTGTCGCGGAAATTCAGCCACGGTAAGTCGCTTTGATACGGCGAGCGGAAGGATTTTATAAAGCCGTTTCCGCTTACGTTAAGTATACCGTTTTCTGTGTCAAAGGTCCAGTTTACACCGCGGTCACATTCTCCGCTGTATATTTCTGCGGAGGCAGAAAATACAAGAGTTGCCGCGATGGTGCAGATGAGAATAACGAGCAATATTCTTTTCATTTTCGCCCTCCTTTGAACCGGTCTTATCTAAACATTTCTGTAGAGAGATATCTGTCGCCCGTGTCGGGGAGAAGAACCACCACTGTTTTGTCGGTGTTTTCCTTGCGTGATGCTACCTCTATTGCCGCGTGAAGTGCCGCTCCTGCTGAGATTCCGCAAAGTATACCCTCGGTCTTGCCTAGCGATGCGCCAAGGCTTAGTGCTTCGCTGTCAGTGACAGTAATTATCTCGTCATAGATTTCTGTGTTCAACACCTTTGGGATAAATCCGGCACCGATTCCCTGAAGTCCGTGAGCCCCCTTTTCCTTGCCTGAAAGCACCGCGCTTGTCGCGGGCTCAACCGCAACAATTCTGATATCGGGATTCTTGGATTTAAGATATTCGCCTGTGCCGGTTATAGTTCCACCCGTGCCGACTCCTGCGACAAAAAAGTCGATTGCGCCGTCTGTGTCCTCCCAGATTTCAGGGCCGGTAGTGTCGCGGTGCGCCGCGGCATTGGCAGGGTTGTCGAACTGTCCGGGGATAAAGCTGTTAGGTATGTCACGTGCAAGCTCCTCGGCACGTGCAATGGCACCGGGCATTCCTTTTGCGCCATCTGTCAGTACCAATTCAGCACCGTATGCACGCATAAGTGTGCGGCGCTCTTCTGACATAGAGTCTGGCATTACGATTATTACGCGATAGCCACGTGCGGCTCCAACTGCCGCAAGACCTATTCCCGTGTTGCCGGATGTCGGTTCTATGATAACAGAATCCGGTGTGAGAATTCCGCGTGCCTCAGCATCGTCAAGCATGGCTTTGGCAACACGATCCTTTGCACTGCCGCCAGGGTTGAACATTTCAAGTTTGGCAACTATTTTGGCGGCGGTATTATACTTCTTTTCGATATGTGTAAGGCGAAGCATTGGTGTATGTCCGATAAGCTGCTCCGCAGATGTGTATATTTTCATGTAAAGATCACCTCAAAAATATTATAACAATTGCAAATTTTCTTGTCAAGAAAGCAAAGCTGTGCTATAATATAAAAACAGAAAATCAAAGGAGGGTGCCTGTGAAAGTTTTTTCTATAACATGGTATGAAAAACTGCGTAAGCTTGATTACATAGTGCTTTTTTCAGCAGTGGCGCTCACCTTTGTCAGCCTTATTACACTTGCAGGTGCCGCGCATGATTACGGCGCAAGAATATTTTATGTGCAGCTTGTGGCAACTGTGCTTGGCGTATTCATGATGACGATAATCTCCACTATTGACTATGAGGAGATAACCGAGCGGTTTTCGCCGTTTATTTTTGGTTTTTGTGTGTTCTTGCTTGTTCTCACGCTTGTTGTTGGCGAGGATAACGGCAGCGGTAACCGCAACTGGATCAATATTCCGGGCTTTCCTGTCAGTATTCAACCTTCAGAATTTGTAAAGGTAATGTATATTATTACTTTTTCAAAGCATTTGCATACACTTAGGGATAAGATAAATCATCCCAAGTCGCTTATAAGACTTGGCATTCACGCCGGTGTTATCATTGGTCTTGTGTTGCTTCAGGGTGACCTTGGTTCGGCGCTTGTGTTTATGTTTATCACTGCCGCAATGCTACTTTGTTCAGGGCTCAGCCTTTGGTATTTTCTCGGCGCAGGAGTTGCCGTTGTTGCGGCCGCACCGTTGCTCTGGAAAATACTCAAACCGTATCAGCAGGCAAGAATCCTTGCCGGGTTCTGGCCGGAAACCGATCCGCAGGACAAGGGTTTCCAAGCGCTGATGAGCCGTAATGCTATCACTGCAGGCGGCTTCTGGGGTACGGGATTTTCCGGTGGAACCGAGTATCAGAAAGTTCCTTTTGCACATACTGACTTTATATTTGCGATAACCGGTGAGAAATTTGGGTTTTTCGGCGCACTTATCGTCATAGTTTTGCTTTGCACGCTTGTTGTCCGCGCGATGGTTCTTGCTTATAAAATGAACGGTAGTTACGCAAGCTATATGTGTGTAGGCGTTGCCGCTGTTATTATTGCACAGTCGCTTGAGAATATCGGTATGTGCCTGGCAAAGCTTCCTGTTGTCGGCATCACGCTTCCGTTTATGAGTTACGGTGGTTCGTCGATGCTTGCATCATTTTGTCTTATCGGCGTTGTTCAGAGTATAAATGCTCATCGCGACAAATACTTCTTTGAACGCCAAAAAAGTTAATAGTTGCGCACTGCTTTCAGTGCGCTATGCACCTTTAGCTCAGTCCGGATAGAGTACCGGATTCCGATTCCGTTGGTCGTGGGTTCGAATCCCTCAAGGTGCGCCAAAAAAAGCACCCGAAAAGGGTGCTTTTTTATTTACAGTAATCTTTTTCTGAGGTCGGCGCCGTCGCAGGGGGAGAGATATGCAGGGGCTACATCAAGAACTGTCTTGCAACCGCTTGCTCCCTCGCGATTCATGCGTGCCGCGGCTCTGGCATATGCAACAAGAACAGACGAGGTGAATTCGGGATTGGAGTCAAGCTTGAGGCTATATTCAATAATGTTGTTGTGCTCAAGGTTAAGTCCGGTCTTTCCGCTACGGATAACAAATCCACCGTGAGGAATACCGGCGTGGTCGCGGTCAAGTTCCTCTTTGGTTATGAAATGTACAGTAGTGTCGTAATCGGCGAAGTAGTTTGGCATGGTTTTGATTTCATTTTCAATGCGAGCTTTATCCGCGCCGTCTGCAGCAACTACAAAACATTCTCTTGTATGCTTTTGTCTTGTGGATAACTCGGGATTTGTACCACTGCGAACAGCGGAGAGCGCTTCGTCAACAGGGATGGTGTACTGTCGCGCATCGACTACGCCGTCAATACGGCGAATCGCGTCAGAATGTCCCTGGCTCACGCCCTTGCCCCAGAAAGTATAGTCTTTGCCGTTTGGCAGAATTGCCTCGGCGTACATACGATTGAGTGAGAACATACCGGGGTCCCATCCGACAGATATCATCGCTATCTTACCGCCCTCTTTCGCTGCCGCATCAACATTGGCAAAATGCTCCGGAATTTTTGCGTGTGTGTCAAAGCTGTCAACAACATTGAAATTTCTTGCAAGTGTCGGTGTCTGTGTGGGGAGGTCGGTTGCGCTGCCGCCGCAAATTACAAGCACGTCAATATTTTCTTTGTGGTTTAAAATATCATCAATATGGTATACGGCTGCGCCGGTAAGAGTTTTGAGTGATGAGGGATTGCGGCGTGTAAATACACCGTAGAGAGAAAGGTCGTCATTTTGCTTAACAGCGCATTCAACGCCTTTGCCAAGGTTGCCGTATCCGACGATAGCGATTTTTGTTTGCATAAAAACACCTCTTGTATAATTGAATAAATTAATGATTACGCGATATAAATTGGAAACCACAAACCGTAGGGCGGGGGCTTGCTCCCGCCGCCTGTACAATATCTACTGGAGGCTTACGGCGGGAGATAAACCCCCGCCCTACAATGTTTGTGCGTCGCCATTACTCACATAAACTATAATTTATAATATAAAAATTATATGTTCAAACTGTTTCAATGTCAATATTTTTGCAATAAAAAAACAGCGGATTTCGCCGCTGTTTTTTATTATCTTAATAGTTTTCTTTTCTTACTTCAAAGAAGCTCTGGGGGTGTACGCATACAGGGCATACCTGAGGAGCTTTCTTGCCGATAACGAGGTGACCGCAGTTGCGGCATTCCCACATTGTTTCTTCGCTCTTCTCAAATACTTTCTGCATTTCGACATTGTTCAGCAGTGCGCGATATCTTTCTTCATGAGATTTTTCAATCGCTGCAACCATGCGGAATTTTTCAGCAAGCTCGGTAAAGCCTTCCTCCGCTGCTTCTTTAGCAAAGGTGTCGTACATATCGGTCCACTCATAGTTTTCGCCCTCAGCGGCAGCGAGAAGGTTCTGCGCGGTGTTTCCAAGCTCACCCAGAGCCTTGAACCACAACTTTGCATGCTCCTTTTCATTGTCTGCTGTTTTCTGGAAGATAGCCGCGATCTGCTCGTAGCCCTCTTTCTTTGCTACACTTGCAAAATAAGTGTACTTGTTTCTTGCCTGGCTTTCGCCTGCAAAAGCTGCCATAAGATTTTTTTCGGTCTTTGATCCCTTAAGTTCCATAATATATCTCCTTTAAAATTAGGAATAATTCTTATTTCTGATTCGATTATACACTACAGTTTTCCATTTGTCAATACCTTTTTTGAAAAAATTATTCTATTGCAACATTCACAATTGCAAGTCCTTTTGACAGTGCATATTCAACTGTCTGGCGCGTGCCGCTGTTGCGTTCACTTTGCAGAAAACAAATGCAAGCTGAGCTTGCATCTACCATTGCGCGGTTGCGTTTTTGCATACATCCAGGATAATAGCTTTCCGCAGTGTAAATGATTTCATCAGCGTAGCTAAGCATCATTTTATATACGCCCTTGTCGTATTCGCTCCATTTTGCGGTCTGGTCACGGCAGGGGAGAATAAGTATGAGCTCAACGTCAAAGCCGCGCTTTTTTAATGAGGCGACATAGGTTGCGGCAAATGTGTCAAAGCCGATTGCACCGCCGCATACAAAATACTTGTACCCGTTGTTAATAAGACGCATTGCAAGCGCATCTGTTCGGTGGAGAAGCCCCTCATATGATACCATGGAGATATCTCTGTGTCCTGTGAAACAACAGGTTTTACTTTTTTCTCTCATCCATTAACCTCTTGGCTTTCAGTACAGCCACCTGCGTTTTTGCATCAGGAATCTCACCGCGCATAACCATTTCACAAAGAGTGTCAAGTGGAATACGCTCGACAGTAAGAAACTCATCTTCGTCAAGGTGTTGCTTGTCATCAACAGTGTGCAGTCCCTCGACAAGATACATCCATATAACTTCGTCAACAAATGCAGGCGTGGTATAAAGCTCGCCAAGCAACGTGAAGCTGTCAGCGACATACCCCGTCTCTTCAAAAAGTTCGCGTTTTGCGGCATCGAGCGGATCTTCGCCCTTAGAGTCAAGCTTGCCGGCAGGTATCTCAAGCAGTACTTTTGCGTGAGGATAGCGGAATTGGCGTTCAATTAGCACGTCGCCGTTTTCAAAAACCGGTATCATACATACAGCTCCAACATGTCGGATAACCTCTCGTATGCCGACATTGCCGTTTGGAAGACGAACAGAGTCACGGATAAGATGCACCACTTTGCCGTCAAAAATGTCTACGCCGTCGATTCTTTCTTCGTTTAAATATGAATAATCTTTTTCCATATGCCACCTATAAGTTACGCCGCCTTTCGGCGGCGTGTATTATCAGTTCATTATATATAGTATAGCACATCAGTCATAACTTTTCAAGTATCATAATTCTTTTCCGCTTCGACGTATTTCGCAATCAAGCAGTAGCGTAGCACACAGGGAAATTGTAAGAGATATCCATGCGTTTTGCAGCATTTTCACTGCATGGTATTGCATCAATGGGTCGATAGAGCACAATATGTATACAACAGTACATGCGAGATATGCCAGAATAATGACAAGGCATATAAAGAATAGTTTTTCCGCCGTGCGGCTGATTGACGGGATTTTTATTCGCTTCATGTCATCTCCTTATATATTTATTGTGAGTTTTTAAACTGATTTAAATATAACATAAAAATAAGGGGTATAAAATATGTAAATTTTGCATTTAAATCCAGCGTTTTCAATATTTCTAAACATAATGTAGAAATAAGGAAAAAACGCGGAAAAATTGTCGTTTAATCTAAAAAAATGTATTCATTTGATGAATATTTGCGCTAAAAAAGTCTGTTTTGGGTATCGGTACGAGCATTGTATCTAAAAAGTTGCACAATAAAAATGTTGAAAATAAAGCTATTTTGGGGCTCGATTTGTCGTTGTTTGACAAAATCGGCAAAGGCGAATTGTGCAATCAGTGTAATAATAGTGTGAAAAATTGTGTTTTTTATGAGCATATACTATCGGCACACAAAAACCAATTTGTACGCCTGTTTGCAACGGAGGGAAAACGTTATGAAGATATGTACAATGCCGATGGTAAAGCGTGTAAATGATGAATACATTACATATTCTGTTTTGAGAAATCGTGGTATTTATAGACTTTCTGTCTGTACAGACAGGAAAGGCGCTTATAGTGTCATAGTTGATGATGTCGCGCGTGATCTTGTAACAGCGAAAAGGATACTGGTTTTGTTTGCAAACAATCTTGTATTCCCTGAGAATGTGTTAGAAATTTTCGATGATATACTGGGTGCATAGAAGACATCAGGTATAAAGATTTTACAAAATCTATTGCAATTGTTGAGCCGGTATGCTATACTCATAGCGTTATGGAGGCATAGCTCAGCTGGTTAGAGTACTTGCTTGACATGCAAGGGGTCACTGGTTCGATTCCAGTTGTCTCCACCAAAGCGAAAAGGACGCTCAAGGCGTCCTTTTTGCTTTGTGATATAAACTGATGCGAGAAACAGTGCTGCATCGCGAAGCGAGGCATCCAGCCACGCTGTGCGTGGCTTTGCTGGTCTCGATTCCAGTGCGACTCTAACTGCTTGCAAGCCGTGTTTCTCCTGTTCTGCCGTCCTACGGTTTGTGGTTCCCAATTTGCTAAGCTAAACCTCTGATTTACCACCTCTTAATAAAACAAAAAACGCAAAGCATCTCTTTCATGCTTTGCGTTATTTTTCATCTGTTCTTCCTACAAGATAATCTAAAGATACGTTATAATAGTCTGCAAGTTTTATCGCGGCCCAGAGCGGCATTTCTCTTTCACCACGTTCATACCGTTGATATACAGTAAGTTGCATATTTAGGAGAGCGGCAATATCTCTTTGCCGCTTGTCTGAATCTTCCCTTAAATCTCTTATTCGTCTGTAGGTCATACAGTATACCTCAACGTTTAGTATGTACATTGATTATATAAAAATAACACCAATTGGTGTTGACAAAAACACCGTGCGGTGTTATAATGTGAGCAAAACCGCGGTCAGCGCGACAAGTGTGATGCTTAAAGTGGTAAAGTGAAAGGAGAAATAAAAGTGGAAGAAAAAATAATCTGTAAAAACCAAAATTACAAGGGCTTTTTCAAACTAATGTGCATAATCGGCGGTATTGGTGTTGCAATTTATATCTTAACTTGTTTAGTTACGATTCCATTCTTTCTTGTCGGCAATGGTGCATTACCATATATCATTGCTATAGCAATATTTTGTGGTTTTGCACTTGTTGGTTTTTTAGTAAACATATGTTTTTCAAAAGTGCAATTAATAATAACTGACAAGAGAGTATATGGTTCGACCTTTTGGGGGAAACGCGTTGATTTACCGTTGGATTCTGTTTCCGCTGTTGGGACAGGAATTTTTAAAACTATAGCAATATCTACATCCTCAGGAAAAATTGCTTTTTCAGGTGTTTTGAATCTTGAAGAAATGCATTCATCAATTAGTAACCTTCTCATTGGTCGCCAAAGCAAGACCGAAAAAACTACTGTAAAGCAGGAAATTCCGCAGAGCAATGCCGATGAACTAAAAAAGTACAAAGAATTACTTGACAGCGACATTATCACCCAAGAAGAATTTGATGCAAAGAAAAAGCAGTTGCTTGGTCTTTAATATATAATAGCGAGGGTAAAACCTCGCTATTTTTATATGGCTTTAGCCAAGCGTATTGCTGGGGAAATCACACTCTAAATCGTTGACAATATTTGTTTATATGTGATATACTAGTTAGAGTACAGAAAAATCGGAGGAACATACATGGAAAATCCCAACAGAATTCCTGAGCTCTTTGGTTCGCTGGTTTTCAATGACCGCGTTATGAAGGCAAAACTGCCTAAAGATGTTTACAAATCGCTGAAAAAAACCATTGAAGAAGATGCTCCACTTGAAATTGACGTTGCAAATGTTGTTGCAAACGCAATGAAGGAATGGGCGCTTGAAAACGGCGCGACACACTATACCCATTGGTTCCAACCGATGACGGGAATAACCGCTGAAAAACATGATAGCTTTATTGAGCCTGTGGGCGACAGCGTTGTCATGGAGCTTAGCGGTAAGAGCCTTGTAAAGGGAGAAACCGATGCTTCGTCGTTCCCTTCAGGCGGTCTCCGCGCTACTTTTGAGGCGCGTGGCTACACCGCATGGGACCCCACGTCTTATGCATTTATCAAAGAAAAAACACTCTGCATTCCCACTGTTTTCTGTTCGTTTGGCGGACAGGTGCTTGACAAAAAGGCACCTTTGCTTCGCTCGATGGAGGCGATTTCTGCACAGGCGATGCGTGTGCTTAAGCTTTTCGGTCACACGAGTGTTGCGGGCGTTCGTACCACTGTCGGTGCTGAACAGGAATACTTCCTTGTAGATAAAGATATGTATGATGCGCGCGATGACTTGCGTCTTTGCGGCAGAACTCTTTTTGGTGCTAAGCCGCCGAAAGGTCTTGACCTTGCTGATCATTACTTCGGTGCTATCAAGCCGCGTGTAAAAGCGTATATGGAGGAGCTTAATGACGAGCTATGGAAGCTTGGTATCACTTCCAAGACCGAGCATAACGAGGCTGCTCCTTCTCAACATGAGCTTGCGCCGATATTTGCAACAACTAATATCGCAAACGACCACAACCAGCTCATTATGGAGCTTATGAAAAAGGTTGCCAAGAAACATAATCTTGTTTGCCTGCTTCATGAAAAGCCATTTGACGGCACGAACGGAAGCGGTAAGCATAACAATTTCTCGATTTCCACTAAAAAGGGTAAGAATCTGCTTTCTCCCGGTGACTCTCCTGCGGATAACGCGCAGTTCCTCATATTCCTCTCGGCGGTTATAAAGGCTGTCGATGAATACAGTGATCTGCTTCGTATCTCGGTTGCTACCGCGGCAAACGACCACCGCCTTGGCGCAGCCGAAGCGCCTCCTGCGATTGTTTCAATCTTCCTTGGAAGCGAATTGACTGAGATACTTGACTGTATCGAAGCTGAGAAGCCTTATGAGGGCAAAGAAGCGCAGGTGATGAAGATTGGTGCAAGTGTTCTTCCCGACTTTCCGATGGACAACACTGACCGTAACCGCACTTCGCCATTTGCGTTTACCGGTAACAAATTTGAGTTCCGTATGCTTGGCTCATCGCTTAATATTTCTGAGCCGAACGTTGTTCTCAATACCGCTGTTGCAGAAGCGCTCAAGCAGATAGCGGACATCCTTGAGTCTGCCGATGATTTTGACAGCGCGGTTCATGATATTGTTAAACGCGTTTACCGTAATCATAAAAAAGTAATTTTCAACGGTGACGGATACTCTGACGAGTGGCAGAAAGAGGCGGAAAGACGCGGTCTTCCAAATTTCAAGACTGTTCCCGAAGCTATACCTCATCTCAAGGATGAAAAGAATATCAAGCTCTTCACAGATCATAAGATATACACTGAGGAAGAGGTTATCTCGCGTACCGAGATCATGTTCAATAACTACTGCAAGACAATATCCAGCGAAGCTCATGTTATGAGCGATATGGTTAAGCGCCAGATATTGCCTGCGGTGCAGAGCTACATATCCGAGCTTTCGAACAATGCGCTCAATAAAAAGGCGCTTGGCATTGCGGCTCTCACATATGAAACCGATACGCTGAACATTCTCTCCGAGAATGCGGATAAGCTCTACAAAGCTACCGTTGAGCTTGACAAAGCGGCTGCAAAGCTGCCCAAGGGCGACACAGAGAAGATCGCGTGCTATTATCGCGACAAGGTTTGCACCAAGATGAAAGAGGTGCGCGAATACGCCGATATTCTTGAGACTGTAACCCCTGAAGAGTACTGGCCTTTCCCGACATACAAAGATTTGCTTTACGGCGTAAATTAAAATAAAAAGAGTGGGCAATGCCCACTCTTTTTATTTTGATTTCTTTATTTTGCGGTAAATCAGAATTGCTATGATAATTGCAACGATAATGGCCATGCCCAAACTTTCAAAAAGATTTAAAAATGCGGCAAGAAGTGAGAGAAAAGCCAATACAATGCCGATCGTAGCCATTGCATAGTAGCCCTTTTTTGCGCCGTTGCCAATAGCCATCAAGCCGACAAATATTGCTATGCACTGTAAAAAGAAAAGCTCACCGAGATAACTGCAGCTCATAAGTCCAAGTACAAGTGATGCGATGCTTTGACCTTTGAAACCACTTTGTGTTGCAGTGGCGGTTGCTGTGGTTGCCGCTTGAGGCGCTTCATTGTTCTTCGGGATATTATAAGAACGGTTTTTAGGTTCTTTTGCGCTATTGGTTTGCTGTGAAAAAGTCTGCGAAGCTGTGTTATGGTTGCTTTCGCCGCGAAATGCATTGATATTTTGTGCGCTGAACAGCTTGGAATAAAAATCTGCTTCGGTGGAATATGTATATTTGAAAATGGATTGCAGGCGGTTCATGCGCATTGCCATTCCGCTGGGCAATGTAACATCTTCAAGGTATACTATAAGACGTTCTTTTTCAAGGTCGCGAGCATAGTTCAACTCGTCTTTGCAGTTGTTTGAATCAATGTAGTTGTTTGATATAAATGCGATGAAATATCCGCATGATTGAATATGTGATGCAATATTTTCGTCCCACTCAGAGCCGGGGTCTATCCCCTCGTCAAACCACACATGGTATCCATTTGATACAAGTGCGCTTATTATGGGGAAAACTCTGGCAGAATCTCTGTGCGAGTAACTGATAAATATGAATTTGTCAGTACCCGTATATGCTTTCGGCATGTTCATGCTGTTTTCCGTCCTGAAATGATAAATTTATACAATTATATCATAGAAATTGCAAAGTTACAACATTTAACTGTCAAAATGCGAATTGACACAGGTGTAAAAAGGAATATAATAGATAGGGCAAATTCAGTTTTTGGGAAGAATTATGGAATATATAAGAACAATATATAAAGAAGCATCAACTTTTGTAAAATGGATAACAATAGCGTTTCTGCTTGGCGGCATAGGTGGAGTGGTTGGCAGCGTTTTTCACATCAGTGTGGATGTTGCTACCGAACTCAGAGTAAAGCATGATTTTTTGATATTGCTTTTGCCACTTGGCGGACTTCTGATAGTCTTTTTGTACCGACTCTGTCACGCGGTCAAAGGTGTTGATACCGATAGAGTGATAGAAGCGGCAGACACAGACAAGAGCATACCGTTTGTCATGGCTCCGCTTATATTTGTCAGTACGGTAATCACGCATCTGTTTGGAGGTTCCGCCGGTCGTGAGGGCGCGGCGCTTCAGATAGGCGGCAGCATCGGCTATATTCTTGGCAAGATTTTTCGCCTTGATAAAAAAGATATGCACCTCATCGTCATGACTGGTATGAGCGCCTTGTTTGCGGCACTTTTTGGAACTCCGGTCACAGCTACACTCTTTGCGATAGAGGTCATCAGTGTTGGTGTTATGCACTATGCGGGTCTGGTTCCGTGTATTATTGCATCATTTGTTGCATCGCTTATTGCAAAGGCGTTCGGGCTTTCTCCTGTCAAGTTTGACAGTATTCCCATCCCGGATCTTAGCATAGGTTTCATGCTGAGATCGCTTCTGCTTGCACTGCTTTGCGCGTTTGTCAGTATCGCATTTTGTCTTGCGCTTGAAAAGACTGAGCACCTTTTTAAAAAGCTTTTCAAAAATTCGTATCTGCGTGTTTTGGTAGGAGGCGGTGTCATTGCTGTGCTCACAATACTGCTTGGCACATGGGACTATAACGGCGCCGGTATGGATGTTATCGCCGCGGCGCTCGCAGGTGAAGCAAAGTGGGAGGCATTTGCGCTTAAGATAATCTTTACCGCACTCACAGTTGCCGCAGGTTTTAAGGGCGGCGAGATAGTTCCTACATTTTTTATCGGTTCGACATTTGGCTGTGTGATGGGCGGCATGCTTGGACTTGACCCCGCGTTTGGCGCGGCTATTGGCTTTACTGCACTTTTCTGCAGCGTTGTAAACTGTCCGGTTACGGCATTGGTGTTGGCCACAGAGGTGTTTGGCGGCGAGTCGCTTTTGATCTTCGCAATCGTCTCATGTGTAAGTTATATGATGTCGGGGTACACGGGGCTTTATCGCAGTCAGCGCATTGTGTATTCTAAGTTTGGCGAGCAGTATATCAATATTCACACAAAATAACATAAAAAAGCGATTCCATACGGAATCGCTTTTTTATGTTTAACTTGGTTTAAATTACTTGATTTCAACCTTAGCGCCTGCAGCTTCGAGATCAGCCTTGATCTTCTCTGCATCTTCCTTGGAAACGCCTTCCTTGAGTGCCTTAGGAGCAGCCTCAACGAGGTCCTTAGCGTCCTTAAGGCCGAGACCTGTGAGCTCGCGAACAACCTTGATAACGCCGAGCTTGGAAGCGCCTGCGTCAGTAAGGATTACGTCGAACTCGGTCTTCTCTTCAGCTGCTGCGCCAGCTGCTGCTGCGCCGCCTACTGCTGCAACTGCAACGGGAGCTGCGGATACGCCGAACTCCTCCTCGAGTGCGCTTACGAGATCCTTGAGCTCAAGGATTGTGAGAGTCTTTATCTCTTCAAGAATGTTTGTGATCTTTTCGGTAGCCATTTTACTATCCTCCTATGAAAAATACAAAATTTTTTTAAATTAAAATTTTACGCCTCTGCGGGAGCCTCTGCGGCTGCCTCTGCAGGAGCTTCAGCTGCTTCGCCACCCTTGTCGATAATAGCCTGAAGTGCATAGCACAGACCATAAAGGGGAGACTGCAAGCTGCCGAGAACCTTGCCGACCATAACTTCCTTAGAGGGAGTGTCAGCGAGTTCTTTTACGGTTGCAACATCGACAACCGCGCCGTCTACGAAACCTGCGCGGAATTCAAAGCCCTCAACCTTTTCAACATACTCCTTAAGAATCTTAGCGGGAGCGATGGGGTCATCCTGGCTGATAGCCAGAGCGGTCATGCCGTGAAGGTATTCCTTCATTGCGCCGTAACCAACTTCGTCACATGCTCTGCCTGTGATAGAATTCTTAATTACCGAGTATTCAACGCCTGCTGCTCTGAGAGCTGCACGCATCTTGGTATCGTCCTCAACGGTGATACCCTGGTACTGTACGAGTACGCCGGAAGCTGCGGTCTTGAGTTTGTCGGCGAGTGTTGCTACTGTTGCCTGCTTTGCTTCAAGAATCTTCTTGCTTGGCATAGTAATTTCACCTCCGTTAAACTTTTGCAAAAAAATAAATCTTTCTACGGAAAGACATAAGGATTCCGAGAAAGATCATAAATAGACATATTTATAAAACATTCCTCGGCAGGAAAGCATCTTAACATGCTTTTACCGTAACCTGCTGTCTTCGGTAACACAAGCATTATAACAGGGCGTATCACATTTGTCAACACTTTTTTTAAAAAAGTTGAAAAAGTTTCTAAAAAACAGTACATATTTGAGTGCGTTGCGCTGTTTCTACATTATATAAAATAAAAGCGGTCCGAAAGAACCGCTTTATTCTATTATTTTTTCGAGTTCTGCTACGATCATCGAGAGAGCTTCCTTGGCGCTGTCGCAAAGGATAGTACAGCCTGCAGCTCGAATATGCCCGCCGCCGCCGAAGTGTGCGGCAACCTTTGAAACGTCGGTGTCACCGTTTGCGCGGAGCGAAGCGCGGAAGGTGCCTACTGTCGGCGATGCCTTTACGCATACGGCGCATTTTGCGCCGCGCACACTTCTGGCAACGTCTATGGCGGTTTCAAAATCCTTTATGTTGAGGTCGTCGCCGTAATCGGAAAGCTCGATTGCAATGCCGCTGATTTTGCCATCCATAAAGGTTTCAAGCTTGTTTAGCGCAATGCCCTCGGCTTTGAGTTGATTTTTGTCCTTGGTGTCAAACAAAAGGCGATTGATTTCGGCGGCATTTGCGCCTATTTCAATTAGTCTTGCCGCTGTGATATGCGTGGCGGGGGTGACGTTTGCGTATTTGAAGCAGCCCGTATCCGAGCTTATTGCGCCGAACATTGCGTCTGTCGCTTCCATGGGAATTCCTGTGATTTTACTTTCGCCGAGCGCATATTTGAAGAGTTCGAATATGATATATCCCGTTGCCGCCGCCTTTGGCGCGACAAATTCATGCTTTGCATACGGAATTCCAACGTCGTGATGGTCAATGCGAAGTTTGACATTTTCGATCAGCGCATCCTTGAGAGAAGCAAGCTGAGTCGGCGATGCAACGTCAACGCAGATTACATCATATCCGTCGAGATTTTCGGGGAGCGCATCGAGCTCGGTGCGGTTTTTTAATAGAAATTCGAGACGGCGAGGGGCTTTTTCGGGAAAAATTATATCAGCCTTACCGCCGAGTGCTTCTATAAAGCATGCGAGAGCAACCGCGCTTCCCACGCAGTCACCGTCGGGATGTGAATGACCTACGATTATTGCATTTTTGCACTTTTCGACTTCGCTTAAAAGCGATACAATGTCAATCATTACCGTTGTCCTTCTTCGAGCCTTTGTTGATGTCTTCGATTATTTTTGAAATGTGCGCGCCGTGCTCGATAGAGTGGTCGTGCACAAATGAAAACTCAGGTGTTTGGCGCAGATTCAAACGTTGTGCTATCTCGCGGCGTATGAATCCTTTTGCGCTTTCAAGTCCTTTTTTAATATCTTTGGGGTCGCCTGTCAGGGCTGAAAAATACACGGTCGCAAATTTGAGATCGGGAGTCACCTCGGCTCCTGTGATACTGATAAGCTCTCCGCTGACTCTGGGATCTTTGATCTCACGCATAATAACAGAGAGTTCCTTTTGCATTTCCTCGTTTATTCTTCCGCGTCTGTAGTTTGCCATATCATTCTCCGTAAAAGTAGTTTTTTATAGTATAACACATTACAAGAAAAATTTCCATAGGAAAGTAAATTAATGTTTATGATAGCAAGTTGGAAATCACAAACCGTAGGGCGGGGGCTTGCTCCCGCCGCCTGTACAACATCTACTGGAGGTTTACGGCGGGAGATAAACCCCCGCCCTACAATGTTAGCGCGTCGTCATTACTCACATAAACATTAATTCATCTTTTTATTGCTTTTTTATTATATTAGTTATATAATATACTTGTTATATTATACCCTATAAGGAGAAACGAAGATGAAAGCAGTTAAACAAGTACGCAAAGCTATCATTCCTGCGGCAGGACTTGGCACACGCATGCTCCCCATCTCGAGGGCGGTGCCTAAGGAAATGCTGCCCATCATGGATGTTCCGGCGCTCTATTATCTCGTTAAAGAGGCGGCGGACAGCGGTATCACTGACATTCTTGTTATTACCGGCCGGGATAAGACGGCAATGGAGGAGTTCTTTGACTATTCCCCCGAATATGACGCAGTGCTGAAACGCAAGGGCAGAGACGATGACGTTAAAATGATGCATGACATATGCGATATGGCAAACATCTATTTCCTTCGTCAGAAAGAGCCTATGGGTCTTGGACACGCAGTGCTCCGTGCAAAGGATTTTGTAGGCGAGGAGCCTTTTGCTATTCTTTACGGTGACGACATTATCTTTTCAAAGAAGCCTGTTGTAAAGCAGCTTATCGATACGTATGAGAAATACGGTCTCAGCGCTGTCGGCGTTAAAGAGGTTTCAAAAGCCGACCTTTCTAAATATTGTTCAATGAAAGCGGAAAAAATCGAGGACGGCGACAACGAGTATTACGTTGACGACATGATTGAAAAGCCGAAGCCGGGTGAGGAGTTTTCAAACCTTGCAATTTTGGGTAGAGTTCTTCTCACCCCCGAGATTTTCCCGATTCTCGAAAATACAGAGCCTGGCGCAGGTGGCGAGATTCAGCTCACTGATGCCATGGCAAAGTATGCGCGCACATTTGGCATCACCGCAAAAATATTTGAAGGTGACCGCTACGACATTGGCTCAAAGCTTGGTTTCGCAAAGGCAAACTTTGTTAAGGCGCTTGAGCATCCTGAAACACGCGAGGAGTTCAAAAAATTCGTAAAAGAATATCTGGAGAAGTAATATGGAAAGAGTTTCAAAAGAAAACTACTACCTTGATATAGCACAGACCGTTTCAGAGCGTGCGACCTGTCTTCGTCGCCGTTTTGGTTCTATCATTGTAAAAAACGATGTTATCGTTTCTACAGGATATAACGGCGCTCCGAGAGGACGCAAGAATTGCACCGACCTCGCCTCCTGCCACCGTGAGGAGCTTGGTATTCCGCGCGGTGAGCGATACGAGCTTTGTCGCTCGGTTCACTCCGAGGCAAATGCTATTATCGCAGCGCCGCGTACAGAGATGCTCGGCGCGACGCTCTATATGTGCTGCACTATGCCGCTTACCGGCGAGATTGCACCTGATACATCAAACTGCATGATGTGCAAGCGTCTGATAATCAATGCAGGTATTGAGTGGGTAGTTATCCGCGATACCAAGGAAACATTCCGTCGCATTCGCGTTGCTGATTGGCTTGAGAATGACGACAGCCTCGGTACTGCGCTCGGATATTAAGAAACAGAGAGGCGTTCTTTCTTTGGAAGAAAGAACCAAAAAACTGTAAAATATTTAATAAGCAGCCATGGCTGCAGACAATAAGTTTTTACAAAAGGTTTGGAGAGTGTGAGAACCTTTCCTTAAAAGGTTCTCGCGTTTATACAGGAGAAAGAATGCAAACAGAAGAAATTGTTTTTCATATAAAGGATGAGCGCACGCGCGATATACGCATGTATTGCTTTGTATGTACAGGCAACACCTGTCGCTCACCGATGGCGGCGGCTTTGCTCAATCATTACGGTGCGCCGCACGGCATCTTTGCGTTCAGTCGTGGTATTGCCGCTGACGAAGGTGCGCCGATAAGTGAAAACGCTGTGCTGGCGCTTGAAGCTGCAGGCATCCCTTCAGAGGGGCGCAATGAGTATACCCGACACAGAGCTTTGCAGTTTACAAAAGAAGATTTTGACCGTTCGGACGGTGTATTTGCGATATCTCCGTCACACGCGCAGGCGCTGATTATGGCTTTTCCTGAATATGCAGGAAAGGTGCGTGTTCTTGGTGACATATCAGATCCGTTTGGCGGCGACCTTGAAAGATACAAGGATTGCCTTTGTGACATAAAGGACGGCATAAAGGAAGTTTTTCCTTACATTTTCAAAGATGAAAATTGAAATAAAAAAAGCCGCCGCGGACGACATTGATTTTATAGCGGCGCTCGAAAAAGAAACCTTTTCTCTGCCTGAGACGGCAGAGAACTTCTCGGAGCTTATTGAAAATCCGGAAAAGCAACTGCTTATTGCTTTTATTGACGGTAAGAGGGCTGGATATATCGGCGCATATACCGTGTGCCGCGAAAGTGACATTATGACGGTTGCAGTATTGCCTGACTACCGCAAAATGGGCGTTGGACGCGCGCTTGTGAGTGCGCTTTTTGATGAACTTAAGGCAATCAGCGACTCGGTCTTTTTAGAGGTACGTGAGAGTAACAGCGCGGCTATTGCGCTTTATTCCTCGCTCGGTTTTGAGAGGGTCGGTATGAGAAAGAATTATTACAAACTACCAACAGAGAATGCGATTCTCTATAAAAAGGATTTATAAACATGTACATTTTAGGACTTGAAAGCTCCTGTGACGAAACCTCGTGCGCCATTGTCGAGATGGCGGAGGGCAAACGCCGCATCTGCGCCAATATAATTGCATCTCAGATAGATATTCACCGCCTTTACGGTGGCGTTGTACCTGAGATAGCAGGACGCGCGCATATCGAGGCGGTGTCGCGTATTACCAAAGAAGCGCTTGACACTGCAGGACTTTCGCTCAGCGATATAGGGCTGTGTGCGGTAACCTCGCATCCGGGGCTTATCGGTGCACTTCTCGTAGGTGTTAATTTTGGCAAGTCGCTTGCCTTTGCAAACGGTATTCCGCTTGTAGGCGTTGACCACGTAAAGGGGCATATTGCGGCGGCATATCTTGAATATCCGAACCTTGAGCCGCCATTTCTCGGTGTTGTGCTCTCAGGTGGGCATACTTCGTTTTACGTGGTGAAAAGCTACACCGAATATGAGGAGATCGGCTCAACACGCGATGATGCGGCCGGAGAAGCCTTTGATAAAATTGGCAGAGTTATCGGTTTGCCGTATCCTGGCGGCGCGGCACTTGACCGCCTTGCATACGAGGGCGATAAAAAGGCGTATAAACTGCCTTCGCCTGCACTTTCGGGCGATACGCTTGATTTCTCATTTTCGGGACTTAAGACTGCGGCACTGAATTTAATCAATACCGCTTCCCAAAAGGGAGAAGAGATAAACCGTGCTGACCTTGCGGCATCCTTTACAGGCGTTATTGCAGACGGCTTTTCAAAGAAGTTGAAAATGGCACTTGACATGACCGGACTTAAAACGGTAGTACTTGCGGGTGGTGTTAGTGCAAACTCGCATTTGCGTGCGGCGGCAACGTCCGTTTGCAAAAAGCAGGGTGCAGAGCTTTGCTTGCCGCCACTCTCCTTATGCGGTGACAACGCGGCGATGATTGCGGCACAGGGATATTACGAATATATAAACGGACAAAAGGACGGAACCGACCTGAACGCATCGGCGGTTTAGTAAAATAAATTAAAGTTTATATAATCACTTTAAAATGCAAGCATTTTAAAGTGTAGAGGGTCGTACATTCGCATGTCGCTCACCGCGACCGCCCCTTTAAGGAGTAAAAAAGCCGGGGAACCCGTCTTTTTTACAGATTATTAGGCTTCCCCTTGAGGGGAAGCTGTCAACGTAGCTGACTGATTAGGTGTAGCCGCATCGCGGCGTTAATCGCGTAATCATTAATTTACTATACTTTCTATAACAGAAAGGACAATAAAATGGAAACTAAAAACTCAAATTACAGAATATCTTCGGCGGTTATAAAACGACTTCCGCGATATTTCAGATATTTACGTGAGCTGCTTGAGGGCGGAAGAATGAGAATCTCCTCAGGCGAGCTTTCAAAAATGATGAATGTAACTGCTTCGCAGATACGCCAGGATCTCAACTGCTTTGGCGGCTTTGGTCAGCAGGGATATGGCTACAATGTCAAGTATCTCTATGGCAAAATAAGCGAGATACTTGGTGTTGAGCAGGGATATAAGGCTGTAATCATCGGTGCCGGACATCTTGGTCTTGCGCTGGTCGGCAGTCCGATGTTTGCCAAGAGGGGCGTTACTCTTTCTGCACTGTTTGACAACTCCACAGAGCTTGTCGGCGGTGAGTACGGCAATCTTCATATCTATGATATATCAGAGCTTGAAGCATATATCAAAGAGAACGGGATCAATATAGCTGTTTTGACACTTCCGCGCGCATACGCCAAGGAAATGGCAGAGCGACTTAAGAATCTTGGAGTCAAAGGTATTTGGAACTTTACCAACATTGAGCTTAACTTTGAAGACTCTGATACCGTCGTGCAGAATGTACACATAGGAGATTCGCTTATGCAGCTTACATATCGCATGAATAGTAACGAAGAGAAGTAGTCGGCGGAGGTTCCAGTGAAACTGAATATAAAAAAGAGTGAAGGCACAATTGCTTTGCCGAAAAGCTGCACAACACTTCTTGCTGAGGCGGATGCGTCAGACCTCAAGGTATTGCTTTATGCTGCAATGCGAGAGGAAGAAGGCGCAGAAATTGACATTGCAGACGCGGCAAATGTGCTTATGATAAGCGAGACCGAAGTCAATTCGTCAATCAAATTCTGGCTTGGCGCAGGTGTGATAAAAAAGGGCAGAGCTTCTGATAAAAAAGAGCAGCTTGAAACAGAGAATAAAAAAGCGGCGCGCCGCCGTGCACTTCCCGAAAAGCGCACCGCAAAATTTACTGCAAATGAGCTTTGCGAGATAGCTGAAATCAACGAGGAATTCAAAAGCTTGCTTGACATGGCACAGCAGACCGCGGGCTGGATTTTCAACACATCCGAAATTGAGATAATCGCGTCGCTTTACTCAAACCTCATGCTTTCGACAGAGTACATATTGGCGCTTATCAGCTACTACGTGCGTCGCCGCGAAAAACCGCTTCGCTATCTTGAAAAGGTGGCATACAGCTTTATTGATGACGGCATAGATACCGCGGAGGCACTTGAGGAAAAACTTCGTTATCTTGAAAGGTATGAAGGATACGAAGGTATGGTACGCAAGCTGTTTGGCCTTGGGGTGCGTACATTTATCGACAAGGAGCGCAGTATGCTTCGCACGTGGCTTGAGGAATACGGATATGGCGAAGATATTATCAAAGAGGCATATGAACGTACAGTAAGCAACACCGGTAAGGCGTCATTGAATTATGCCAACAGTATACTTAAGAACTGGCATGAGAAAGGTATAAAGACCGTTAAAGACCTGGAGTCAAAAGAAAAAACTTCGGATAAGAAGAACACCAAAACTACACGAGCAGGAACCGCTACCGCGCGCAGCTTTAATGTTGACGATGCGCTTAGCAAGGCACTTGAACGTTCATACAAGGGTGATGATAAATGAGTTTTAACAGTCAGAACTACTACGCATTGCGTGAGGAGTTTGAGAAAAAGCATCTTGCGGCGGTAGAGCGCGCAGAAACGCGCCGAGCTTCGCTTGAGATGAAAATTAAGGAGTTACGCGAAATAAACGATGCGCTTTCTCTTACGGCATCGCGTATTTTCGGTGCGGCACTTGAAGGTAAAGACGGTCTTGATGACCGCATCGCCAAGATAAAAAAGAATACAGCCGATCTACGAGAGGCGCGAGATGCAGTTCTTTTAGCGGCAGGATACCCCAAAGACTATCTTGATATAAAGTACGATTGTGAAAAGTGCAACGATCTCGGATTTGTCGATGCAAAAATGTGCGATTGCTTTAAGCGTGCGCTAATCTTAAAGGGATATGAAACATCCGGACTGGGCGCGCTTATAGGTAAGCAGACATTTGAGAACTATTCACTTAACTATTTTCGCGGCGATGACCTTGTCCGCATGAAACAAAACTATGAGATTGTGCATGACTATGCGAAAAGCTTTTCAAAAAAGAGCGACTCACTTTTGTTTATGGGCGGTACAGGTCTTGGCAAGACGCATCTTTCAAGCGCGCTTGCAAAAACGGTTATTGACAGCGGATATGATGTGCTTTACACATCCGCGTTGAATATGATCTCGGATTTTGAGAAAGCTAAATTCAAGGGAGAGGGCGACACGTCCCGCTACTTTGATGCCGAGTTGCTTATCATTGATGATCTTGGCACAGAGGGTAGCGGCGCATTTACCGAATCCTTTGTTTACAACGTCATTGACACGCGCATTTGCAAGGGGCTACCGACTGTGGTCAGCACAAATCTCACTGCACATGAGCTGTCGGCGAGATATGGCGAACGAATTTTCAGCCGACTTCTCGGCGTTTACAAGCCGCTTGTATTCTGCGGCAATGACGTACGTTTCGAAAAAAGATAAATACAATTTCACACAGAGTAGAGTGACGCGCGTGAAGTGCTGTTTTGACGGGGAGTTGCAAAACGGACGAAGGCTTGTATGCCGCGGTGTGTCGCCCGCATCCCGCTGTTAACCTTTGGCAAGATTAACAATAGGAACAAGCGGACTCTGTCCGCTTGTTTTGTGTGAAGCAACCTGATATTTTAAGGAGGCTTCAAAAATGAAAAATATTTCACCTAAACTTATCGCAAGACTTGCGCTTTTTGCGGCTATCAGTCTTATTCTTGGAAAATTTTTAAGCTTTAAAATGGGCGACTGGGGCAGAGTCAGTCTTGAAAATCTGACCGTCATCCTTGCCGGTTATCTATATGGCTCTTTGCCGGGTATGTTATGCGGAGTTGTTGCCGATATTGTTGGCTGTATGCTTTACGGATATCCGATAAATCCTATAATTACTGTTGGTGCGGCAATGGTTGGCGCATATGCCGGCATTTTCGGTATGCATGGCAATTTCAAAGTGCCGCGACTTTATCTTTCTGTCGCGGCGGCGCATATCGCAGGCTCGCTTATAGTAAAGAGTATCGGTATACACGTTTTCTATTCGACACCGCTCGATATTCTTATTTTGCGTCTGCCAATCTATATTGTGACAGGCGTAATAGAATATATAATTATCAGCATCATGTTAAAAAATCGCGCGCTTAAGGAGCTAATGCAATGACATATACCGAAGCTTTAGAATATATTCATTCTGTCACATGGCGCGGCAGCATACCCGGGCTTTCACGCATTGAGGAGCTTTCACGTCGCATGGGCAATCCCGAAAAGGGCATGAAGTGCATACACATTGGCGGTACAAACGGAAAGGGAAGTACATCGGCATATCTCACATCGGTGCTTCGTGCCGCAGGATATCGCGTTGGTACATTTACATCGCCGTACGTGCGTACATTTAATGAGCGCATAGCTATAGATGGCAAGCCTGTTTCAAATTACATGCTTGCATCAGCGGTTGAGACTGCAAAGCCGCATGCCGATGCCATGGCTGACCGCCCTACAGAGTTTGAGCTTATAACTGCGGTTGGGTTTGAGATATTTCGCCGCAAAAAGGTAGACGTAGTAGTACTTGAGGTTGGGCTAGGTGGCAGATTTGATTCTACAAATATAATTGAAGCGCCACTTGCGTCGCTTGTTACAGGCATTGCGTTTGACCATATGCAGTTGCTTGGCAATTCGCTTTCTGAAATCGCGTGGGAAAAAGCAGGTATTATCAAAGAGGGATGCCCGACTGTTACCGCGCGCCTTGCGGATGAAGCGGCAGAGGTTATAGCAAAAGAAGCAAGAGAGAAGAATTCAGCCGTTACCGTGGTTGATCTCGATAAAATAGTTGTTCACTCTGACACACTTGACGGTATTGTCATGGATTATGGCGAGTTTAAGAATATAAGAACCTCACTTATCGGCGGCTATCAGCCGCGCAATATCGCACTTGTGTGCGAAGCTGTTCGCGCACTTGAAAAGCGCGGTATGAAAATCGGAAAAGAAGCGCTGTACAGTGGCATTGCCAACGCAAAGTGGCCTGCGAGATTTGAACTGCTCTCCCGTGAGCCTGTTGTGGTGTTTGACGGCGGACATAACGAGGAAGGCGTGCGCGCCGCAATAAATACGGCAGAGCAGGTGTTCGGCGGCAAAAAGGCGGTGCTTCTCACAGGTGTAATGGCAGATAAAGCATATGACGGTATGGTAGATATCATTGCACCGCATATAGAAGAAGTGTTCACTCTGAAGCCCGATAATCCGCGCTCGCTTGATGCGGCATCACTCGCCGCAGTGTATGAGGCACATGGAGTAAAGGCAACAGCAAATGATAATATCGCTACATCGCTAAAAGCTGCAAGAAAGCGCGCAAAAGAGCTTGGGCTTCCATTGCTCATCCTCGGCTCGCTGTATTTGTATAAGGATATATATAAGCATTTTTGATTGATGTTACTAAAGGCCCCCTTTAGGCAAGGGAGGCTTATATCATAAACATTAATTCATCCCATTCACGTGAATAATTCGTGAATTTTCTTGACATGGTTTTTAAAACCATGTATCATTTAAGTAGACTTAATTTCGGAGGCAATCTTATGGCATATACGCTCGGAATAGATATCGGTTCAACGACTGTAAAGGTTGTTTTGCTTCGTGACAGAGAACCGATTTTTGAAAAATACGAGCGGCATTACTCAGCCGTACGCGAGAAGACGGACGAAATACTTACCGAGGCGGCACCGCTTCTTGACGGTGCGCCTTTTTCGGTTGCCATCTCCGGCAGTGCAGGTCTCGGACTTGCGACCGAGGCGAATCTGCCTTTTGTGCAGGAGGTTTATGCTACCTCGCGCGTTGTCGAAACGCTTGAGCCCGATGCTTCATGTGTTATCGAGCTTGGCGGCGAGGATGCAAAGATAATCTTCTTTGACGGTGGAATTGACGAGCGAATGAATGGCTCATGTGCAGGCGGCACAGGGGCGTTTATAGATCAGATGGCAACACTGCTTGATGTTGACGCGGACGAGCTTGACCGCTTAAGCCTTGAGGCAAAGCGCATTTATCCGATAGCATCGCGTTGCGGAGTTTTTGCAAAAACCGACATTCAGCCTCTACTGAATCAGGGCGCAAGCAAGAGCGATATTGCGCTTAGTATTTATAAAGCAGTTGTCAATCAGACGATAGCAGGTCTTGCGCAGGGCAAAAAGATACGCGGCAGAGTTCTTTTTCTTGGCGGTCCTCTTTATTACTGCAAGGGACTTCGTAAGTGCTTTGCAGATACGCTGGGGCTGAGCGAAGAAAACGCGGTTTTCCCCTCTTATGCACGTTATTCTGTAGCAACGGGCGCGGCTATCTATGCTGAAACCACCGAGGGCACGGTTACTATGAGGGAGTTACTTTCTCGTATACGTACCGCAAAGGCAGTGCAGACAACAGAGCTGCTTCAGCCGCTTTTCAGCGGCGCTGAGGAATACGGTCACTTCCGCGCACGTCATCAGCAAAACGCTGTTGCAAGAGAAAACATTGAAAACTATACTGGCAATGCTTATCTTGGAATTGACTGTGGCTCGACAACAACAAAGCTTGCGCTTATTTCGGATGATAAAAAGCTTCTTTATACATATTACGCTTCAAATCGCGGAGATCCTGTCGAAATTGTGCGCGAGCAGATAACAGAGATATATAAAAAATGTGGCGACCGCGTAAAGATCATCGGCAGCGCTGTGACTGGCTATGGCGAGGAGCTGATTAAAAACGCATTCAACATTGATTTTGGTATAGTTGAAACTATCGCGCATTTTACTGCGGCAAAGTTTTTTATGCCAGAGGTCAACTTTATTCTTGATATAGGCGGACAGGACATCAAGTGCTTCCGCATTAAAAATGGCGCCATTGACAGCATCATGCTCAATGAAGCATGCTCGTCGGGATGCGGTTCGTTTCTCGAAACATTTGCAAAGTCGCTTGGCTGTTCTATCGAGGATTTTGCAACGCGCGGTCTTTTTGCAAAGAAACCTGTCAACCTTGGTTCGCGCTGTACAGTCTTTATGAATTCCTCGGTAAAACAGGCGCAAAAAGACGGTGCAACTCTTGAGGATATTTCGGCAGGACTGTCGATAAGCGTTGTGAAAAACGCACTTTATAAGGTAATTCGTGTTGCATCTGCCGATGAGCTTGGTAAGAATGTTGTGGTGCAGGGTGGCACTTTCTATAATGACGCTGTGCTTCGCGCATTTGAAAAAGAGCTCGGCACAAATGTTGTGCGCCCTGATATCGCCGGTCTTATGGGAGCATTCGGTGCGGCACTCTATTCAATGAGAGCGAGCGAAAGCGGCATCATTTCTCCTGAAGCTCTTGCTTCGTTTTCCCATACTGCAAGGGCAACTGTGTGCAAGGGCTGTACCAACAACTGCTCGCTCACTATAAATACCTTTGCCGATGGCAGAAAATTTATTTCGGGCAACCGTTGCGAAAAAGGCGCAGGTATAAAGACAAGCGGCGAGAAACTGCCTAATCTGCACGCATTTAAGCGCGAATTGCTTGCACAGTTCGGTGATTTCATAGGCACAAGAAAGGATACCGTTGGTCTTCCGCTTTCTCTTGGAATGTTTGAACTGCTTCCTCTGTGGCATACATTTTTCCGTGAAATGGGCTTTGGTATTACAGTGTCAAAGATGTCAACGCGCCGCACATATGAAAAGGGGCAGTTTTCCATCCCCTCTGACACCGCGTGCTATCCGGCAAAGCTGATGCACGGTCACATTGCGGAGCTTCTTGAAAACAAGGTGGATGCGATATTCTATCCATGCCTTACATATAACGTAGACGAGCATCTTGGGGATAACCATTATAATTGTCCTGTTGTTGCATATTATTCTGAGCTTTTAAACGGAAATGTCGAAGAGCTTGCAGATATCAAGTTCCTTTATCCTTATCTCAACATCAACGATCAAAAAGAACTTGCAAATGAGCTTTATACATTTCTTTCCGAGCGGTTTGAGAATATAAAGAAGCGTGACGTCAGTCGCGCGGTCAAGGCAGCATTTGGCGCATATGATGCTTTTGAGCAGGCGGTGCGTGCTGAGGGTGAGCGTGCTGTTAAATATGCACGTGATAACGGCAAGCCGATAATGATACTTGCCGGCAGACCGTATCATATTGACAGTGAAATAGGTCACGGTATAGATGCACTTGCAAATTCGCTTGGGTTTGCGGTGGTCAGCGAGGATAGCGTTTATCATCTTGCAAAGATGCGTCCGGTGGGTGTGCTTAATCAGTGGACATACCATTCGCGTCTTTACGGTGCATCCTTCTTTGCTACTGAGAATGATGATGTTCAGCTCGTTCAGCTTGTGTCATTCGGATGCGGTGTTGATGCAATCACCACAGACGAGGTGCGTGCAATACTTGAAAACGACGGCAAACTTTATACACAGATAAAAATTGACGAAATAGCCGGTTTGGGTGCGGTAAAGATACGTCTGCGTAGCCTTATCGGTGCAATTGAAGATAAAAAATAATATGACAGAAAAAAACTACGTTCCTTTTACAAAGGAAATGATAAGCGAGTATACGATCCTTGCGCCCAATATGCTGCCGATACATTTTAATATTGTATTGCAGTTTATGCGCGACAGGGGGTATACCGTGGATCTGCTTACCGAGGATGGACCAGAGGTCGCTGAAACAGGGCTTAAATATGTTCACAACGACACCTGCTATCCTGCAATACTTGTTATCGGACAGTTTATGCGCGCTATTGAAAGCGGCAAATACGATCCGCACAAGGTTGCGCTGGTTTACTTTCAGACAGGCGGCGGTTGCCGTGCGTCAAATTACATATTCTTGCTCCGCAAGGCACTGAAAAAGGCAGGCTATGACTATGTTCCTGTTATATCAATAAGCTTTGACGGCCTTGAAAAGCATCCCGGCTTTAAAATTGATATTCCCACATGGTATAAGCTGCTTTACGGCATAATGTATGCTGATCTTATCATGGCGCTTTCCGAACAGGTAAAGCCGTATGAAAAGCGTAAAGGCGAGGCTGCCGAACTTGCGGATAAGCTTTCTTTAGAGGTTGCCGCACATATGAAAGGCGGCGTTGGCGGCAAGCGTGCCGAAAAAATGATGCGCGATATTGTCAAGCGCTTTGCCGCTATTGAGCAGGACAGAAGCGTAAAGAAGCCTCGAGTAGGTATTGTCGGTGAGATATATGTAAAGTTCTCACCGCTTGGCAACAACAATCTTGGCGGTTTTCTTGTTGAAAATGGAGCTGAGGTCGTGCTCCCCGGTCTTATGAATTTCATGCTCTACTGTGTGTATAATAAGGTAGAGGACTATGAGCTTTACCACCGCGGCAATTGGTTTTTCTATCAGGCGGTGAAGATTGCATACAAGGTTCTGCTTTCCAAGCAGAAGAGCATTGCGGCACTCATTGAGGAAAGCGGTATCTTCCGTGCGGCTGAACCTTTTGATGAGGTTGTTGATATTGCAGAAAAGTGTATCGGCAGAGGATGTAAAATGGGCGAGGGTTGGCTGTTGCCTGCCGAGATGCTTTCGCTTGCGGAGCACGGCACGCCCAATATCGTTTGCACACAGCCTTTCGGATGTTTGCCAAACCACATTTGCGGCAAGGGAATGATGAAGCCGATAAAGGAGCATTATCCCAATGCTAATATAATCGCAGTAGATTATGATGCATCAGCATCAAGGGTCAATCAGGAAAATCGCATCAAGCTTATGCTTGCAAATGCGAAAGTTGAAGAAGTAAGATAAATTAGAGTTTAGCGACGTAGTCGCTAAACTCTAATTTACGGAGAAAAACATGATATCCCTGTTAGTTTCAATAATATATATAGCATTTATCAGTCTTGGGTTGCCTGATTCGTTGCTTGGTTCAGCGTGGCCTACTATGCAGGCAGAGTTTGCGGCACCACTTTCTTTTGCAGGTGTTATCTCAATGATAATCACAGGCGGTACAATCGTATCAAGCCTTGCATCTGACAGGCTTACGCATCGTTTTGGCGCAGGACTTGTCACTGCTGTCAGCACCGGCATGACGGCACTTGCTTTGCTTGGATTCTCGCAGTCAAACGCAGTGTGGATGCTTTGCATTTTTGCCGTTCCGTACGGACTTGGTGCAGGAGCGATTGACGCGGCGCTTAACAACTATGTTGCCATACATTATACCGCCAGACATATGAGCTGGCTTCACTGCATGTGGGGACTTGGCGCTACCGTAAGCCCTTATATAATGAGTGCGGCGCTTACCGGTGGCGGTGGCTGGCAGGGTGGATACTTTACCGTATCAGTGATACAGTTGGTTCTGACTCTCTTTTTGTTCCTTTCGCTTCCTCTTTGGAAAAAGAGTAAAGCTCCCCAAAAAGGTGAGAAAAAGCCACGCGAAAAAAATGTTTTCAAAATCAAAGGTGTCACTGCCGTGCTCATAACGTTTCTTTGCTACTGCGCGCTTGAGAGCACCGCAGGTCTTTGGGCAAGCAGCTATCTTGTTGAAGTGAGAAATGTCGACGCAGGCATCGCGGCGCGATTCGCGGCACTGTTTTACATGGGTATTACCGCAGGTAGATTTATCAGCGGATTTGTTGCGGATAAACTCGGTGATAAAGCCCTTATCAGAATAGGACTTTCGGTAATTGCTGTGGGTATAATCTGTCTTGCGCTTCCGATTGAAGTGTGCGCGCTTGCAGGGCTTATTATTATAGGCTTTGGTTGTGCGCCGATATATCCGTCGATAATACATGCAACTCCGCATAACTTCGGCGAGGAAAACTCTCAAAAAATAGTAGGTATACAAATGGCAAGTGCCTATACAGGTTCGGCGCTTATGCCTCCTGTTTTCGGCGCACTTTGCGAATTCCTCCCGATGTGGATATATCCGATATATCTTGCAGTGTTTGCGCTGCTGATGGCAATAATGAGCGAAAGACTTAACCGAATGGTAAAATAAAAAACCACCCTCTCGGGTGGTTTTTATTTGTTTAGCTATCGAGTTTTGATTCCATTTCCTTTTGGGTCTCAGGATCGTAGGAGAGTATGGGAGCGACGTCTTTGCCCTTAACCTTACGGTCAACATAGTTCTTTGTGATCTTTATTACAAGCGGAATCATAAAGAGTACGCCGATAAGGTTAGGGATCATCATAAGTCCGTTGAATGTATCGGAAATATCCCAAGCGAGTGAAGAGGAAAGGATAGCACCGAAGATGACAGTGCATACATGAATAATTCTGAAAATGAAGGTTGTCTTTGCGCCAAAGAGATACTCCCATGCTTTAGAGCCGTAGTGCGACCAACCAAGCACGGTGGTAAACGCGAAGAGGAACATTGCGATAGCAATAAATCTCTGACCGATATTACCCCAAGAGAATACGGCGTTAAAAGCTCCGCCAACAAGAGTAGCATCGGTAAGGCCTGCCGCCAGCTCACCGGTTTCAATATTGAAAACGCCTGTGGTAAGACCGCCGGAGGTAAGAACAACGAGAGCTGTCATTGTGCAGACAATCATAGTGTCTGCAAACACCTCAAAGATACCCCACATACCCTGCTTAACAGGTTCGGCAACGCTGGAGTTTGAGTGTACCATTACAGAAGAACCAAGACCGGCTTCGTTAGAGAAAACACCGCGCTTGAAGCCATTGGTCATAGCAACAATGACACCGCCGATGCCGCCGCCGACAAATGCTTCGGGAGCAAAAGCGTTTACGAAAATAGCTTTGAATGCAGGGATGATTGCCTTATAGTTGATTCCGATAATAACAAGGCTTCCAAGAACGAAAAGCGCAACCATAAACGGAACGATTTTTTCCGCAACATTTGCAATTCTCTTAACACCGCCCAGTGTGATGACAGCGGTAAGAATCATGATAATCACACCAAGAAGGAGATTGTAGAGCGAAACATCACCGAGAACAGTGATAGAAGAAAGTGCCTGAACGTCAAATGCTGCGGCTACGTTTGCAACGATCTTGTTTACCTGACCCATGCTTCCGATACCGAAGGATGCGAGCATTGTGAAGATGCAGAAGAGAACTGCGAGGATTTTGCCGACACCTTTGAAACCTGCTTTACAGTGCTTGTCCTCATACTTATATCCGCCAAGACCGTCCTGCAGGTAGTACATAGCACCGCCGGACCATTCGCCTTCGCTGTTTCTACGTCTGAAATAGATACCAAGAACGTTTTCAGCAAAGTTTGTCATCATACCAAAGAAAGCTGCAACCCACATCCAGAAAACTGCGCCTGCGCCACCGATGCAGATAGCTGCTGCAACGCCGGCGATGTTACCGGTACCTACCGTTGCGGCAAGAGCGGTACAAAGCGCCTGGAAGGGAGAAATAACGCCCTTTTCCTTGCGGTGCTTCAAAACATTTTTTGTAAAAATGCTACCGATTGTGTTTTTCCACCACAGTGCAAGGCGGGAAACCTGAAAGAATTTTGTGCAGCATGTAACGATAATTCCGGTACCTATAAGAAGGGCAAGACCGAAAATACCCCATACTACGCCGTTGATACTGCCGTTTATTTCGGCAATTTTGTCGAGAATCATGCTTAGACATCTCCTTAAAAAAATAAAATAAAAAATGGATTGCGAAAACGCAATCCAAAACAAAAAAACACAAAGAAGTAGATTTAAAAAAATTCAACTTTGTCCTTTTGCCTGAGAGATTAGCGTTTTACGCTTTGCACCTTCGGCACCCACACGCGGCGGGATTCTCCAAAGTTCTGTCAGCTTGCAGTCCTCATCATAAAGACACCTGAGAGCGTTACTCCTTCGGCTGGCAAATGCCAATTTCCTGCAAACATCATACAGAAATTATGAAATTTGACGCTATTATACTACTATGCTAAAGCAATTGCAATACCTTTTTGAAAAAAAGATAGATTTTTGTAAAAAAGCCCTCGGTTTTAGTCGAGGGCAAGTGTTATTTCAGCATTCCTGCTATGTCGTCGGCGCGCTTTTTGAGTTCTTTTGCCCAAGTGTATTCGGGCATTACTGCGCCGCCGTAAGTTTTTACAGCGACATTATCGTAGTCAAGCAAGCTATAGTAATCACATTCGATATCTTCGGGGGCTATACGGCAAAAACCGTATTTGCGTTCAAAAATATAGTCAATATTGTATTCCTTAAAGGTTTCAAGCATAGACTTTATTGCTTTGCGGTATCCGCTTGTTTCGGATGCACGCTTAAACTTGCTGCCAACCCAAAGCTTTTCGATAATTTCGTATGTTGAAACGGTGCCGCCACGCTGGCTGATACAGAGCGCCGCAAGCTCTTTTGCTTTCTTTGTTGGGAAAATCACACGTTTGCCGTTAACATAAAGGTCAAATTTACCAAACAGATTTGCCTTGATATGCTTTTCAAGTCTGGGCTTCAGGTAGCGTGCACGGGTGAGAGCATCTGTGACATCTTCTTTGGCGTAGGGCTTGAAAACGACATAATCCGCTTTCATTTTGAGGGCTTCTGCTGCGTGCGAGGTGTTTGCGGTTACAAATATAATGATAATATTTTTGTTGATTTCGCGAAGTTTTTTTGCAAGAGTAAAACCGTCAATATCGGGAAGAACAGTGTCAAGCAATACCAGGTCAACAGGTGAATTGCTTGCAAATTCAAGAGCCTTGGAAGAGTCAGAAAAAGACGCTGCTATTTCAAAATCAGGGAGACCGGTGCATTCTGTTTCAAACAGTTTGAGGTCCTCGAGATTTTTGTCAATAAGCAAAACTTTCATTTTCATCCTTCTTTCCTAATAAAAAATCATTCAAAACCATTTTACTACAATACTGTATAAAAATGACATATTTTTATTTAATAAGCCTATGCAAATATGGCATGGTTGTATATTTTTTAACATTTTATTAAAAATTTCGATATCGTTGCCTTTTTCGACAAAGTGTGCTACAATGTAAAAGTGCGCAATTATCTATCGGAGGGCTGACATATGAAGCATATTTTTATTATCAACCCACATGCCGGCAGCGGCGTAGGAAAGGGCGAACTTAAAGCCAAACTTGAGAATCTTGGTTCGGACTTTGAGATTTATGAGACTACAGGACCGCATGATGCGACAGATTATGTAAAGAAATGCTGTGCAGAGCAGGAAAGCGAGATCCGTTTTTATGCCTGCGGCGGAGACGGCACGGTAAAAGAGGTTGCCGAGGGTGTTCTTGGCTGTCCGCACGCCTCAATGTCGGTTTATCCTATTGGCAGCGGCAATGATTTTGTCAAGTACTTCGGCGGCGAGGATGTGTTTAAGAACATTGAGGATGTAACATCTGCGCCCGACAGCACTACCGATATAATAAGAATTGTTCATGACGGCGGCGAAACTTATTCGGTCAATGTGTGCAACTTCGGTTTTGAATCCTATGTTGCAAGCGTGATGAACCGCGTGCGCCGTAAGCCTATTATTGGCGGCGGAAATGCATATACTACAGGTATACTTTGCGGACTTTTCAAGGCGATGAAAACTCGCGGACGCGTTTATGCAGACGGAAAACTGCTTAATGACAGCGGTGTTCTGATGCTTGGAACTGTGGCAAACGGTTCGCACGAGGGCGGCGGATATAAGGCTGCTCCGCGCGCATCGGTAAACGACGGTGAGCTTGAGGTCTGCCTTGTCAGACCTTTGTCACTTATAACGGTAGCGCGTCTTATCGGTATTTATAAAAAGGGTGACCATCTTGATGACAAGCGGTTTGAAAAGTATATTACATATCTCCGCGCTAAAAAAATAGAGGTTGAGTTTGATGCACCAAGTGCAATAGGGCTTGACGGCGAGATAATCACTACCAAGCGTTTTACTGCCGAGGTGATACCGGATGCCGTTCGTTTTGCGGCACCGCATAAAGAATAAACTGTAAAAGGGAGGCGGCACAATGGAGCTTGTGTGGACAATATTCTATGTTATTTTCACAGGCATAGTGTCGCATTTTTACGGTCAGGCTCTCCCGCGAAAATGGTTTAAAGCGGATAAGTTTCCGTACAAAGCGTTCAAGTTTGAGCGCGGTGGGGCTATTTATCGCGCGGTGGGCGTTCACAAATGGCAAAAGAAGATGCCTGACATGAGTCAGATAATGCCGGATATGGTGACAAAACGCATGAATCCGGACATGAAGGCGGCAGACGTAAGAGTACTGATAGAGGAAACCTGCGTTGCCGAGCATGTTCATGTTGCACTTTGTGTGGCTTTTTTATACATTGCGAAATTCTGGGAAACATACACGTGGATATACCTTTGGCTGATATACAGTGTATGCAATATCCCGTTTATCATTATTCAGCGTTACAACCGCCCGAAACTTTTGCGTGTGCTTAGTCGACTTGAGGCGCGTGAGGGAGGTGCTTTAAGTGTTTGAGTATTATCGCGGGTTCAGCTTGAAAAAGCTCAATACAAAAGAGTTTTCACATGTAAAGTTGCTTTTTTATTGGGTTATTTACGGCTCGTTTTTCTTCTTTGTCGAGCGTGTCACTCCCAATCGTAATTGGACACCCATGTACTGTTCAATGGATGATTTTATCCCATTTCTTGAGATATTTCTGATACCGTATCTGTTTTGGTTTGTATATCTTGTAGGCATGCTGATATATACATTCTTTTACGATATCACATCGTTCAAGTGTCTTATGTGGTTTATTATTATTACATATTCGATAACGATGTTTATTTATCTTGTTTATCCGACCTCCCAAGAGCTACGACCTGAGGTATTCCCACGGGATAATATATTTACAAGATTTCTTGGATGGTTCTATACATTTGACACAAATACAAATGTAAATCCGTCGATTCATGTTATAGGTTCACTTGCAGTGATGTTTACATCTTGGCACAGCGAAAAGTTTTCTACTCCTTTGTGGAAAATCGCGTTCACCGTATGTGGAGTGCTGATAAGCATTTCAACTGTGTTTGTAAAGCAACATTCTATCATTGATGTTATTACCGCTGTGTTGCTTTGCGTATTTATTTATCCTGTTATATTCAAAAGAAAAAAGGTTGCCCGATAGGGCAACCTTTTTTACAACTGTTTTTACTCAGCGTCAGCCTTTGAGAGCATTACGTTTGTAAGGATTCCGAGGATAAGTGCACATGCGATAGATGTGATGGTAACCTTGCCGAATGTGAGAGAAAGACCGCCGATACCTGCGATGAGAATAACCGATACAACAAAGAGGTTGCGGTTCTTTTCAAGGTCAACCTTCTGAATCATCTTAAGACCGCTTACTGCGATAAAGCCGTAGAGAGCCATGCAGACACCGCCCATTACGCAGGGAGGAATTGAGTCAACAAATGCTACAAAAGGAGTGATGAACGAAATGAGGATAGCGCCTACTGCCGCTGCAATAATTGTAACAACAGATGCGTTACCGGTGATTGCAACACAGCCTACGGACTCACCGTAAGTGGTGTTGGGGCAGCCGCCGAAGATTGCACCAACCATAGAGCCTACGCCGTCACCGAGAAGTGTGCGGGAAAGACCGGGCTCTTCAAGAAGATCCTTTTCAATGATGGAAGAGATGTTCTTGTGGTCGGCGATGTGCTCTGCAAATACAACGAATGCAACAGGGGTGTATGCAACCGCGATAGATGCAATATATGCGCTGTTGAGTTCGCCAAAGCCGCCGAGAGCGGTGAGGAATGTAAACTCGGGGATAGTGAAGAATGTGCCAAAGGTTACGCCGTTTTCAACAAGTGCGGTGATGTAACCAAAGTTGATAACCTTGAGTGCATCGATGCCTGTTGCGTTGCCGATCAAAGTGAAGATAGATCCAACCGCATATCCTGCGAGAATACCCATGATAAAGGGGATAAGGCGCATCATCTTCTTGCCGAAGGTTGCACAAAGCATTGTTACAGCGAGGGTAACAAGACCGCAGATGAGTGCAACGTAGGGGGAAGTAACTACAACGTTGGAAGTGTTTTCAACCAAAACAGCAGCACCGTCAACAATCTGAGCGGTGGTGTTTGTTACAGCTGTTGTAACCTCACCGGTGGTAAGGTCGCCGATAGCATTGCCTGCAAGGGAGAGACCGATGATAGCAACTGTGGGTCCGATAACAACTGCGGGCATGAGCTTGTTGATCCAGTTTACGCCGGCAACTTTAACGATAGCCGCGATAATTACATAAACAAGACCTGCAAAGATTGCACCGATGATAAGTCCGAGGTAGCCGAGCTGCATGGAAACGCCACCTGCAAAGGCTGCCGCCATGGAGCCGAGAAATGCAAAGGACGAACCGAGGAAAACAGGGCTCTTTGCTTTAGTGAAGAGGATGTATACGAGAGTACCTGCGCCTGCGCCGAAAAGAGCAGCAGCGGGTTGCATGCCGTTACCTGTAATTACAGGCACAACAAGTGTCGCCGCCATGATAGCGAGCAACTGCTGTATCGCAAAAACGATAAGCTGACCGAACTTCGGTCTGTCATTTACATTGTAGATCAGTTTCAAAACGGTCTACCTCCAAAAAATATTTATCAATTCGGCATAAAAACCGTACCGATACATAAATAAAACGCCGCACTGATGTACGGCGTTAAAAAATGCAAAATCTTAGCCGACATCGTAGCATCGGGGAATAGGATTTGCCCTATCTATAATACCACGATGTGAAGGATTTGTAAATACATTTTTCGACATTTTACAGTATTTTGAAAACTTCGTCGGCGATTTCGACCGTCTCCTTGATATCGTCATCGGAGAGGGCATAGTTTATAAAATGATTATGGTGATTTGTGAGGTATACGCCGCGTTTGACCATTTCTGCAATAAAGCGTTGATGCGTCTCGGTAGCGCGCAGATATGCAGAGAGAATGTCGGTCAGTTTTATAAAGTTCTTGAGCAGAAAGCCTATCTTTGTAAAGCCCTTGGAGGGGATTGGAGTGACTGTTCCGTCTATCATGCCGTTGAATTTTTCACAGCTTGAAAACGGAATCTTAATATCGCATTTTTGCTCACCGTCGCATACCATGCATCCACCGTCAGCAAATATAAATGTTGCTTTCGGGCCGCCCTTGACTGTCATGCACAGCGATATCGGTTTTTTAAGATCTGCAAGTTCGGATGCGCTTTTGTCAAGCTTGCAAAGCATCGGCAAAGAGCCAAGTATGCCGAACATGTTGATATATGCCATTGTCTTTTGATCGGTCACTGCTTTATATCCTTTCGTTAGTGTATTTGTATAAAAGTATTATAACTCAAATAACAAATCGTGGCAAGTAATATCAACATATACTTTTTATCACTAATAATGAATTATTTGCACATAGTATCTCTTGACTATGTAATTGGTAAAATGATACAATTATAATGTATAAAAATTTGATTTTTCAGGAGGATTTTATGAGAAAGCTTTTGATACTATCTATCATCCTCGCATTATTCACGGTTTGTGTCTCTGCAGCAGCACCGATTTTTACCATCGATACAAGCGATGCCAAAGAGGTTTATCGCAACACGTTTGACGATGCGTCTGCCCTTAACGACTTCACTCAGTACTCAGGCACTTGGGGAGTTGAAGACGGCAAAGCATACATTCTCCCCGGACAGGCAAGTGCAAACGCATATTTTGTTTATACCGGCTCTGATACCGCACTTCATGACATGACCGACTATGTGGTTTCGGTTGATATGTACAACGTCCGTCAGGCAACAGGTCTTGTTGCAAGATGCGACCTTGATACCTGCTCCAACGCACTTCACGGCTACATGGGTGTAAACGCATCATGTCAGACAAACGGCACATATTTCTTTACCCGAGTTACAAATAACACCGCAGGAACAAATGCTACAAGCATTGGTTCGGCTCCTGTTATCTTTGCGCCCGGCGCAAACATCCGCCTCGAGGTTGCAATGCGCGGCGAGCTTATCCAGACTGCCGCCTATGACCTCGACACAGGCATGCTTTTGTGGGTAAGAACCGGCGTGACCGAGCTTTGCCTCTCAGGCTCATTCGGTCTTTTTGCATACACAAAAATAGTGAACGGTCTTGACGTAAGCGAAACCAGATTTGATAACCTCACTGTTAAAACACTTTCTCCTGTTTCCGATGCAAAGAATTTTGAAGTTTCCTCCGCACTCATTGATATAAGCGGCGCAACCGAGGTTTATCGCAACACCTTTGACGATGCGGCTTCCCTTAACGACTTTACCCAGTACTCAGGCACTTGGGGAGTTGAAAACGGTAAGGCATACGTTCTCCCCGGTCAAGCAAGTGCAAACGCATACTTTGTTTATACAGGCGAAAACACCGCACTACACGACCTTAGCGACTATGTTGTAGAGGTAGACATCTATAATCTCCGTCAGGCAGAAGGACTTGTTGCAAGATGTGACCTTGACACGTGTAACACAAAGATTCAGGGTTACATGGGCGTAAATGCGAATTTCAATACTGCGGGTACAAAGGCATATAACCGCGTGACAAAAACCGCTGACGGTTCAAGTGCCGCAGCGCTCGGCACATCTGCTGAAATATGCAAGCCCGGTGCAAACGTTCACCTCACACTTGTTATGAAGGGCACTACCGTGCAGTATCTCGTTACCGATATTGACACAGGTGAAGTTCTCTGCAACATCACTGCCGATACCGAATACTGTCCTTCAGGCTCCTTCGGTCTTATGGCATATACCAAGGTTTTAAACGGACTTGACAACAGCGACAGCCGATTTGATAATCTTGTTGTAAAGACTCTTCCCTCAAATGCAGGCGAAGCTCTTACAAAGGCAGATTTTGCCGCAGAGCAGCATGGCGATGACCGCATTGACCTCAACGCAAACGACACCGTTGCAATTCATAAGACACTTACAATGGCAAACGGTACATTTGAAGCAGATATGTTCATGCCTGCAGCGGCAAATTCAAGTGTGCTTCAGGCAGTTAAAGGTGATGACCGCATTGACAATGCAGGTATCATCTTTAACCGCTCTGCTGACGGTTCCTCCTATTATAAGCTCCAGATGTACCGCAGAACATACGTTGCAACTGTTACCGACGGTGCTATTTCCAAGATTTCAAATCAGATATATACAAGACTTTACAAGGCTGTAGGTGGCACAGAAACCCTTCTTGAGGAGTTCTCAATGGAAGCAAGCGGACTTGGATCATGGGGAACTGTAAAGCTTCGTGCAGTAGTTAAGGACGGTAAAATCTACGGCTACATGAATGACCGCTGCTATGTGAGCGTTACAGACGAAACTCCTCTTATAGGCACAGGTGTTGGCGTATTCACAAATATCGCAGGCACTTCGTTTGCAAACATCAATGTCAGCAACGTAACTACTCCCGATAAGGCAGACATCGTTGTATGGGGACACTCTCATCCCGGCGGATGGCTCAACGCAGTTGACGAGTTTGCAAAATACGGCAAGACCGTAAACGTTGCTCTCGGCGGCTCCTCGACACTTGATATGCCCAATATCGTTGATGAAATGGCAACGTACGAACCCAAGGTTGCAGTAATCATGATAGGCTCAAACAACATGGGATATACCGTTACAAAGAATGTTACCGACCTCGATAACAGCTTCGATATGCTCAGAGAGCTTTGCCCCGGCATCAAGTTTATTCTCATCACCGAGTGGTGGCAACCGGTACGTCTTGAAACCTACGGCGACTACGTTCTTTCGCTCAACAAGGCTTACAGAGAATATGCCGATGCCAACGATGATGTTACAATCGTTGAAGGCTGGAATATCCCGATAGACGAAAACGGCAACTTTGATGAAAGCTGCTTCAAGGATACTATGCATCTTAATCCTGCCGCTATGTATAAGCTCACTCAGCGTACCGATGCGGCGCTCGGCTATATTATCGGCGGAAACATGGGCGACGTCAACGAGGACGGCAAGGTGGATGTATCCGATATTCTCATTTCGCTTAGGATGCTTGTGAACAGCGATGGATATCTCCCCTACGCAGATCGCAACTTTGACGGCGTTATTGCCCTTATTGATGTACTCAATGTGCTTAAAAACGCGGTGATTTAAATAAAAAAGGAACTCTTACGAGTTCCTTTTTTTGTTATTTTGTGAATGGTATTCTTTCCATGGCTCGACACATTCCTGATTCGCCAAGCGCCCAGTAGTGTATTTGTCCGTTCGCATCGATATATGAAATTCCTATAATGGGAGTATCCATAAACGGTATCTTTGCAAGCAACGGTTTTCCGGGGGTTAAAGTGCCTAACTTGTAGATAGGAGTTGTATCAAATGTTGTTTCTGCGTAACCTGTAATTCTTTCGTTTGAAATTCTGTATATTGTAAAATCTGTGACAACTTCGTTTGCAACAAAAAGGATTTCTTCAGCATAGTCGTCTTGAGCAACGAACCTGTAACATGTCGGAAAGGCATTGATTATATCATCCGCATACCAGAATTCAACTTCATAAAAATCGAGATAATAATGGTCAAGGTAGCGTGTGAATAATATATAGTCTATAGCTCCTCCGCTCTGTGGCATGTTTTTTTGCACGGACCAGAAATAGTCGGAAGAGATTTGCTTTGATTCGTAAACATCCCAGTTTCCGGTAGTGTTGTAGTAATAGTTTGTTTCCCATGTGTAGGAGTCTTCATCTGGTTCTGTGAAAATAAAAGATTTGCACTTTATTGTTCCATTGTATGCAAATTCATACAAACCGTAACAGTTATAAGCTGCACCCGAGGACCCCTCGTGATAAATGGTGCCGTCCGAATTAAGGTGGTATCGGCTTCTTGACCATCCGGCAAGTGTGCACTCAGGCTTTCCGTTAACCAATGTGAACGCCGCGTAAATTTCATTTGACCCGGAAGATCCAATCAAAAGTTCAGGAATTCCATCTCCGCTGAAATCCTTGATAATATAACCGATTTCAAACTGTGCCATGTATCCTGATGCATGGGCATGCTCCATTACTCCCCATTCCCAGACTTCTTCCTCAAAGTATTCATCATACGCGAGGATTATTTCCATGTATCTGTCCAATGTGTCACCGTAACCGTAGAGGTAGTCTATATCAATTATAGGCGGCTCGGTGTACCAACCGACTTTTTTATTGGCTTCAACATTTGCTTTGGGGCATACAAGCGTTCTGCCATCAAGCGAGTACATGATAGTCATAGGCTCGGTGTACCAGCCTACTTTCTTGTTGGCTTCTACATTGGCCTTTTTGCAGATAAGTGTTCTGCCATCAAGCGAGTACATGATAGTCATAGGCTCGGTGTACCAGCCAACCTTTTTGTTGGCTTCTACATTGGTCTTTTTGCAGACAAGTGTTCTGCCGTCAAGCGAGTACATAACAGCCATAGGCTCGGTGTACCAGCCTACTTTCTTGTTGGCTTCTACATTGGCCTTTTTGCAGATAAGCGTTCTGCCGTCAAGCGAGTACATAACAGCCATAGGTTCGGTAAACCAGCCAACCTTTTTATTGGCTTCTACATTTGCCGTGGCACAGATGATGGTTCTGCCATCAAGAGAGTACATCTTTGTGACAGGGTACTCATACCAACCGAGAGAGGTATAGAGATCCACTTCGCTTTCGGGCTTGTCTATAGTTCTTCCGTCAGGGGCGTAGAGCGTCACCGCTGCCGAAGCAATGCAAAATGCAGTTATCATGGCAAGCGTGATGCAAAGAAGATTAAATAGTTTTTTCATTGCAACCTCCTTAAAATCTATACTAATATTGTACTATAACATATTCGCTTTGTCAATGAAAAAGCCCCGACTACTGTCGGGGCTTTGATATTTTATTTCTTTTTGAACTTAGGTGCCGGAACGGGGGTGTCTGTAGGACCGTAAACTCTGAGTACATCCGGGCCGCCGTCCTCAGAGGGAACAAAGTAGAAGCGGTCAATGCAGATGTCGCGGTCAAAGCCCTTGTTGTTTGCGCCATAGGAGTGCTTGTGGTAAACAACATAGTTTTCCTCAAGGTCGGGGCAAACTACAAACATACAGTCGCCTGCGCCGTCAACATAACGGTTTGATGCAAGCACTTCGTTGTACTTGTACTTTTTATAAGGACCGAAAACGTTGTCGCTTATTGCATAGGACTCGCCGTAGTGTCCGCGGAAGTGACCAGATGCGTACATCATGTAGTAGTAGCCATTATGCTTTGTGATAACGCCGCCCTCAGAAATAGGAGCATATTCGTCAACCTCGTAGTGCTCAGTGGGGCTGATACAGTGAACAGCATCGCTCTTGGAGGAGAGAACACCGTCTTTTGCTTCAAGTTCCTGAATGTATACATGGTTGCCGCCGCCAAAACGTACGGTCGTGATGTAAACTCTGCCGTCATCGTCAACGAAAGGAGCGCCGCCGATTTCAGGCTCGGTGTTAACATAGGGCTTTTCCTTGTTCATAACAAAGGGGCCGAGAGGTGAGCGCGCGCTTGCATAGAATACGCGGAACTCGGTGGGGCCGTAACCGCCTGCAAACTGAGATGCGATAAGGAGATAGAACCAGCCGTCCTTATGGAATACGTTGGGGCTCATGAAGTAGTGAATCGGGCTGTCATCTGTGATTTCAAACGCAAATCCTGCCTCTTCCCAATCATAGAGGTTCTTGGATGTGCGAACTCTTACTGAGCACTTGGAGCCAAATGGATGATTGAGTGTGTAGAGGTAGAATGTACCGTCGTGGTAGAGGATTTCGGGGTCAGCACCGTAGGTTACGGGGTTGAGATAGGTTTCACCCTCGTAAAGCTCTGCCTTTTCGATGCTGTATGAAATTTCATTTGTTGAGCCGATGTTGTATGCTGCAGGCTTCTTTGTCTGCACTTCCATAACAGGCCATGTCTGGTCGCCGAAATAGAATGAAACTACATTGCCTGCGTTAACAGCGGTAAAGTCATATGACTTGCCGGGGGTAAGCATCATTGCGTGTTGAGCGTGGAAGAATACCTTGCCGTTGAGGTAGCGGTATGCAACAAGACGCTCTGTAGCACCGTCATAGGAGAATGCAAAGCCCTGACCGTTCTTTGCAAATACTACAAGCTCCTCATAATCGGTAACGGTGAGCTTGGAGGTGAGTTTTTCGCCGATAGCGAGGGTATCGGTGCCCATTACCTCTTCTTTTGCATTGTAGATCTTAAGGTTTGTAAAGCCGCCCTTGCCGCCGTCATTGTTGATGCGGATAGCGATTGTACCTGTTTCAAAAGGAGAACCGTCGTGACGGCTGTCACCCTTACGGTATTCAGCTCTGTAAAGTTCTTCCTTTGTCTTGCAGTCTGAAACAGTATAGATTATATAGTCGCCGTTTACACGGATATAGAAGTGAAGATCCTGACCGATTTCAAAACGGTCGCCGTTTTTGCTGGCTGTGAAGTTACCCATCCATTTGCCGGGGTGATTTGTGCAGCCAAGTGCACCGGTCTTGCCGTCAACACCTACAAATGCATAGTAGCCGTTGGTCTTGTCCTCCTCGGGAGTGCTCTTTTTCATACCGCCGGCCACGCCACCAAAGAAGATTCCGCCGCCGCCCTGATGGTTGATAAAGTCAGCTTCAAGAACAAAGTGAGGTCTGTTTGCAAATTCAAGCAGAGCAGTAGAGTGTCCGCTGTTCTTAACTGTGCGGAGCGCGCCGTCCTTGACTTCCATTTCTCCGTATACAACGGTGAAATCCTTCATGCTGTTGTCACTGAAATCGTTTGCATATGCGAGAAGCATTTCTTTTGTTATTGCTGCCATTACGTTTACCTCCGTAAAAGTGTTTTACAATGAAATTGTAACATTATTTGTGCGTACCGTCAATCCAAAAAATGCAAATGTATTTATACAATATGTAAAAAAAGGCGGTTGCTTTTTGCAACCGTCTTTTCAGTCTTTGAAATGTATCGGTGAATAACCGTAGATACTTTTAAATGTCTGCGAGAAATGCTTGATTGATGAAAAACCGACTCTTTCGGAAACTTCTGTCACTGACATTCCCGATGTCTGCAACAGTTCCAGCGCTTTTGCAACGCGGCATGAGAGTACATATTGGTGCAGTGATTGGCCTGTATGCTTTTGGATAATGCGATTTATATAATTAGGATGATAACTGAAATGTTTTCCTATCTCCTCATTTGAGAGGCTTGATGAATAATTCTGATGTATGTAGTCTATTACGCGCTCGACAAGTCCTGTCATTTTCTGCCCGTGTCCTGTTGAGATGCGGCGTGCGATGCGTATAAGCACTTGATGTATGAGCAGGCCAAGCATTGTGCTGTCAAACGATTTTGTGTTGACAAATTCATCTGTCATTTCTGCAAATATAGGTTCAAGCGTTTGCATAGCTTCAAGATGTATAGGAAAGTTGAATGCGGGTTCGTCATCAAAGCAGATGCTTTCAACTGCATCGGTCTGATGCCATATCCTGTCCGGTATTGTCGGTATCGGCGAGGTAGGTCTGCCCTCTCTCTGATTAAAGTCAAAGTTGATGGACATTATTTTGGCATCTGCATCTGTCATGTTTATGAGAGAATACTTTGCGCTTGACGGATATAGGAACAGCGAGCCGCGCTCTGCCAAATAGATGCGATCCTCCATTTTCACCTTGACTTTACCAGAGTAAATATATACAAGACGGTTGTCACATGCGTGCACGTCTGTGGTTGAAAAATCAGGCGGTAAAATAAGCGTTTTTGAATAGCGAACAAATGGGTGTATGTCGGAAAAGTTTATTTTTTGCATATCGTCACCTCGCACGATGAATAGAATACAACAAAATAAACCAAAAATCAATAGCATTTCATACGAAAAATAGAAAAAAATAAACTTTAAACTTTGAAGTGATAAAAGTTTATTTTTAAGCAATTCGTAAAAAATCAATTTGCGTGTACAGCTTTTTCTTTGATTTTTTACAAAACTTTTTGTATTTCAAAAGGATTTTGACCGTGATAAAATGAAAACGTAAAATAAAACACTTCATTAAGGAGAAAAAAACATGAGCAAGACTACGGTAACCGTAAAAACTCTCGTGATCCCTACCTACAAAGAAGCGCCTGCTGAGCAGCTTCCCATGTTTGCTGAGAACCGTGTTCATCAGCGTTTCACAGGTAATCCATATCCCAACGCGGTAGTTATCAAGACCCCCGCAAAGGAAAAGTTCGACAGAGAATATGAAGCTATCGTAATCGAAAACGATTACATCGAGCTTACCATTCTCCCCGAAATCGGCGGTAAGATCTTCACCGCTTACGATAAGAAGAACAACTATGACTTCTTCTACCGTCAGCACGTTATCAAGCCTGCACTTATCGGTTTGCTTGGCTCATGGATCTCCGGCGGTATCGAGTTCAACTGGCCCTATCACCACAGAGCATCCACCTTTATGCCCGTTGACTATGAGATCGTCGAAGAAGAGGACGGCGTAACCGTATGGCTCTCCGAGCATGACCCCGTTGACAGAATGAAGGGCATGGTTGGCGTATATCTCGGCAACGAGCGCGCTATTTTTGAAACAAGAGTTAAGGTTTCCAACCGTACCTCTGTCCGCCGCTCTTTCCTCTGGTGGGAGAATACCGCAGTTCCAGTAAACCACTCCTACGAGATTTTCTTCCCATCGGACGTTGACCACGTTCACTTCCACTATCGCCGTTCCAATACCACTTATCCTATCGCTAAGGGTCACTTTAACGGCTATACCTTTGACGAGCCCGGTGTTGACATTTCCAAGCACTTCAATACCAAGTTCCCGACTTCTTACTTCTGTGCGGCTTCCGATTACGACTACTTCGGCGGCTACGACCAGGACAGAAAGGCCGGCGTTGTACATATCGGCGACCACCACGTTGTTACCGGTAAGAAGATGTTCACATGGGCATACAATCAGCTTTCCCGTTCATGGGAGCGCGCACTCACCGATACCGACGGTCCTTACGCTGAGCTTATGGCAGGTTCTTACACCAACAATCAGCCTGACCTTACATGGCTCGAGGCATATGAAACCAAGTGCTTCAAGCAGTCATGGTATCCTATTGCTGAGCTCGGTGTGCCTTCCTATGCAAACTTTGACTGTGCAGTTCGCGTAGAGAGCAATGTTCTTCGCGTACAGCCTACTCTCAATCTTAAGAATGCACTTGTTAAGATCACTGCAGGCGGCAAGACCATTATCGAGACCGTAGCAGACCTCGATGCAGGTAAGGTTACAGTATTCGATCTTCCCGAGTTCGATTGCTCCGCATACGAAATCACTATCGGTGACGTTCTTTACTATGAGCAGATCGTTCGCACTCAGCAGCCTCTCCCCGAGCTTTTCCCCGAGGTTCCTTATCCGAACGAGCTTTCCACTGCTCACGATCTCTACGTTGCGGCTCTCCACTTCTGGCAGTACCGCGATGCAAGTGCAGATCCTATGGAATATCTCAAGCGCGCTATTGAGCTTGAGCCTAACTTCGCACCCGCACTTCAGCTCCTCGGCGAGATGTATCTCCGCCGCCACGAGTTCGAAAAGGCATATGACGTTCTTGAAAGAGCACGCAAGGCTCTCACCGTATATAACTTCCATCCCGAAAGCGGCAAGCTCAACTACTACCGCGGTCTTGCACTCGTTGGTCTTGGCAGAGATAAGGAAGCTTATGATGCATTCCGCAAGTCCGCATGGATGAAGGATACACTTTCCGAGGCTATGACCAGAGCCGCAATGCTTGATTGCAAGAAGGGCGACTGGGTAAATGCTAAGATGTGTGCTGCTACCGCTATAGAAAACGGTGCTCAGAACCTTGTTGCAAACGTTCTCCTTGCAGTTGCAGAGTATAAGCTCGGCAATAAGGAAGAAGCTATTGCACTCGCTAAGAAGGAACTTAAGAGAGATCCTCTCAACCACTATGCAAGATACTTCCTTGTAAGAGTTGGCGAGATGGACAAGGATGCATTCTACAAGAAGATGTACTCCAACATGTCGCAGACCTGTCTTGACCTTGCAACCGATATGATGGATGCAGGCTTTGACAAGGAAGCAAAGGAACTCCTTGTGGACGTTGCTAAGTATTCCGATGACCTTTGCCCCGTAGTTGCATACCTCGCAGGTGTTCCTGAGAGAGCAAACGACAAGCATAAGGTATTCCCATTCCGTCCGTTTGAGGCAAAGATTTATGCAGAAGAAAATGCAAACTACCTCCTCGGCTGCTATCACTACGGCGACCGCCGCTATGCTGAGGCAGAGGAACTCTTCAGAAAGGGTGACGACTTCGCTTCTAAGCGTGGCTTAGCTCTTTGTGAGTACCGCAAGGGCAACTTTGACAGAGCGCTTGAACTTCTTGACGAGGCTCATTCACTTAAACCCGATATGGAAGAGATCGTATACGAGATCGCATACCTCCTCAACCACCTCGGCAAGGAGCCTAAGGCTGCTGCCGAAAAGATCAAGTCAATGGTTCCCGACCTCATGACCACAAGAGACGACATCGCTACCGAGTGGGCATGCGCATACAACCGTGCAGGTATGTATGACGAGGCTATCAAGCTCTTTGAGGGTCACAACTATGTTCCTTGTGAGGGCGGTGAGACCGCACTTGCACGCCAGTACATCAACGCATGGTACGGCAAGGGCATGGATGCAAAGAAGGCAGGCAATGATGAAGAGGCACTCAAGTGCTTCAAGACCTCTCAGATTCTTCCCGAAAACCTCGGTGCAGGTATCTGGCATGAGTGCGTAAACACTCCCGCACAGTATCAGGAAGCTCTCATTCTTGAAAAGTTCGGCAAAATGGACGAGGCAAAGAAGATTTACGATCACATCAATTACCTCTACATCGACTACTTCTCACACATGAACCTTCCTCTCCTCCCCGTATATCAGGGTCTTGCTTCTATCCGTCTCGGCGACGCAGAAAAGGGCAAGAAGCAGCTTGAATGGGCTGTTTCCTACTGGGAAGGCGAAATGGCACGTGAGGGCAGCGGTTACTTCAACACCACACCTTTCTTCATTCCTTTCATGGATGACCATAAGGCAATGAGAGTTAAGCACTATACTCCCATGATCGAAACCGCAAAGGCAATCCTTAACGGTACAAGCGATCTTCTCAAATAAGTAGAAAACGCACCCGAGAGGGTGCGTTTTTTTCATCGTGTCGGTAATGTTATTAGTATAAACTCAAGTTTAAGTGTGACTATTAATATCCGCCCAAGATCCTTCGCTTCGCTCAAGGATGACGGGGCGGATTTGAACGCAGTGCTAAAAAGTCTTATTTTATCGGCTTTGAAACACCCCCGCTTGTCATCCTCAAGCGGAGCAAAGCGTAGTGAAGGGTCTAAGCGGGAGATGCTTTCCCGTCTCATATGAAGTGATATAATGATGGTAGACACTTTTTTAGTGTCTACCATCATTATATCACTTCAGCAAGGTTCCTCTTTTTTTCTATACCGATTCGAGCCTTCTTCGCGTCTTTCTGTATTCGCTTGGGGTACAGTTGACCTCTTTTTTAAACAGCAGGCTGAAATAATAAATGCTGGAAAAGCCGCATTTTGCGGCGATCTCCGTCAAAGAATGGTCGGAATTTTTCAGCAGTTCCTTTGCTTCCGTAATGCGTAACATGTTGATGTATTCCACGGGGGACATATTGTGCGCCTCTTTAAACAGCCGTCTGAAATGGGATTCGCTTAAATGCACGGCGGCGGCGATATCCTTTACAGCCAGCGTTTCGTCTGCGAGGTGCGCTCGGATAAACGCAGTCGCCTGCTCCATATGCTGTCTTTTGTTGGAGGGGAGGTAGTTACCCGTTCCCGCCGTCAAAAGATCCGCATAGATACTGTACAGCAGAGACAGGCATTCCTCGCGGACGGTGGGGGACTGCATTTGCCAGGTGGATAGGATCTTGTGGAACAGATTTTCCGTTGGCTTTCCGCTCGGGGCGTGGAAGGCAACGGCACGGTACACGGTTTTTTCGCTTTGAACAAAGGAAAAGCTGGCGTACAAAAAGCCGTACCGCTCGCTGTGCACCGTCAGCGTGTAGGAGCTGCCGTAGGGCAGGTACAATAGGTCGCCCGCACGTGCTTTTACGGCATAGTCGCCAAAGTCGTAGGTTGCCTCGCCGAAGAGAATGTAGGCAAAGACATCGTAGGGGCGCCCTTTTGGAAATTGGTGATATACGTTCTTTGAAAGAGCGGCACCGACTGCACGCTGAAAATGGACGATCAGCGGCCGTGCGGATAGAAGATCGGTATATTGCATAGACTCACCTCCCTTATATTGTATCGCGTACTTTTAACAAAATCAACGATTTGCAGAATATAAATGATTGAATATTTTAAAAAAGAACGATTTCTCGATTTACATCGGTATCACATTTCCGTTATGCTATACTTGTAATACCATTGTAGGAGGTTTTTTATGAAAAAGAGCATCTTTTTGGCGATGTCCGTTTTTCTGCTTTGCTTATGCATACCGAGCATCGGAGCGGCAGAGACCGTGTATCTTGACGGAAAGAGCACGGAGGCAGGCGTATACACCACGCTGGACAGCGCGGTTGCTGCCGTGGAGAACGGAGGAACGGTCGTTGTCGTGGGCGATACGGCAACGCCGACGAGCGGGGCGATGTACCTTGACGAAAAGGACGTGACCATCACCGCCCAAAACGGAGCGGTGCTCACGGTCGGTCGCGCGCTGTTCCTTGGCGGTACGACGAAATTTGAGAATATTACCATTGCAAACGGCGCTTCCTCCAACCGCGATTTTATCTATTGTCGCGGGCATAAGCTGGTCATCGGCAAAAACGTCACTACGGTGGCGAGCACTGCGACAAAGCGGTATCTTTCCATCTTTGCGGGAACCAATACGGGTACCGCCACGGGAGGCGACGTTACGGTGCAAAGCGGCACCTGGCGCAATCTTTACGCGGGGAACTACGAGGGCACCTTTAACGGCACGGTCAGCGTGCTGATCGACGGGGCGACCATTTCGGGCGGCTCGGTCTATATCGGCAATCTGTCGGGTACGTCTGCCGCTACCTGTGACCTCACGGTGAAGAGCGGCAGCATCACCGCCATCAAGGGTACTGCGGCGGCGTACACGGTTACCTTGCAAGGCGGCAGCGTGACAAGTCTTGCGGTAGACGCAACCGTCGATCTCGCCGTCGGCGGAAGTGTGACGGTCGGCGCTTACACGGGCACGCTGACAACAAAAGCCCCCGAGGGCTATGCGGTCACCGTAAACGGTACGACCTACACCGTGCGCAAAGCCGTGGACAAGACACCAAAGACCGTGTATCTCGACGGTACGGGCGCTACTGCAGGTGCGTATACCTCGCTTGCAGAGGCGCTTGCCGATATGCCTGGTGGCGGTACGGTCATCCTTGCGGGAAACACCGAGATCACTGCGGCGACAACGCTTCCCGCAACGGAGCCTGTCGTGATCACCGGTGTCTACGGAGACGAGAACTATATGGAAACGGCATCGCTCGGCATTGCGGCGAACGTCACGCTCGGCGGCGATACAACGTTTCAAAATGTAGTGCTGGAACGCACGCTCAAGACGGCGGGCAATCTGTATATCGCGGCGGCGGGACACAAGCTTGTTTTTGACGAGACGGCGGTCTGCCTCAATTTTACAGGGCAATCCTGGCTTTCCGTGGTGGGCGGTCAGCTTTCCGCGGCGCACAGCGGCGGTTCGCATATCGTGATCAAGGCGGGGCATTTTCGCAACGTGTTCGGTGGCAACTATAACGGCGCATTTGTCGGCGACTCGCACGTGGAGATCACCGGCGGCGTCTTTGACAACGCCGTATGCGGCGGCAGCTACTCGGGCAACTTTACGGGCGATGCCCATCTCACCTTCGGCGGCAATGCGGCGCTTTTGTACGCTACAAGCGCACCGCAAGGCGTGATCGGAGGAACGCTCGGTGTCAGCGGCGGAAATGCGCGCACCTTTACGGGAAATATCTATCTCACGCTGGAGGGAAGTGCGGCGATCGCGGGCAATGTGTTCGGCGCGGCGCGCGGAGACAATATCACCACAGTTGGCGATGTGCACATTACGGTGAAGGATCATGCCTATGCGTACTATTCGCTCTATGCGGGCGGCTATGCCTCCCGCCTTGAGGGAAATACCCGGGTCGTTATCGAGGGCGGCGAACTGCAGGGGGATATCATGGGCGGCAGCTACTCGGGCACGGTCACGGGCAATGCCGAGGTCGCGATCCTCGGCGGCAGACAGTGCTATTACGAGACCAACGCCCAAAGCTCCTGGCCCAAGGTTGCGGGTACGAAGAATGTCTATGGCGCAGGCGGCGCAGGCAGCACGCTTTCGGGTAATGCCACCGTACTTGTAGACGGCGGCGATATTCACGGCGACGTCAACGGCGGCGGTGCGGATGCGACTGCCACGGTCGGCGGCAAGAGCACCGTTACCGTCAAGGACGGTGTGATCTTTGGCAAGGTGGCAAATGCAGATGCCTCCGCAATCGATCTTTCGGCAGGCGGCACGGTCTCCATCGGTGTGGCATCGTCCGTAGATAGCTTGATCGGCGGCGGTAGCCTCATACTTGCGGCACGCGCACCGCTCACGGTCGGTGCACTTTCGGGCAAAACGGCGCTCGCAGTAAATGGCGTACCGCTCCCGCAGGCTTATCTTACGGTAGAAACGATGGCGGACGGCGCCGCGGTCACGTATATGCCGCAGGACGGGGAAACGTTAGTCCAAAGCGGCAATACCTACACCGTCGGTTTTGAAGGTGCGTGTCTTTCTACCGCGGTTACGGTCCGCTACCGCGCAGGTTGCAGTGTCCGTGTCCGTGCAGGAGACAGCAGCAGCGGAAGCTGGCTTACTCCCGATTCTGAGACCGAGACCGCTTCTACCTACACGCTCACACCGGGATTGTACAGCGCCACGGTATTCTATACAAACGGCAACTATCAGCGTAAGCCCTTCTATATCGACGGGCACAGCGCCACCGAAACGGTAACAGTGGAATTTGACGCCGCAAAAGGCATCGGCTACGAGAGCGTTACGGCGGCGCGCCACACCGACGAGGTGAAGGCGGCGTTCTATGACAACAGCAATATTCGGGACTTCCATACGCCGTTCTCTCCGTATTTTCTGAACCATCCAAACGAGGATTCGCCCGTGTTTACCACAAACGAGGAGGCAATGGAATTTATCCGCGCGCGGGATGCCGAATGCGACTATATGTATGCATTCTATCCGGAAAAAACCGTGCTTCGCGGCTTTACGGTGCCCGTCGTTGTCTTTACCAAGGACGAGATCCCCGTGGGGGCGAGCTTTGCCGAGATCGCCGAGATTGTCGGCAGAAAAGAGGGCAGGGATATTATCCTCATCACCTGTGCTGTCCACGGCAACGAGGTCTCGGCGGGTGAGGGCGGTCTTGCATATATCGGCGAGCTTTGCGGAGAGTACGGAAATGCGGTGTTTGACGGTACAAACGTCGGTGCAATTGTCATTTTTCCGCTGGTCAACCCCGAAGGTCTGTACGATTACACGCGCGTGACTCCCGCGCCCGTGATCAACGACAATCTCAACCGTGACTATATCTCTCTTTCGGACGTGGCGACACAGACGATCGCCTTTGCACATCGGCTTTTCCGCCCCACGCTGTCGATCGACGCACATGAAGCGCATCTCGCTCCCGTGTGGTCGGAGGGCGACGTTATGACGGATATTTACGACGTCGGCTTGTCATACTACACTCCGATCAGCAGCCCGCTTGCAAAAACCAAAGAGACGCTGTACGGCGATCAGGGCGCGATCAGCGACAATATCGGCGAGCAGACGGCTCTTACTGCGATCCGGCGATTGGATGCCAACGGTATGCGCGCTTATTATTATCCAAAGGATCACGGCCCGATCTTCGGACAGAACTACAGCGCGCTCCTTGGTACAAACGCTTACGTTATCGAAATTCCCGGTTGCTGGAGCGCAGAAGAGAACTATGCCCGTCGCGTATTTACCCAGATGTCTGCCATGAAAACGTTGGTTCAGCTTGCGATCGAGTCGGACGGAGCCATGGCGGAAAGCGTGGCGGCGGCGCGTGAAAAGACCGCGCTTTCCATGCAAAAATACGATCCGCGCCGCGCGATCGTTCTGCACCACGTTCGCTCCCGCGTATACGATCACGGACTCTTCTGGAACAGAGTTCTTGCAGGTCCCGACGGCACCGTGCGTATGGCGGAAAACCTGCAGTGGCAGAATCCCTATAATATTGCGAACCGCTATCGCACGATACCGACGGCATACGTGCTTTCCGCGGAAACGGAGGGGCTTCCCGACGTGCTGGCACTTCTTGACCGTCAGGCGATCCCGTACTATTTGCTTCCCGCAGGGACAACGCTGGCGCTGAGCCGCTACAGCGGAACTGTAACAAATGCGATCCTCGGTGACGAGACCGCGGTCACCTTTGCAAACGGGGCGTACGTCGTCCCCGTGGACGGATACCGCGCGTATGTTACCGCGTATCTCTTCGAGCCGGACAATACCGACACCACACAGGGCGTTTGTTCATTCGTGCAGCACGGCTTTATCGCCGTGGAGGACATCTATCGCTCGACCGAGAGCTATATCGCGGCTAAAATGGGTGTTGAAGGTACGTACATAGAAGTTGAAACTGACGGTAAGGCAGTTGCAAATGCAGTGGTTGACGGTGTTACATATGATTCTGTTGCCACCGAAGGCGAAAATGCATACGTCGTAAGCGCTAACGAGTCGGTTACCTTGAACTTCACCGACGGAACAAGCAAGACTTATTATTACAGCGATATTCCCGGTGATATCGATGGTGACAGAGTAATTACCGTTATGGACGCATTGCTGCTCATTCGCGAACTCGTAAATCATAAGAACGTTGAAAACGGCGACATCGATGGTGATGGCAAAGTTAGTCTTATTGATGTAATCCGCGTGATGAAGCTTATTGCACAGTAATTTAATCAAAACAGCACTTGCAGAAATTGCACAAGTCCAGTAAAAATGGACAATAGAAAAAAACAGCCTCCTATGGTAGAATTAAAACAACTACCATAGGAGGTTTTGTTATGCAAAGGAAATATACATATATCAAGGATTTTGAAAAAGAGTTAATCGAATATATTGAGCAAGGATATACGTTGCGAGAGGCTGGAGAGAAATACGGTTTGTTGTCAATGATCAGACGAAAGAAATATCGTAATTACGGAGAATGTTTGCATAAATACCCCAATCTGCTTAATAGATATTTCTCTGCCGAAAGACCGAACCAAAAGTGGGTTACGGATATTTCGTACATACACACCAAGCAAGGTGTGTTGTATCTCTCGATCGTTCGAGATTTGTACGACAACAGTATTGTTGCATACAAAACCGGTACAGAGCAGAATGTAAATCTTGTTTTAAACACCATCAGAGAAGCCAAGAAAAAAGAGAAGGTCACCGCTGAGCTGCAACTCCACAGTGACCAAGGCTTCCAATACACATCCACAGCATATTATCGCCTAACACAATCATACGGCATCACGCCTTCTATGTCAAGACGTGGCAATCCATATGACAATGCTTTAGCTGAAAATTTCTTCTCAATTTTTAAAACCGAGTGCATTTATCGCACAAAACTTCAGACCTATGAGGAGGCTCGCCTTCTCATAGGTGAGTACATCCACTTCTACAATCATCTGCGTATTCAACTTAAAACAAAACTGACCCCGCTTGAAAAACGAAGTCAGTTCGTTGCTTAAATTTTAATAAATTCTACCATTTAGGCTGTTTTTGTACTGTTCACACAAATTGGAGCTGTCCAATGTTGAAGTGCTGATTTTTTATTTATCGTTATTCTTAAAACTCAAAGTCCATGCAGACGCGGGATTTTACAACGCTTCTTACATAGGTTGCGGCCGCAACGTGTGCAGGATGATCCTTGTATACGTCATAGTCTGCAGGGGACTCCATAACGCTGTCAAGTAGAAGGTCTGCATTGCTTGAGTCCATGGGATTTGTAACCACGGTGAGCTCCTTAAGACCGGGAACAACGCCTACAAGCGCTTCAAGCTCGGTTTTGATCTTCTTTGCGGCAGCGGTCTTTTCCTCTGTGCTCATTTCGTCCTTAAACTGCCAAATCAATACGTGTCTAACCATTTTTGTTCTCCTTAAATGTTCATTATTACAGGCAAGATCATAGGCTTGCGATGTGTTTTCTGATAAATAAATTTAGCAAGGTTGTCGCGAACGGCGTTCTTGATCTCAACCCAGTCATTGTGACCGTGCGACATGCATTTTTCGATAGCGTCGAGTGAAACCTGTTTCATCGCGTCGATAAGTTCTTCGCTTTCTCGCACGTATACAAATCCGCGAGAGATAATGTCGGGGCCAGATACTATATATCCGTCGGTCTGGTCGATTGCGGCAACCACTACAATAAGTCCGTCCTGTGACAGATGCTTTCTGTCGCGGAGCACTATGCTACCGACATCGCCGACACCAATACCGTCGATAAGCACTTTGCCTGCCGGTACAGTACCGTTAAAACGAGCGCCTTTTGAGTCGATTTCAAGCACTTTTCCGATATCCGACACAAAAATATTTGCATCGTCCATTCCCATTTCAAGCGCGAGGTGACGGTGTGCGTCCAAATGTCTGAGTTCGCCGTGAACAGGCATAAAGTATTTCGGTTTTGTCAGTGCGTGCATCAGCTTCAGTTCCTCGCGGCAAGCGTGACCTGAAACGTGTACATCGGTTTCGGGATCGTTCATTATTGAAACATTGCTTGCGATAAATGCGTTGATTATCTTGCTGACCGCCTTTTCATTTCCGGGGATAGCGGTTGCACTGATAACAACAAGGTCCTTCTGACCGAGCGTGATACGGTCATGCGCGCCGAAAGCAAGTCGATAGAGTGCGCTCATAGGCTCGCCCTGGCTACCGGTGGTGACAAGCGTCACCTTGTTTTCGGGATAGCGGTTAACCTCTTTTATGTCGATGAGTGTACCTTCCGGCACATCCATATATCCAAGCTCACTTGCCGCTTCAATGATATTTACCATACTGCGGCCAAGCACAGCAACCTTTCGCCCATGCTCTGCCGACAGCGAGATTATCTGCTGTACGCGGTGAACATTTGACGAGAATGTTGCAATAACGATGCGTTTGTCGTCATTTTTAAGGAAAATATCTGCCAGTGAGCGACCAACTTTTCGTTCTGATGGGGTGAATCCGGGGCGCTCTGCATTTGTCGATTCACACATGAGGAGCAACACACCCTCATTGCCGATTTCACCAAGACGGGTTATATCCATCATCTTGCCGTCGATAGGAGTTGTGTCAAGCTTGAAGTCGCCTGTGTGAAGCAGTGTGCCAAGCGGTGTGCGGATAGCAATTGCGCATGCATCCGCTATCGAGTGGTTGACTCTGATAAATTCAGCAGTAAGCTTGCCGACCTTAACAGTGTCACCTGCCGTAACCGAGTGAAGCTTTGGCTTTTCCGGCAGTCTGTGCTCCGATAGCTTGCGCTCGACAATACCTACCGTCAGCTTTGTGCCATAGATATCCGGGTTGATAGTGCGCAGTACATATGGCAGAGAACCGATATGGTCCTCGTGACCGTGTGTGAGCAGGATAGCGCGTATCTTGTCCTTGTTCTTTTCAAGATATGTGATATCCGGCGTAACAAGGTCAATGCCAAGCATATCCTCATCGGGAAATGCAATGCCGCAATCAATGATGATGATATCGTCTTCGTATTCTATCATCGTCATGTTTTTGCCGATTTCATGAAGTCCGCCAAGACTTGCGATGTGCAGCTTGGAGGTTATTTTGGGTTGCGGCTTTTTCTTCTTTTTATAATTATTATAATACTTCCGCTTGGGCTTTTGTGTTTCGGCCTTTGCCGGAGCATCAGCTTTGGGCATAGGTTTCGCTTTTCGCTTTTTCGGTTTTGCCATGGGCGGGGTATATTCTTTATTCTGGGGCGTGTTTTTTGCCATAAAATCTCCTTTGCATGAAAATAAAACTGTCACAAGGGCAGCTGAAAAATTAAATATTGCTCTGCTTGAATCAGCCGCGGAACGCACAGGCGGTGATATTATAAGCAGAATTATTACGAACACGATACTATATTATATTATACACTCTGCTCAGGTATTTTGCAATAGCTAAAAAATTATCATGAGAATTGCGGCAAGTGCGGCACCGGCAACGATGCCTGCAGAAAATGTGGCTGTGTCGTGCACATCCAATTTGCGTCGGCGTCGGTGGGTGGTATTTTTGTCAACTATACGCTGTGCTTCGCGGACAATTTCTTCGTCATTTCCTCTGTTTTTGAAATCTCTGCGCAAAAGAAAATATGCTTCGTCAAAGATTTCTGAGTTTGTGCCTTTCAGCATTATTATTTTTCTCTCGCATCCTCGCATATCTTACCTCCGTTTTTTTAAAGATATTCTTTCCAAAATGTAAAAGCATATACATTTTTTAAGGATTAAAAAGGAAAAGAAAGGGGTTTTATTCCTCACTTTCAAAAATGTTAGGGGTTACATTTTTGCGGCTTTTTACTATAATGTTATTAAGGAGGTCGCCGCTATGGAACTTATACAGATTTCGGATAACGCCTTAAAGGTGAGTTTAACACGTGAGGATATGGAGTTTTACGACATCGAGTTTGAAATGCTTGATTATGAGAACACCGAAACAAGGCGCGCTATATGGAATATCTTAGACGAGGCAAAGAGAAGCCTTGGGTTTGAGGCGGCGCGCGATAGTTTATACATACAGGCATACCGCTCAAAGTGTGGCGGATGCGAGCTTTTTGTTCGCCGTGAGACGGCAAAGGAAAAAGAAGCACTACGCCATTCACTGTTTGAGTTTGACACAATGGAACTTTTGTTGGTAGGTTGCGAAATGCTCAAAAACAAACACTGTGCAACTGCCAGTGCATATGCAGGTGACAACGGCAAGTTTTATCTCGAAATAGCAGATGATCCGCTATTTCTCTGTGAGATAGCATGCCGCAAAGAGCCTATGCGCGGATATCTTTGGGAGCACGCCACTCTTATTTGTCACGACGCAGTAAATACACTGTCAGCATTGAGATAGAAAAAATCCCGCTTATGCGGGATTTTTTATAATTTCATATATCCTGGCTTGATCCAGCCGAGCTTGCGCATTGCTTCGGTGAAGATGACTGAAAGCAGGGCAGGGAGAATTACGCAGAGCAGTGCGATGCCGAGCCATACTGTAAGCGATGTTCCGGAGTCAGCAATGATTCCGATTGGGCCTACAAGACCGCAAGTTCCCATGCCGGCAGATACGCCTGAACATTCGAGCTTGAATACAAGTGTTGAAATAGGACCGCATATCGCAGCCGCAAGCGTGGGCGGTATCCATATCTGCGGATGACGGCAGATATTACCCATTTGCAGCATGGACGTACCAAGGCCTTGAGATACAAGTCCGCCGAATTTGTTTTCGCGGAAGCTGCATACGGCAAAGCCGACCATCTGACAGCAACAACCAACTGCGGCGGCGCCGCCTGCAAGACCGGAAATGCCTATCATTGCACAGAGAGCCGCGCTTGAAATGGGGAGTGTGAGCACCATGCCAACCACAACTGATATTACAATACCCATGATAAATGGCTGATAGTAGGTCGCAGTGTTTACAAAGTCGCCGAGGAAGAACATCACACGTGAAACACCCGGGCAAACGAATTTAGCAACGACTACGCCCACAAGAATTGTGATGGTGGGGGTGACAAGCAGGTCGATTTTTGTTTTCTGTGAGAGTATCATGCCGACTTCTGCGGCGGCGATAACTGCGATAAATGCGCCTGCGGGTCCGGCGGTGACTGTGGTATCGCCGATTGTCATGCCGATAGAATAGCCTGCATATCCGACCGTTGCGCAAGAGAAGATAACAAGCGGATGTGCGCCGAGTGAGTGTGCAATTGCAACACCGATAGCCATGCCCGATGCAGCGGATGCAAATGTATTTATCTGTGTGAAAAGTTCAAAACCTGTATAAATGCCGAGCGTTTTGAAAATTGTACCTATAAGCAGAGAGGCAAAAAGACCTTGCGCCATTGCTCCCATTGCTTTTATAAAGTAGCGGTCGAATATATTTTTCATTTCCTCGCCCCTTTTTGAAAATGTTGTAAAAAGTATAACATAAATGCCGTCATTTTTTCAATAGAGATTTTACACATAAATTGACATAAAAACCGCACAGTGATATAATAGTTAGTATAAATTATAAGTTTAGTGTGGTAACGAAGGCGTTCTTTCTTAAAAAGAAAGAACCAAAGAAAAACTAAAGGTATTTATAAAAAATTTGTAAAAAAGACGGGTTTCCCGGCTTTTTTACTCCTTAAAAGTCGCGAGCGGTGAGCGAGACGAGAGTGAACGACTTGCTCCACTTTAAAATGCTTGCATTTTAAAGTGATTAGATAAACTATAATTTTTCTCACATATATATGGAGGAACAGATGGAGAATATAGATTTAAAAAGCGCAAAAAGCACATTTTCCCGGATTGGTATAGCGCTGATACTGTTTCACGCCGTAACATATGTCGCGCAACGTGCAACGCTGATTTTGATTAAGACGTTTGCCCCTGAGCTTGTCGGAACAACGCTCCCACCACTTGTTTCAATGACGATTTCTGCGGTGACAATGTATATTATTGCGTTGCCGGTGTATTATTACTTCTTGAAAAAGCTTCCCACCGATGCGCCAGGCAAGGCTAATTGCGGCATCAATATAATATGGATATGTTTTCTAATGTCTGTTGCCATTTCATATTTTGGCGGTATGATTGGTTCCACTGTCGCAGGATTTGTCTACGATATTGCCGGCACTGTTGTTGATTCCGGTACAATTGAGTTTATCAGCAGTATGAAGTGGCACGAGGCATTTTTGATCACAGCGATAATCGGTCCTCTTGCTGAGGAATTCATGTTCAGAAAGGTTATTATAGACCGCACGCGAGCTTATGGCGAAAAGCTTTCGCTTGTATTTTCGGCGCTCCTCTTTGGATTCTTCCATATGAGCATAGAACAGTTCTTTTATGCATTTCCTGTCGGACTTTTGCTTGGCTATCTTTATTTGAGAAAGGGAAAGCTTATCTATTGCTGGATCGTTCATGCGCTGTTCAATTTGTTTGGTACAATTATACCGTTATTCCTTTACGGCCTTATCGGTACTGAAGATTTAGTAAGCGCTGTTATGGATCCGGAGGTTATGCAGAAACTTATGCAGGAATATCCGAACGAAGTGGCTGCAATTTCATTTTACGGACTTGCTACAATGGTGTTTTCTATCACTGGTCTTGTCAAGATATTCAAAAGCATGCGAAGAGTACGTTTTGAAAAAACTGCACTTGAATTGCCCAAAGATACAGAAGCCGAGACCGCGTTTGTCAACATCGGCATAATTGCATTCATCATCTTTGCGGTTGTATATCCTTTCATTATCAGTATGTAAAAAAGCGACGCATTAGCGTCGCTTTTTTTATTTTACAAGGTTTCTTCTGATTTTTCTTGTAGTGGTTTTGATAAACTCGGTGTCACGGATGTCAATATCGCGGATGTGCTTGTAGCTTACAAGACTTCTATTTATCTTGTCAATCTCGGTTTTTACTGCCGCGCGCACATCGTCTTTGGTTGCACCTTCGGGGAATTTTGTCATATCAGGGTAGATGACTGCAGTGAGGATGATATTATCAGAGCCCTCTGCCTGTCTGCCGACAACTACGCACTCAGAAATCATGTCGATTGGCTCAAGATATTCTTCAATTTCTTCGGGGAATACATTTTTGCCGTTTTCAAGCACGATTACCGATTTCTGGCGGCCGGTTATATAGAGATAGCCGTCTTCGTCCATGTATCCAACGTCACCTGTGCGGAAGTATCCGTCTTCGGTGAATACTGCATCGGTAGCTTCAGGGTCTTCGTAGTAACCAAGCATTACGTTGTCGCCCTTTACGCATATCTCACCGATAATATGACCGTCTTTATCAGCCATGTTGCCGTCGATTCTTACGTCGCAGCAGGGAACAGCAGTACCGACAGAGCCTGGCTTCGGAGCATAGTAAACATCAACTGCAACAAGCGGTGAGCACTCGGTGATGCCGTAACCCTCCCAGATTTCAATACCGAGGGAACGGAAAGTATTTGCGATATCCTGATTCAAAGGAGCACCGCCACAGACTATCTTTTTAAGTCTGCCGCCAAAGGATTTGAGCACGGCGCTGAAAAGGATGCGGCGTGCATCAATGCCGACTTTGCGCATTGCGTTGGAGGCGCTCATCAGTTTTTTCATGACGCCGTCAAGATTCTTTTTGCGAAGCTCGTCCCAGATGCGCTTTTCCATTGTGTTGACAAAGAGGGGAACAAGTACAAGTGCTGTGGGCTTGAACTTGTTGATATTGCGGAGCACATGGCGGAGAGAGTCGTTTATTGCAACCTCCATACCGTAGTTCATGCCGGCTATGGTACAGCAAAGCTCATATGTATGGTGAACGGGGAGCACGGAAAGCAGCACATCGTTAGGGAAGAAGTAAACTGAGTCGCACGCTGCATTTACTGCGGCGCAGACGTTTGCTTCTGAGAGCATAACGCACTTGCTGGTGCCTGTTGTACCGGATGTGAACAGCATCACCGACATCTTATGCACATCTGCATCTTCCGCAAAAGCATCGGGCTTTCCTTCGCCGAGTGCGATGATATCGTTCATATTTTTGTCATATACACCCTCGGTCTCGCACTTGGTCATAGGGATAAAGACGATTTCGGGGTGTGCCTTTGCCATGTCGATGAATTTCTTTTCAAACAGATTGGAGAAAACAAATACCTTTGCACCGCTACGCATAAGGAAGTTTTCAATTTCTTCAATTGCAAGCTCCTTGTCAAGCGGAATTGCGACACCGCCGCCACAAATTGTTGCGTGGTATGCGATGTGCCACTTGGGCGAGGTTTCGCCGATGATGGCAACGCGCGCGCCTGCTTTGCCAATCTCTTTAAGACCTGCACAGAAAGCACGGATCTTGTTTGCGTATTTTGTATATGTCATTGTGCGAACATTGCCGGTTTTGCCAAAGTAGTCAAATGCAATTTTGTCGCCGTGTGATTCGTATACTCTGACCTGGTCTTTGAGAGTGTTTATAGGAGTAAATTTACGTTCAGTTTTCTTCATGTCAGCTATCCTTTTTTGAAAGTTTATTAAAAAATGATGTTAATGAGAAGCTCTGCAGGGCGTTAAAAATGCGGCTTACTAGTGATGCTTCTTTTTGCGGCAATGCCACCATGAAGTTGGAGAAATATTCCTCCTCTGCATTTTGTAGCTTCTCGGCGATGGGATCAGCCTTTTCGGTAAGCTCAATTGTTATCGAGCGGCGATCCGTATTGCTTGTTTTAGTTGTAATATAGCCCTTTTGCTTGAGTGACTCCACTGCCTGACTAATGTTTCCTTTTGAGATGTTTGCCGACTCGCTTATCGTTTTTACAGTGTTGTTGTCATCTGCTGAGATGATAGCGAGCAGCACATCTGTTTCGTTCATTGAGAACCCGTCGTTTTCGATTGCCTTGTGGCAATGTGAACGCATAGACTTTCCAAGACTCATCATTTTGGTGAAGATCTCATAAGGGTGAAAATTAAGTTTTGCCATTTTTCCCTCTCGAAAAAAGTTCTGTTTAGAACAATTCTAAACAGAATAATAGCACCACTTTGCGTGATTGTCAATATATTTTTATAAAGTATGAAATTCCCTGTTGATTTTTCTGGAAAGTGATGATATAATAGGATTAAGAAGTATTCTTAATTAGAAAGGAGCTGCCTATGAATACAAAACAAAAAGCACTTGTGCTTGAAGTCGTTACTGCGACCTGCTCGCATATGACAGCAGAGGAGATATACATCGCGGCAAAAGCAAAGATGCCGCAGATAGCCATGGGTACGGTTTACCGTAACTTGGCACAGCTTGTAAATGATGGTGTTGTCCGCAAATTGGAGATCCCGAATGCGCCTGACCGCTATGACGGATGTACCGAGTGTCATGAACATCTTTACTGTGACAAATGCGGTAAAGTTTCGGACATTTGGTGCGGCGATCTGACAGAAGCTATTGAATCCGCAACAGGACAAAAACTTTCGTCATATACGCTCACGATTCGTGGTCTGTGCAGTGAATGTGCAGTGTAATGCAATGAAAAATACAGGTTTGTGCGTTCACACTAAGTTGTATTTATGAATATAAAAGCACCAAGTTTAAACTTGGTGCTTTGTTTTTTACTTGAATATTCTCATTCTGATGCTCTTTAAAACTACGCGACCTTTTTTGTAGAGGTAGCGGAGTTTTGTACGCTTCTGGCACTTTTCGTACATTGCATCAATTTCTTTTTCGTATTTGAAAACATCCTGCTCATAGGTTTCGCACTTCTTATGGCAGTTTTTATACTGCCAGCAGTAGGTCAGGCGATACCACAGACGGCTTTCACGTTCATCCTCGCGCTTCCAGTATGCTTCAAACTGTTCCTTCATAGAAGCGTACATTATCTTATCCATCTCCTCTTTGGAGATAAGCCCTGCATCAATCGCCATGTCGACAATATCCGTGCCGGGCAGGAAGTTAAGACCGTGGAGCTGAAGCTCAAGCGGCATTGCGAGTTCTTTTACAAGATAATATGTTTCTTTGAGGTGCTCTATCTTTTCAAAGGGATGCTGCAGCATGAAGTCATAGCTTGACCAGAAAACTCCGCTTTGACGAATAGTCTTTGTGGCGTTTATGATATCTTCCTGAGTTTCATAGCGGTGGAAAATTTCTTTGCGGATATACGGAGAGCCTGACTGGATTCCCATGATAACCTCGGTGAGTCCGACCGAAACAAGTTTTTTAAGCTCATCAACCTTGACCATCTTGGGATGCGACCAAATGGTGAAGGGCAGATTGATATGTTTTTTATACTGAACGATAAATTCGTCGATCCAACCGGGTGTGTTTGGAAAGATTTCATCATAGAAGTGAACAAAAACAAGTTTTTTGAATTTCTTTTTCGCTTCGATGAGTTCCGCCATGACGCTTTCGACAGAGCGTGTGCGAACGTATTTTACCCCTTTGGGGAACATGCGGTGCAGATTGATGCAACAGCAATATGAACATGTGAACGGACATCCGCGCGATGCAATTACTTCATAGCTCATGGCACTGAGCTGAGGATCACCGTAGGCAATAGAATCGTTTTCGATATAGCAAGCGTCCTCACATTCTATGGTTGGGAGTCCATAGCCGTCGATTTCTTCGAGAATGTCTCCAATCTCATTTGTGACAAGTTCGCCGTCCTTCATGTAACAAAGTGATGGATTGTCACTGACATCTGAGCCATCGAGCATGGCGTTTGCCAGCTTGACCATAGGAATTTCGCCGTCGCCGCGAATGACATATTCACCGCCCATGGCGAGAAAACGGTCAGGGAACATAGCGGCAAAAGCTCCGCCAAACACAAGCGGAATGTTAAGCTCTCTTAGCTTGTCAACAAGTTTTTCAACGCTTTCGAGATACATCGAGCTCATGACAGACAGTCCGACAAAAAGTGGATCGGCACGGAGAATTTCCTTTTTGCAAAGTTCGATTTCCGCATCGGTGGCAACTTTGGGATTCTGGCTGTTGAAGCCCTTGAAAAATATTGTTTTTACAGAGTAGCCCGCCTTTTTCATTGCGGTTTCAAGATAGCGCACGCCAAGCGCCTTTGTATTATAAAATGCGATCAGTACAACGCTTTTTTTCTTATCACTCATTTTTCTGCCTTTCGGTTTTTCCTAAATACGGAGATATTACTTTGACGAGTTCTGTTTTTGTTGAAGTTCCTGTAAGACGGTACATTCGCTTGATGCGATAGGAGATAACATTTTCCGATGTGTATAACTGTTCTGCCATTTTCGGGTAAGTATCGCCCGCTATTATGCCATTGATAATGCCGATGTCAAGCTCGTCACAATTCAGCAAAAGGTTTTCTGTGCTGAAAAAATTTTTCGCTATTGGGTCGCCGTAAAAATCAACGGCATTTTCATTAAAAGCTTTGCGTGGGAAAATAAAGTCGCCATTGTCAGGCATCATATTTGTGGACTGGCGTATAACCAGTTTTGCACCTATACGAACTGTCAGTGCTATGTCGCCCGGATTCTTTACAAGAGTGGTATATGCCGATACCGCCTGAACGCCAACATCATATTGGTCTGCGGCAACGGCGGTTATTGTTGGTGAAGTGCGCTCGGCAATCATGGTCGAGCAGCTGCAGGATATAATGTATACATCTTCGGGGACACGCAGTCCTGCATTCTGCAGACAACGCAAAAGCGTTATTGCCGTTACGTCGTTTGCACAGATTATGGCATCATAGCTGTTGCCTTTTTCAAAAAAGTTATTAAGACAGTTTTCTATTGAGCCGTTGTTGTAGTAGATGTGCTCATCTGCGCTTTTTCCCTCGGCGCGCAGGTATTCGCAAAACACCTCTTTTTTCAGCGTGTCCGGCGTAGAATCCGGATTGATGCCAAACAGCGCAATGTTACTTTTATTGTTTGAACGCAGATAGCATATGCATTTTTCCATGGCATCGCGATAGTTGAGCAACACACGGGAACTTGAACCCGAAAAGCCTGCAAACTCATAGTTTAGCAGCAGGGTGTGTATGCCTATTGATGCGAGATAATGAAGCTCCTGAGGTGTGTGTTTTGGGGAATACCCAATATAAAGGAGTACCTTTTTTTCATCGGGAGCGAATACTTTGTCAAAGTCGATGTCCGATATTCTTTCGGCATCGAGATATTCAGGGGTATATCTCTTGCGTAGTATCTCAGCCGACACCGCTTTTTGCGAGAGTCTTGCCCAAAAAGATTCTTTTGATTCGGGATGGATGAAGATCTTGATTCGCAAAAGAAAACCTCCTTATAATTATTTTAAATACGGTGAGAGCAGGGTAACAAGCTCGCTCTTTTTGCTTGTTTCTGTTATCTTGCACATGCGCTTAATGCGGTAGGAGATAACATTTTCCGAGGTGTAAAGTCTTTCGGCAATGCTTGGATACGTTTCGCCGGCAAGGATGCCTTCGAGAATACCGCGGTCAAGCTCGTCGCAACTGAGCAGCAAAGCTTCTATGCGGAAGATTGATTGTATCACGGGGTCGTCATAAAAATCGACGTTCGGCACTTGTTTTTTCAGTGTGGTTACAAGGTCGTGTCCCGGATCTGGGTCAAAATTTGTAGATTGGCGCACCGTCAGTCTTGCCTCAACTTTAACCGAAAGTGCAACATCGCATGGGTTTTTATAGAGATAAGAATATGTCAGCACTGCCTGACGTCCAAGCTCGTATTGGTCGGCAAATACGGTGGTTATGGTTGTGTTTGCCATTGAGGATAGGATTGACGAGCCGCCGCATGCGGTAACATACATGTCTTCTGGTATGCGTACTCCAATCCCTTTAAGATAGTTGATAAGCGCAAGCGCCACAACATCGTTTGAGCAGATAACCGCGTTGTAGTCGGTGTAGTTTTCCGCAAAGCGCGAAAAACAACCCGATATCGAGCCGTAATTGTAGTAGATGTCGCGTGTGGGATTGCCTCCGCGTTCACGCAAATATTCCACAAAGTAGGAGTCCTTCAGCATATCGGTCGATGAGTTGGGATTGATTCCGAACAGCGCTATTTTATCATGCTTGTTTGCGGTGAGATAGCTTATCGACTTTTGCATTCCGTCGCGGTAGTTTAATAACACCTTTGAGCAGGAGCCTGAAAGTACCGATGATTCATAGTTGAGAAGGATGACATGCACACCGTGGTCGGTGAGGTATTTCAGGTCAACAGGGGTGCCGCTGACAGAATGACCTATGTAAAGGAGAAGTTTTTTTTCGTCTCCTTCAAACACTTTGTCAAAGTCAATATCGGTCACCTTTTCAACGTCAATATAATGTGCGGTATAGCGTTTGCGCGTGATTTCGGCATTTGTAGCTTTCAGAGAAAGCTGTGTCCAAAAGGTATCTTTGAATTCGGGATGGACGTATATTCTAATTACCAAAGATATTCCACCTCCTGAGCATGATTTGTAATAAAGCGATGATTAGTTTTTGAGAGAATGTATGGGAGCCGGGATTCTGCCGCCGCGTGCGATGAACTTTTCGCAGGAAACAGGGTTTACGCGCATAACAGGTGCATAACCAAGCAGACCGCCAAACTCAACTCTGTCACCTATGCCCTTGCCGGGGGCAGGAATAACGCGTACAGCGGTTGTTTTATTGTTCACCATGCCGATTGCGATTTCATCTGCGATGATGCCGCTGATGGTTTCTGCAGTGGTGTCGCCGGGAATACATATCATGTCAAGACCTACAGAGCAAACCGCGGTCATTGCTTCAAGCTTTTCAAGTGTAAGTGAGCCGCATTCTGCTGCTGCAATCATGCCTGCATCTTCGCTGACGGGGATGAATGCGCCCGAAAGTCCGCCAACATGGCTGGATGCCATAACGCCGCCTTTCTTAACGGCGTCATTGAGCATTGCAAGCGCCGCAGTAGTACCGGGACCGCCACAGGTTTCAAGACCCATGGATTCGAGAATACAAGCAACGCTGTCGCCAATGGCAGGGGTGGGGGCAAGTGACAAGTCAACAATACCGTATGGGACGCCAAGACGCTTTGACGCTTCAAAGGCCACAAGCTGACCTACTCTGGTAATTTTGAATGCGGTCTTTTTGATGACATCTGCAAGGGCAGAGAAGTCACAGTCGCCCACACGGCGGATAGCCTTTTCAACTACGCCGGGGCCGCTTACGCCGACATTGATAACGCAGTCACCCTCTCCGGCACCGTGAAAAGCGCCTGCCATGAAGGGATTGTCGTCGACAGCGTTTGCCAAGACAACAAGCTTTGCACATCCGATAGCATCGCGGTCAGCGGTGAGTGCTGCTGCTTCTTTTACAACTCTACCCATGCGTGCAACTGCATCCATGTTAATACCTGCACGAGTAGAGCCGACATTGACTGATGAGCATACCATCTGTGTTTCGGCAAGTGCCTGCGGTATAGATGTGATAAGCGCATCTGCGCCGTTGGTCATACCTTTTTGAACAAGGGCAGAAAAGCCACCGATAAAGTTGATGCCAAGATCATGCGCCGCGCGGTCGAGAGTCTTTGCAATCTTGACATAATCATCGGGAGTTGCCTTGCCGCCGATATATGAAATGGGAGTTACGGATACACGCTTGTTTACAATCGGTATACCGTAGAGTTTTTCAATGTCCTCTGCAGTGGATACAAGATTTTTTGCGCTTTTCATCAGCTTGTCATATATGTTTGCACAAAGCTTGTCCACATCGTCGGAAACGCAGTCGTAGAGCGAGATGCCCATTGTAACTGTACGTACGTCGAGGTTTTCCTCGCGTATCATATTTATTGTTTCAAGAATATCTTGGGTGTTGATCATTTTTATGGTTCCTCTAAGTTATTGGTGTTGGAAGGTATTTGTCGGTTTCGGCTTCGCCGAAATTTGCGGTGTTCAGCCGCGAAAGGCAAATACCATAGATATAAAAATTTCATAGAAATTTTTATATCTTGTGCATAGTGTTGAATATATCTTCATGCATACAGCGGATATCAAGACCACAGTCGTTGCCGAGTGCGGCAAGCGCATCTGTGAATTTTGCAAAATCGCTTTCAAGCGCTGAGATATCTGCAATCATAATCATGGCAAAATACTTGTCAAGAACGCTCTGCGTAATTTCGGTGATGTTTGCGCCGTATTCTGCACACATTGCGCTGACTTTAGCAATGATACCAACCTGGTCTTTTCCGATAACTGTAATAACTGCTTTCATGTCTGTTCTCCATTTGGATATAATTTGAGATAATAATATAATACTATAAATTTAATTAATATTCAATAAGAATGTACAAAATTGTTGAAATTGTCGAGTGGATGTGATATACTAAGCTGATAAATAATGCAAAATAGGGGGACTATGCCATAATGTTTGAAAGCGATTTTTGCGAACATTCGGTTACAAAGAAAAAAGAAGGTAGCTATCTTTTTAAGATAGGAGCCATAGTTGTGCTCTCGCTTGTTTTTGTGCTTGCATTCTTTTTTGTTGTCCTGCCAATGGTGGGGTTCACCGTAGGTATTCTTGTTTTTGCAGGTGTTTGCGCGCTCCTCTGGTATCTTTCCAGATATACGCAGATTGAGTATGAATACAGCATCTCAGGCGGATATATGGATTTTGCATCTGTATATGTGAATCAGTACCGCAAGGAGAAGGTTTCTGTTGATCTCAAAAAGGATGCACGCAAAATAGCTCCGTTTAACGGCAACTTTGATGGACTTAGTGTAAATCATGTGCTTGATATGCGTTCAAGTGCATCTACTCGTGCTTCGTATTACATTGTTTATGAGGATGACAAGGTGCAGAAAGCCGTGCTTTTTGAAGCAACGAAAAAATCTGTAAACACATTGTTTCATCAGGTTCCCTCAATAGTTACGCGAAGCAACGAGCTCCCCGAGGAATAAGTGATAGCTTCCGCTTCATACTTTTGTATGAGGTGGTTTGATGAAAAGAATAGTTGTTATTTTTCTTGCGCTTTGCCTTGTTTCTTGCGGCAAGGTGCAGAAAGACACACTGCCTGCCGAATTTGATGCGGCGGTCAATATCAGTGCCGTCGGCACTGAGTATGCGGCAATCTATGAAAAACGAGCCGAGTATGACAGGCTTGTGTTCTCAGCCCCCGAGCATTTAAAGGGGCTTGAGCTGATATTACATTCGGGAGTGACTACGGTTACTATGGGGAATACCTCGTTTGAAAGTGAATGCTTTAATATGGCTTTTGATTTTTTGCCTGTCACAGGCAACGAAGTTAAAAATATAGGAAACAGACAATACGTAATAGAGATAGAAAGTGCTGAAAAATGACAGAAAAGAATATTGCAGAGATTGATGTTTCTGCGCTTAAGCACAATTTTATAGTTTTGCGCGACAGAATCAAGAATGCATCTCCCGATACTGAGCCTATGTGCGTTGTAAAGGCGGATGCATACGGACATTCGGCCGAGATATGCGTTCCCGCACTTTATGAGGCAGGCGCGCGCCATTTTGCGGTGTCGAGTATTGAAGAGGCAGAGCAGATATTTGCCATCCTCGATGCAAAGAACTGGGTTGCAAAGAGCATACTTATTCTCGGCTATACTCCAGCCGAGAGCGATAATGTCAAGTTGCTTGCGCGTCACAAGATAACTCAGGCGGTATATTCGTTTGAATATGCCAAGGCACTTTCAGAAGGTGTGCGTGCGCTCAAAGAATGCTCAGTGCTTGATGAGGATGATTGCATACGCTGTCACATCAAGCTTGACAGTGGCATGAACCGTCTTGGATTTGACACGCATAAGTACGCACTTGATGAAACCGTTGCTGAGATACTTGACGTATCAAAGCTTCCGGATATTAGTGTGCGTGGAGTATTTTCGCATTTTGCCTGTGCTGATGAGGAGGACGAAGGCTTCTCTATGCAGCAGTTTGAAAGATACAACAATATTGTCGCGCACTGTGAAGAGGCAGGTCTTGTGTTTAAATGTAAGCACATCTGTAACAGTGCGGGCGCACTTCGCTTTCCGGAAATGTATCAGGATATGGTGCGTCTTGGTATTGTGCTTTACGGCTTGTCCCCATCAGACGTTGTCCGTGATGACGAGCTTATACCCGTTATGCGACTCAAGAGCCGCATAGCTCACATACATAAGCTTCATGCAGGCGACTGTGTAAGCTATGGCGCGGAGTTTACCGCGGACAGAGAGATGACTGTTGCGGCAATCCCGATTGGATATGCTGACGGATTTATCCGCGGATACAAAAACGGCGGTACTGTTATGGTTGGCGGTGTGCCGGCGCGTCTGCTTGGCAGAGTGTGTATGGATCAATGCATGGTAGATGTCACCGACCTTGATGTGTGCATTGGCGACTATGTATACATATTTGATGAAAGCGGCGAAAACATGAAGCGGCTTTGCAACGCTGCCGGAACTATTAATTATGAGGCAGTTTGCCTTGTCAGCAAGAGAGTAAAAAGAGTCGCTGTTTAAAGAAAAGGAGTGGTTTATATCGCAAAGCGTTATCTTTCCACATCAAAAATAATAGCCCTTGCATTTGTTGTTCTCATTATCTTTCTCGCGGCAGGCGGCGGACTTTATTTAATGTACATGAATAAGGCTGATGCCCGTGCCTCGTTAGCACTCGCCGATGCGAAAATTGAACGTGAGGCGATTGAAACTGTAGAGCTTACCCTTGCTCAAAAGACGGATTATGGCGATGCTGTGCTTAATGTTCTTTGTGATGCGGACGGTGCTGAAAAGCTTGGCGTATCCGATGCAGGCAGCAGCGAGGTGTCATCGCAGGCATCGCGCCGCAATGATCATTTTGAGCTTGAAACCGATACGGAGATAAACTTTGTTGTGGTTGAGGATTTTTCCAATACTGCACGCGAGGACATGCTCTCAGGGGCGTACAAGTACAATTTATATGCGGCAGATGCGACAGACGCTATGTTGCCGCTTGTAAGCTCAGGTAGCTTGCGTGATGTTTCTGACAGTGCCATCACCAATGTTGCAGGGTATAATCCCGAGATTACCGAAAAACTTGCATATTTCGGCAGAAAAATGTTTATTGCTTCATCTATTATAGATGTACGCAGTGATGCGTTTGTCATTGGATATGTGAGAGATGCGGCAAAGGGACTTTCTGTAAATGGCAAGACGCTTGTTTCTCTTGTGCTTGACGGTGAGTTCACATATGAAAATTATCTCGCCGCGCTTAAATCCGGTGAGGTGCGCCATGCTTATGACGGCGGCGATGTATATCCGCTTTACTTTGGCGCAAGCGGCGGGTTTGCAAACTTTGACAGTGGCTCACTTGCCGTAACGCCATATGCTGAGTCGAAAAGTGCGATAACTGCGCTTGATTCTTTCCTTAGTGACGCCGCGGTTACGACGGATGCTGAGGATACTTCAGCAGACTTTGCTGTAGTGCACCTTGGACAGCTTGACTCACTTCGCTCGCCGGATGCGGACATCGGCTTGTTGCCTATACCCAAGGCGAGTGCATCTGCAGAGCATTACAGCTATATAGATTTTGAGGGCGCTACAATGCTGGCAATGCCCGACGGACTAAGCAATACAGCGTCGCTTGATATATTGCTTTCGCGGTATATGGAGCTTTCGCAAATATATATGGACAAGCATTTTGACGACTGTATAACTGCCGGAAATGCTGATGATGCCGCAATGCTTGATATCGTCACAGATAGTCTGGATTGCGACTACGCGGTGCTGTTCGGTTATGGCGATATCAGAGAAACGATATCAGAGTCGCTCGACAACACAGATTTGTTCGCGATAAACTATTACAATCGAAAAGAGCTAATTGAGAAAGCATTTTCGATTATAGAAAAAAGAATTACAGAAGAATAAACCAAAAGGAGTATATAAATCATGGCACAACTTTTGAATCAGAATGACAATCGTACAGCCAGATGCGCCGAGTTTTCGGCAAAGGACATCGGCAGAGAGGTATGCGTTATGGGCTGGGCTCAGCGCCAGCGTGACCTCGGTTCTCTTATCTTTATTGACCTGCGCGACCGCACAGGTATTTTGCAACTCGCATTTGACGAGAATACTGACCGCGCTGTATTTGACACTGCTTTCACTGTAAGAAGTGAGTTTGTTCTTCTTGCAAAGGGCGTTATCCGCGCGCGTGGAGAGGGCGCTGTAAACAAGAACATACCTACAGGCGAAATCGAGGTTGCAGTAAGCGAACTTCGCATTCTTGCAAGTGCGCAGACTCCTCCTTTTGCAATTGAGGAGAACAGCGCAGTCCGTCCCGAACTTCGTCTTACTTACCGTTATCTCGACCTTCGCCGTCCCGACCTTCAGGGCAATATCATTGCACGTTCCAAGATTTCCAACATTGCACGTAATTATTACGCAGAGAACGGCTTTATCGATATTGAAACTCCCGACCTTATCAAGCCTTCGCCCGAAGGCGCACGTGACTACCTTGTACCCAGCCGTGTTCATCCCGGCAAGTTCTATGCACTTCCTCAGTCACCTCAGCTTTATAAGCAGCTTCTTATGGTTGCGGGATTTGACCGCTATTTCCAGATTGCACGTTGCTTCCGTGACGAGGACCTCCGCGCTGACCGTCAGCCTGAGTTTACCCAGATCGATGTTGAGATGTCCTTCGTTAAGCAGGACGATGTAATTGCAGTTACCGAGGGCTTCCTCAAAAAGCTCTGGAAAGAGATGCTTGACATCGATATTGAAACTCCCTTCCTCCGCATGGAGTATAAGGAAGCTATGGAGCGCTTCGGCTCAGACAAGCCCGACCTTCGTTTCGGCTTTGAGCTCAAGAATCTCTCTGACATCGTAGCAAACACCGAGTTCAAGGTGTTCGCAGGTGCAATCGCAAACGGCGGCAGCGTTCGCGCTATCAACGTTAAGGGCGGCGCGGCATATTCCCGTAAGGAGATTGACGCGCTCGTGGAGTTTGCAAAGTCCTACCGTGCTAAAGGTCTTGCGTGGACTAAAATGGCAAACGGCGAGGTTTCCTCTTCCTTTGCTAAGTTCCTCACTCCCGAGGAGAACGCGGCAATCGCAGAGCGCATGGAACTCACAGACGGCGACCTTATCCTCGTTTGTGCTGATAAGGACCAGGTTGTATTTGACACCCTCGGCGCACTTCGTTGCCACTGTGCAAAGAAGCTTGGCTTGCTTGATCCCAAGGATTTCAAGTTTATGTGGGTAACCGACTTCCCGCTCTTTGAGTACTCCGAGGATGACGGAAGATATTATGCAAAGCATCACCCCTTCACTATGCCTAACCCCGATGATATTGATAAGGTTGACACCGATCCCGGCGCATGCCGCGCTATCGCGTATGATATCGTACTCAACGGCACCGAGCTTGGCGGCGGTTCTATCCGTATCCATGATGCAGAGATTCAGAGCCGTATGTTCAAGGCACTCGGCATTTCCGACGAGGACGCACAGGAGAAGTTCGGATACCTTGTTGAAGCATTCAAGTACGGCGTACCTCCTCACGGTGGTATGGCATTCGGTCTTGACCGTCTTGTAACTCTTCTCCTCGGACTTGAAGATATCCGCGACGTTATCGCATTCCCGAAGGTACAGAACGCATCCGAGCTTATGAGTAAGGCTCCCGGTCTTCCTGATGCAGGCGCACTTGAGGAACTCGGCCTTGCAGTGATTGCAAAGGAAGAAAATGAATAAGACTCCCGCACCTTTCAGCGGAATTTTAGTTTTAGATAAGCCGCAGGGCTTTACCTCGCATGACGCGGTGGGAAAGCTCCGCAGGCTTATGAATACACGTCAGATAGGGCATACAGGCACGCTTGACCCACTTGCGACAGGCGTGCTTCCCATGCTCTGCGGACGTGCTGTTAAAGCAAGCGAATATCTGAGCGCGCATGATAAAGCGTATGAGGCGACATTTATTCTCGGTAAAGTAAGCGAAACCGGCGATACTGACGGCGCGGTTACTGATACAGGTAAGGCTGTCCCTACCGAGGATGTTGTCCTTGCTGCCGTAAATGCTATGGTGGGCAAGCATATGCAGATACCGCCGATGACCTCGGCGATAAAAGTAAACGGTAAAAAGCTTGTAGATTATCAGCGCGCCGGCGAGACAGTTGAAGTTCCGCCGCGCCCTATTGAGATATATTCATGCACTGCAAAAAAAATCAGCGAGTGTGAGTATTCGCTTTTTCTTGAAGTGTCAAAGGGGACGTATGTGCGCACTGTCATTACCGATATAGGTGATGCGCTTGGTTGCGGTGCAGTAATGTCCTCGCTTCGCCGTACAAAGAGCGGCGCGTTTGACCTTTCAAATGCATATACTTTAGAACAGCTTGAGGCAATGAGCTATGAGGAGCGTGTGGCGCTTTTGCGCCCGCTTGAGGACGCTTTTGTGGACACACAAAAGGTGGTGCTTCCGCCCTTCTTTGCAAAACTTTGCCGAAGCGGTTGTGAAATATATCTAAAAAAAATCGGCAAGAGCTTTGATGTTGGATGCCGCGTTAAACTCTATGATGAGAGAGGCTTTTTCGCGCTCGGCGAAGTGCGGGATTATCCGGACGGCAAAGCCATAAAAATGATAAAATTATTTTCTCTTTAAAGGAAAACTTTAACCATGCAAAAACGCACTGACTATAACGGTGTAACCTATTTTTATTCGGAGGGGCTTTACCCCATCCGCCACGGCTTTTCTACAAGAGAGGGCGGACTTTCAAAACTTGATTACACAAAATCACTAAACCTCGGTTTTTACCGCGGCGATAAAGATATTATTGTAAAGAAGAATATTGAACGCTTCTGCGAAGCTGTAGCGATTGACGCAGAAGAGCTTATTATAATGCCTCAGATACATTCTACCAATGTAATTGAGGTTGGTAGAGATAAATGTGGGCACGGCATCTATTCGCCTGCAACATTTGAGGGTGATGCACTTGTAAGCTGTTCACGCGGTACAGCCCTCGGTGTCAGAGTGGCAGACTGTGTGCCGATACTCCTTGCAGATAGCGGCGCCGGTGTTATCGCGGCTGTTCATGCAGGCTGGAGAGGCACGGTGGGCAACATCGTCGGCGCAACTATTGAAAAGATGTGCTATCTCGGTGCGTCTGCCGAGGATATCAAGGCGGCGATAGGTCCGCACATTTCAATGGCAAACTATGAGGTTGGCGACGAGGTGGCAAAGCAGGTGCTTGCCGCTGTTGGCAATGAAAATCTCACATTCGCGCATCTCCGTCCATCTGAAAACGAGGGCAAATTCCTCTGCGGTCTTGGCGAGGTCAACAAGACGTTGCTCATCAAGGCAGGCGTTAAAGAGGAGAACATTGATATGTGCACAGAGTGCACATACGATAATAAAGAACTCTTTTTCTCACATCGTCGTATGGGCGAAAAGCGCGGAACTATGATGGGAGTTATCGCAATATAAAAGTATTTGCGTGTTTTATTAAAACCGCAGACGATAAGTCTGCGAGCAAATACAGACCGCGACCGAACCGGAAGTTGAATATTAGATGAATGTGGTCGCGGTATGATGGGAGTTATCGCAATATAAAAGTATTTGCGTGTTTTATTAAAACCGCAGACGATAAGTCTGCGAGCAAATACAGGCCGCGACCGAAATTCAGTTGCGGTGAGATTTGTTTGAGGTGTTTATGAAAACTTTGTTAAGCATACTCCTCCTTGCTGTGGCAGTTATGGTTTTTATCAATGTTTGGTCATACGCTGATTCATCAAATATTGAGGATCGTAATCGCGAACAGTACGGCGGAGATAGCAGTGTGGTAGATATAACCACTCCTCCTGAAACTACAGAAGCGGAAATAACAACAGAAAAGGTAGTCACCGAAAAAGAGCCTACCGCATACGCAAGAGCAAAACTGTTTTTTGGCGGTGATATTAATCTTGACCCTGAATACAGCGCATCCGAGCGATATATTAATGGCGATGAGAATATCAAAAACTGTTTTTCGACAACTATCCTTGGTCTTGTAAGAGATGCGGATATGTTCATGGTGGGAAATGTTTTTGCCTTTACCGACAATGCAGATCCCATTGACAAGGTTTATACTTTCCGTACCGAAAAGAAGCATGCACAGTTTCTCGATGATTTAGGTGTCGATGTTGTTTCTCTGGCGAATAATCACAGCTTTGATTATTCTGTTGCAGGATATGTTGATACTGTTGATGCACTTGATGATTTAGGTATCGTTTCTGTTGGTGCAGGCTTTAACGTTGCAGATGCGGCAAAGCCGTATTATGCAAACATCAACGGAATCACTGTTGCGTTTACTGCGGCAATGCGTTCTGAAAAGTATATTGATACTCCTGAGGCGTCTGCTACATCAGCCGGCGTTATGAAGATGTATGATATAGAAGCTTATGCCAACGTGATACGCGAGGCTAAGGCGAATGCAGACTTTGTCATTGCATATGTTCATTGGGGTACAGAGAATACAATCACGCTTGAAGATGAACAGATAGAGGGAGCAAAAGCCTTGATAGATGCAGGTGCTGACGCTGTTATCGGCGCACATTCCCACACCGTTCAGCCTATTGAAATCTATAAGGGCAAGCCGATATTCTACAGCCTTGGTGATATGTTCAGCACCGAGGATAATAAGGAGAGCGGACTTGTCAGACTTATCATTGATTCAAACGGTAATTTAGAGGCTTCTTTTATACCATGTGAAAGCATTGGCGGATATGTTGACATTGCTTCTGAGGACACAAGCCGAGCTCTTTTCGGCAGACTCAATGAGTCGGATACTATCAGCCTTTCAAATAATGGCTCAATAGCAGAAAAATAGAATAGACAAAAACGCCCTTTGGGGCGTTTTTGTTTTATAGAATGATTTTACTTGGATTTTACAATAATACGATAATGAAACTTACTTTTTCTTGTTAATATGAAAACAGAGAAATGAAAGGAGAATAATGAAAATGAAAAAAGGTTTATCGGTTATTTTGTTGGTAGTTATGGTGCTGCTGTGTGCGGCATGCGAAAAGGATGAAGCGTTTGACGCATCAAGAGAGATTGGCGTGATTTCACGCGAGGATGGTTCCGGAACAAGAGGGGCATTTATTGAACTGCTTGAAATTGAGCAAAAGAATGAAGCGGGAGAAAAGGTTGACCGCACTACGGTTGAAGCGGTTATCACCAATAAGACTTCGGTTATGTTGACATCGGTTGCCGGTGATAAATATGCAATCGGATATGTTTCACTTGGCTCGCTTAACGATACCGTAAAGGCGCTTGATATTGACGGCGTATCGGCAAGTATGGAGAATATCAAAAACGGAACATATAAGGTGTCAAGACCCTTTAACATTGTGACTAAAGCAGAAATAAGTGACACCGCAGAGGATTTTATCCGGTTTATTATGAGCGCGGATGGGCAGGCAGTTATAGAAAATGGCGGATATATCGCCGTTAGTGAATCCCCTGCATATACAGGCTCTGCTTCCGGCAAGGTTGTTGTATCAGGCTCAAGCTCGGTTACCCCCATAATGGAAAAACTTAAAGAGGCGTATATACAAAAGAATTCCGAAGCTATTATAGAGATTCAGGAGAGTGATTCTTCAACAGGAATTGCGGATACTATAGACGGTTCCTGTGATATAGGTATGGCATCGCGTGAGCTTAAGGATTCCGAAAAAGAGAAGGGTATCTCATCGACAGTGATAGCGCTTGACGGTATTGCTGTAATCGTAAATAAAGAAAACCCTGTAGACACTCTTGCAAGTGAACAGGTAAAGAGTATCTTTATCGGAGAAACTGCGGTTTGGAACGAAACCATAAAGTAAAGGAGCATTTATGAGCAGATTCAGAGAAAAAACAATGCATATTGTTTTTCTTGCATGTGCTTGCTTTTCGATAGCGGCGGTAGTGCTTATTTGCGTGTTCCTGTTTTCAAATGGGTTTTCCGCTATGCTAAAAATAGGCGTTACCGACTTCATTTTCGGTACAGAGTGGAGACCTTCAAACAATATATTTGGTATATTCCCGATGATTATAGGTAGCCTTTATGTCACGGCAGGAGCCTTGCTGGTAGGTGTTCCTGTTGGCTTACTCTGTGCCGTGTTTATGGCGAGGTTTTGTCCTAAGCCCATATATAAATTACTTCGCCCTGCGGTAAACCTTATGGCAGGCATCCCGTCAGTTGTGTATGGATTCTTTGGGCTTGTGGTAATTGTACCGTTTGTTCGTGATAATATCGGTGGCAGAGGAATGAGTGTGCTTGCTGCGTCACTTTTACTTGGACTTATGATACTTCCAACGGTGATCAATGTTTCGGAAAGTGCTCTTCGCGCTGTGCCTAACAGCTATTATGAGGGTGGACTGGCACTTGGTGCTACACATGAACGCAGTGTATTTTTCACGGTGCTTCCTGCAGCTAAAAATGGTATCTTTGCCGCTGTTGTACTCGGTCTCGGACGTGCTATCGGCGAAACTATGGCTGTGATGATGGTTGCAGGTAATCAGCCGCTTATCCCAGACAGTGTGACCGACGGTGTGCGAACTCTTACAACGAATATAGTTATGGAAATGGGATATTCTACTGATTTGCATCGAGAGGCCTTGATAGCGACTGCGGTGGTACTGTTTGTGTTTATCATGATTATAAATGTGTCTTTCTCCTTGCTGAAAAGGAGTGATAGTAAATGAAAGCAAAAAAAGATATTGTGTCTGTGGCTTTGCGTTTTGCAGTGTGGCTTGCCGCTATTGTTATGGTGGCATCGCTTGTCGGAATAGTTGTGTATATTCTGGTGAAAGGTATACCGCACATAAGCCTATCGCTGTTTGAATGGAATTACACAACAGATAATGTTTCATTAATGCCTGCGCTTATCAATACACTGTCGATGACGGTGCTGGCATTGCTTTTTGCAGTGCCGCTCGGTATCGGTGCTGCAATATATCTGACAGAATATGCTTCGAGGGGTAATATGCTTGTTAAGGTAGTGCGTGTCACGGCTGAAACATTATCAGGAATCCCGTCGATAGTATACGGCTTGTTTGGATCGCTGTTTTTTGTAAAGGCACTTCATATGGGGCTATCGATGATTTCAGGTGCACTTACGCTTGTGATAATGATACTGCCATTGATAATGCGAACGACCGAGGAAGCTCTTGTTGCCGTGCCGGACAGCTACCGCGAGGGGAGCTTTGGACTTGGCGCCGGTAGATTGCGTACAGTGATGCGCGTCGTGCTGCCAAGTGCTGTGCCCGGAATACTTTCGGGTGTGATTCTCGGTATTGGACGTATCGTTGGTGAATCGGCTGCACTTATCTTTACTGCAGGAACAGTGGCAGAGGTTGCTGACAGTATATTTGATTCTTCACGCACACTTGCGGTTCATATGTATGCGATATCCGGTGAGGGACTTTATATTGATAAAACGTATGCAACGGCAGTTGTACTGCTTGTGCTGGTAATTGTGATAAATGCATTGTCATCTTTCGCCGCAAAGAAGCTTGAGAGAAGGTAAATTAATGATTATGGGAGTAAATTGGAATAAACAAACCGTAGGGCAGGGGCTTGCTCCTGCCGCCTGTACAACATCTGCTGGCGGCTTGCGGCGGGAGATAAACCCCCGCCCTACTGTTTACGCGTGAACGCGTAAACTCTAATTTATTTCTATAAAGGAGGATTTATGTACAAGATTGAAGTAGAGAATCTTGACCTGTATTATGGTGATTTTAAGGCGCTGAAAAATATAAATATCGGAATAAATGCAAATGAAATAACGGCATTTATCGGGCCGTCCGGGTGCGGTAAATCCACGCTTCTCAAATCTTTGAACCGTATGAACGATCTTATAGAAGGCTGCCGCATCACCGGCAGTGTTTGCCTTGACGGCGAAAACATCTACGGCGGAATGGATGTTAGTATACTTCGTCGCCGCATAGGTATGGTCTTTCAAAAGCCAAATCCATTTCCGATGAGTGTGTATGATAATATTGCGTTTGGTCCTCGGACACACGGTGTGCGGTCAAAGGCAAAGCTTGATGACATTGTTGAGCAGTCGCTTAGTAATGCAGCAATCTGGGATGAGGTTAAAGATCGGCTTGATAAAAGCGCTCTCGGACTTTCGGGAGGTCAACAACAGCGTCTCTGCATCGCTCGCGCTCTTGCGGTAGAGCCTGAGGTTCTGCTTATGGATGAGCCGACAAGCGCGCTTGATCCGATATCAACATCTAAAATTGAAGACCTTGCAATTGAATTGAAAAAGAAGTATACTATTATTATAGTGACACATAATATGCAGCAGGCAGTTCGTATATCTGACAAAACCGCATTTTTTCTCCTTGGTGAGGTAGTTGAATTTGATAAGACTGACAAACTATTTTCGGTGCCGCGCGATAAGCGCACCGAAGATTACATTACAGGGAGGTTTGGATAAATGCGCTCAAAGTTTGATGAACAGCTTGAAAATCTGAATAAAGAGCTTGTACTAATGGGTGCGCTTTGCGAAAAGGCAATTGCAACTTCGGCAAGGGCGTTGCTTACGGGGAATGTTTCTCTCGCAGGAGAGGTGCCTTCTGTCTCTGAGGAGATAGATAAAAAGGAGCGCGATATTGAGAGTATGTGTCTGAAGCTTTTGCTTCGTCAGCAGCCTGTTGCGCGAGATTTGCGCACGGTGTCGGCGGCGCTTAAGATGATAACTGATATGGAGCGCATCGGTGTACAATCGGCAGATATCGCTGAGATAATCACAGTTACCGGTATAGCGGCACGTGAGGATATGCTTGCTATTCATGATATGGCAGAGGCAACAATAAAAATGGTCACTGAAAGCATTGATGCTTTTGTGGGAAAAGATGTTTCGATGGCAGAGGATGTCATAAAATATGACGATGTTGTTGATAACTATTTTGATAAAGTAAAAACTATTTTGATCGAGCTGTTTTCAAAGCCTGAAACAGACGGGGAATATGCCCTTGATTTGCTTATGATAGCTAAATATTTTGAACGTATAGGTGATCATGCGGTAAATATTGCCGAGTGGGTACTATTTTCACTTACCGGCAGCAGAAAGGTTGAAGGAAAATGATTTTTTGTGTAGAGGACGATGAGGGCATCCGCAATATGATGGTGTATACTCTCAGTGCATCCGGTTTTGAGGCCGTCGGTCTTTCTGACGGTGTTGCTCTCCGTGCGGCACTTGAGGATAGAATTCCCTCCCTCATAATGCTTGATATCATGCTTCCGGGCGATGACGGCATTACATTGCTGAAAGAGTTGAAAGCACATTCCGCAACAGAGAATATCCCTGTAATCATGGCAACGGCAAAAGGCAGTGAATATGACAAGGTTATCGGACTTGATCTTGGTGCTGACGACTATCTTGCCAAGCCTTTTGGCATGATGGAGATGGTTGCACGTGTTAAGGCGGTGCTTCGCCGTACACGTCCTGCCTCTGAGAGCGAATCTGTACGAGTGGGCAAACTCATGCTGAATAAGAGCGAGCATACCGCACTTGTCGGTGACGAGCGCGTCAAGCTTACGCTCAAGGAGTATGAGCTGCTTTGCCTGTTCATGGAGAATATAGGAAAAGTGTTTACGCGTGACAGACTTCTTCAGGTAGTCTGGGGTGAGGACTTCCTCGGCGAAACGCGTACCGTGGATGTACATATCGGCACTCTGCGCGCAAAGCTTGGTGAATGCGGTGACTATATTGAGACCGTGCGCGGAGTTGGTTACCGTATGGAGGGCGACAAATGACAGGCAGGATCTTTCGTTCCATCTGCCTTGTTGCAACAGGCGTTTTGCTCGCCGCCCTTGTGCTTATAATGGGTGTACTGTATAGCTATTACACCAATATTCAGCGAGATCAGCTTGCCGACGAAACGCTTTTCGCCGCGCAAGGATATGAGCAAAGCGGACTTTCATTTTTTGACGGACTTAATATTGATGTGCGCGTGACGCTTATCGCGGCTGACGGAAGAGTTATTTACGACAGCGAAAGCGATGTTTCTGCAATGGAAAACCATGCAGAGCGTGAAGAGGTTGCCGAGGCTTTTGAAAGTGGAGAGGGCGAGGCGACACGTACATCGTCAACCATTACAACAGCGCAGATGTATTTTGCCAAAAGGCTTTCCGACGGTAATGTCATTCGCCTTTCCACAACGCAGTATACCTTTGTTACGCTTACGATGAGTATGCTTCATCCGCTGATAATAATAATGCTCGGCGCTATAATATGTGCGTTGGTACTTGCGTCGGGACTTTCTAAAAAGATAGTAGAGCCGCTCAATACGGTCAATCTGGATGAGCCACTCAAGAATGAAGGATACGATGAGCTTGCACCGCTACTGCGCAAGATCGATGCACAGCAAAAGAAAATACGCACGCAAAAGCTGGAGCTTTTACAGCGTAAAAAAGAGTTTGCCGCGGTGACAGATAAGATGAGCGAGGGGCTTATTTTACTTGGTACAAGCGGTCATATTATCAGCATCAACCGTGCGGCATCGTTTTTGCTTGGGACTTCGGCTGACTGTGAGGGAAGCGAGCTTGTATTTATATGCAGAAAACCTAAACTTAATATGCTTGTCGACGAGGCCAAAAGTGGCCGCCGCGCCGAGCAGATAGCCGAGCTTAACGGCAGAGAATACAAGTTTACGGCAAACCCTGTATTTTCAGACGACGAAGTTTCGGGAATTGTTTTACTTATTCTTGATGTTACCGAAAATGTAGATGCTGAGAGAATGCGCCGTGAGTTTACTGCAAATGTTTCTCACGAGCTTAAAACTCCATTGCAGACTATTTCAGGCTGTGCCGAATTACTTGCTAACGGCATAGTTAAAACCGATGATATTCCTCAGTTTTCGCGCCAGATATATGGCGAAGCGCAACGCATGATATCACTTGTGCAGGACATTATCAGTCTTTCTCATCTTGATGAGGGGGCTGAGGATATGCAACGCGCCGAGTTTGATTTGTATGCAATATGCACTGATGTTGTTCGTGAATTGCGCGCACAGGCAGATGCGGCCTCTGTATCGCTGACACTTTCCGGCGAAAGCATCAGGTTTATGGGAATCCCACAGCTTGCAAGTGTTCTTGTACGCAATCTCTGCGATAATGCTATAAAGTATAATCGTGAGGGCGGAAGCGTCAAGATATCTCTTGTGAATGAAAACGGCGAAGCGGTGCTTCGCGTTGCGGATACCGGCATTGGTATACCGAAAGACGACCGCGAACGTATATTTGAACGGTTTTACAGAGTTGATAAGAGCCGTTCAAAAAAGGTGGGCGGCACAGGCCTTGGACTTTCGATCGTAAAGCACGCGGCGAAGCTGCATAATGCTCGTATCTCACTTGAAAGCGAAACCGATATAGGAACCACAGTTACGGTTCATTTCCCCATAAAATAAAAAACAGGAACGAAAGTTCCTGTTTTTTATTTTATTTTGCGAGTTTTCTTTGGATGAACTTAACAATTTCAACAATCGGGATGGTAAGGAATGCCAGGCCGATTGCAATAGCGTATTCTACAAGTGAAATTGTGGTAAAGCCGAATGCGTTTGCAAGGAAAGGAATCTCGCATACGAGGGTAGTAGCGATAAGGCTGCCTATTGCTGCGATGCCGAGAACCATATTGAAGCTGCCAAGCTTGAAGATAGAGCCGCGCTGTGAACGCATGTTAAAGCTGTGGAAGATCTCAGCCATTGACATAGTGAGGAACGCCATTGTCATACCGTCGGCACTGTCTGTCATAGCCCAGTTGCCGCTTTCGAGGAAGTGACCTACAAAGTAGGAGATAATGGTGAGGGCGGAAACCATGATACCCTGATATGCAACGTCAACACCCATGCCGCCGGCAAATACGCCTTCGTTAGCCTTTCTGGGCTTGCGCTTCATGATACCGGGTTCAGCCTTTTCCATACCGAGCGCAAGCGCAGGGAAACAGTCGGTAACAAGGTTGATCCAAAGCAGATGAACGGGCTTGAGGATGGTGAAGCCCATGAGAGTTGTAACAAAGATACTGATAACCTCGCTCATGTTTGAACCGAGGAGGAACTGAATTGCTTTACGGATGTTGTCATAGATACGGCGGCCTTCTTCAACTGCACCAACGATGGTGGCAAAGTTGTCGTCTGCAAGAACCATGTCTGCAACATTCTTTGTAACGTCGGTACCAGTGATACCCATGCCGACACCGATGTCAGCGGACTTGATAGAGGGAGCATCGTTTACGCCGTCACCGGTCATCGCTGTTACATAGCCGGCATTTCTCCAAGCGTTAACGATTCTTGTCTTGTGCTCAGGCTGAACGCGCGCGTATACGCCGATTTCCTGGAATACTTTCGCAAACTCTTCATCGCTCATGTCAGAAAGCTCGCTACCGGTGATAGCGCGTCTGTCTTCGGTGAGAATGCCGAGTTCTTTTGCGATAGCAACTGCGGTGTCAATGTGGTCACCGGTAATCATAATAGCGCGGATACCTGCGCTGTTACATTCCTTGATAGCGTCCTTAACCTCGGGACGTACGGGGTCAATCATACCTGTAAGACCTACAAAGCAGAGCTTTTCTTCAAGGTCAGCGGGTTCAAGGGAAGCAGGCATTGCGTCATAGGTACGCATTGAAGCCGCAAGCACGCGGAGCGCACGGTCTGCCATTGCCTTGTTGGCTGCCATGATTTCCTGCATTTTTGCATCGGTCATGGGCTTGACTTCGCCATTTTCAAGGTAGGTTTCACAGCGGCGGAGAATTTCATCGGGTGCACCCTTGGTGTACTGAATAAACTTGCCGTCAGCATTGTGGATCGTGGACATCATCTTTCTGCCGGAGTCGAAAGGAGCTTCGCCTACACGGGGAGATGTAGCCTTGAGTGCGTTTTTCTTCAGCTCAAGCTCTTTTGCATATGCAACGAGAGCTGCCTCGGTGGGTTCACCGGTGATGTTGCCGTCTTCATCAAGCTCTGCGTCGGAGCAGAGAGCCATTGCGGTGGCAAGCAGTTTTTCGTCATCGCCAAAGTGGTCAACAACGGTCATCTTGTTCTGGGTGAGAGTACCTGTCTTGTCGGAGCAGATAATCTGCGCACAACCGAGAGTTTCAACAGCGGTAAGGCGGCGGATAATTGCGCGGCGCTTTGACATATTGGTAACACCGATAGAAAGAACAACGGTAACTACCATTGCAAGGCCCTCGGGGATAGCCGCAACTGCAAGAGAAACTGCAACCATGAAGGATTCAAGAATCTTCTTGAAAAGCTCAAGCTCGGAGGGGCGGATAAGCTGAACAGCAAAGATAATAACGCTGATTCCGAGAACGAGGTATGTGAGAATCTTGGAGAGCTGTGCAAGCTTTATCTGGAGAGGTGTCTGACCTTCAGCAGCGTTTGCAAGCGCATCCGCGATCTTACCCATTTCGGTTTCCATGCCGGTTGCGGTTACGACAAACGCGCCGCGACCGTATACAACGGTAGAGCCCATGTAAACCATGTTCTTGCGGTCACCGAGGGGAACGTCTTTGGACTCGTCAGCAAGATTGATGATTTCAATAAACTTGTTTACAGGAACGCTTTCGCCTGTGAGGGCAGCTTCCTCAATCTTCATGCTTGCGTTTTCGATGATACGTCCGTCCGCGGGAACTGCGTCACCTGCTTCAAGCAGAACAACGTCGCCGACAACGAGGTCTTCGCTCTTGACAATAGTAACTTTGCCGTCACGCAGTACCTTTGAGGTAGCTGCACTCATTTCCTGCAGGGCTTCGATAGCTTTTTCAGCCTTCGATTCCTGATAAACGCCGAGTACGGCGTTCATGATAACAACAAAGAGGATGATGAACACGTCAATGGGGCTTTCGTGTTCGATAGCGGCGGTAACACCGCTGATTGCTGCTGCAACAAGCAGAATGATGATCATCGGGTCAGCGAGCTGCTTCATAAAGCGCTTGAACAGCGACTCTTTCTTTGCCTCTTTAAGCTTGTTCTTGCCGTTTTCGGCAAGTCGCTTTTCGGCTTCTGCGCTCGAAAGACCCTGTTCGGTGGAGCCAACTTTTTCAAGTACGGCTTCTTTGCTTTCGGTGTAGAATTTCATTTTGGTTTCCTTCCTTTAAAATAAATAAATTTATATAATTTATTTTTAACAAAAATTGAACAAAAAAGACTCACGGATAGGGATAGCCTATCCATGAGTCTTGTCATTTCATTCAAGCCAGGTGAAAAAATCACCGGATGTTGAACTTGAAACGGCCATGTAACCGAGACTACTCCCTCACGGAAATGTATTTATGCATATATTGTATCATGCCAGAATTTTCTTGTCAAGAGAATTTTGAGTGAGTGGAGAGTGAATATTATCTTTTGATCTTGCCCTCTATTTCGGTAAGTCCCTCGTTGAATACAGACCAGTCGGTGTGCCAACGGAAGGATTCAAGACGGAATGCGCATGGCCATGCGGGGAGCCACTGTGAAGGTCCGAAAGGAGCAACGCCATGGCGGCCCCAACGTGTATGGAAGATAGCTTCATCCTGCGCACCTGCAGGGCGGATTCTGCCGTTTACATACATTGTACCGTCGGAAATGCACTGGCAGGCATTGCACCAGAATGCAATTGCGCGCTCTCTCCACTGCTTGTAGCCTGTTATTTCATAAAGCTCAAGGAAGGAAAGCACGTCACGGAGAGCATACTGGTCGAGCGCCTGGTGAGGAGTAGAAACACTGGTCGAGCCGAAGGTGTCGTAGCCCATCTTGGAGATAAGGCAGTCCTCCGGGTATTCAACGGTGTAGTACATCATCCATGTGCAGAGATACCATGCGATCTTTTCAGCGCAAGCAACGTATTTCTTGTCGCCTGTGATATTGTAGAGCGCGAGAGCATCGCGGAGAAGGGGAGAGGATGATTCTTTGTCGATGGAGTAGGTGTCAAGCGCACCTGCGGTGGTAAAGCCGTCTTGTTCAAGCCCCTGATAGTAGAAGTCAAACGCCTTTATTGCAGCGTCAAGATACTTCTTATCGCCGCTTTTTTTGTATGCGGTGAGAATTGGGAGAATGAGGAAACAACCGATAGTACCCTTCTTTGCAAGCACCTTGCCGTCATCATCCCATGATTTTGCAAATGAGCCCTCTTCGTCCTGATTGTTAAGCGCAAAGTCGCAGATGTCGTATGCTGCTTTAAGGTATTCGGGCTTGTCAATTCCGGCTTCCTTTAAAAGGTCGTATGCTTCGAAATAGCCGTCAGCACCTGTACCTATGTTGCAGGCATCGTTCTGAAGAAGAATCTTGCCGTCAGGCGCACGGCGGACTTTCTTGCCGACAAAGCCGAGGTGGCTTTCATAAGCACATTCGCCGAGCTTCCAGCGGTCGGGTTTGTAGTCGGGGGCAAAGTCCATGTATCTCCATGGATCAAAGTCGATGCGAGCGTCAATGTGACCTGCCTCGTGTTTACCGAACTTTAACCAGGAGTCGTGAACGTCAAGCGCGATGTCGAGCTTTTCCTTGTCGCCTGTCTTGAGATAGTCCCAGATATATGCGTTAGCCATTGATGCACTCTGGCCAACCCAGCCGACCTCATAGCGATGCTCGGTCTTTTTGTAGGATGTCGTGTTGAGGTGCCACTGTGAGCCCATGGTAAAGCCCGCAAAACCGTTTTGCTCCTTTTGATAAATAAAGCGGCAGTATGCAATAGAAAGGCGATAAAGCTCCTCGGCAGTTCTCGGCGCTGCGATTGCGTGACCGTAGAAACGCCATGCAAAGTCAAGAAGACTCTTGTAGCGGTGACGTGTTCCGTCTGACGGAACAGCAAGAATTATAGCCTCAAAGTCGCATCTTGGCTCCATTGTGCCCTGAAAAGGCTCGCCCCAGAAATGGCGTTGAAGTGTTCTCGGCTTTTCCTCTTCCGGAAAAATGATAACATGTAATTCTCCATCATCTACCTTGTAAAGAGAGCAAGCGTTATTGTCGTTCTCTTTTGCCATGAGTGCGATTGAGATATCGTTGTTTTCGCTGTATGTACAAGAGGGAATAGTTCCTCTGTGAGATGCCCATGACCAGGGAGTGCCGTCGGTGTCACGGTCGCCGACATACTCAGCAAGAGTACCCCAGCCGTTGCCATTGTAGCTGATAGCGGGAACCATAGTAAAGGTAGGCTCGCCGATAAGCATCATTTCCATGCGCATATGGTCGGTGGGCTTGTCCGTCTTGCGGAGCCACTTCCATGCGCCGCCCTCAATAGGCTCAAATGTGTCGGTTGCGCCGTCCATGCCGATTATCTTGGCATAGGGCTTACCGTCAATAGCAATGGCATAACCGTTTTCATATTTGATGATTTCTGTCATGATTAACCTCCGTGTGATATTAATACTTACAAAAATAATGATACTTCAATTCAAACATAAAATCAATCAAAACTTTACCATATAAATGTTTATATTTTGGTACGAGGTGTAGAAATCACTAATATTTAGCAAAACATGACGATTTTTTTAGAAAAATTTTGTTAGGTCTTTACAATTCGGTAATTTTATTATATAATAGATTGGAATGTCTTAAGATTCGGAAAGCGAGGTCGCCATGCCGAGATTTTTTGTACCAATCGAAAATTTCGACGCGGAGCACGTGAGTATCACGGGTGACGACGCGTGGCATATCGCGCGCTCATTGCGAATGGCGGTGGGCGAGGGTATAACCGTTTGTGATATGCAGGGGAGTGTGCATGAGTGTACTCTTTTAAGTATCACTGACGAAATGGTTATTGCACGTATTGATGAAAGCTGTGCGGCGCAGAGCGAAAGCCCGGTTCGCGTGACGCTTTATCAGGCGCTTCCGAAAGGCGATAAGATGGATGTCATCGTTCAAAAAGCGGTTGAATCCGGTGTTTATGCCATAGTTCCTTTTATTTCTGAGAGGTGTGTGTCGCGGCCCGATGCAAAATCTCTTGAGAAAAAATGTGTGCGTTGGCAAAGGATTGCGCTTGAGGCTGCAAAACAGTGCGGGCGCGGCATTATTCCGCAGATAAAAGAACCGTTGACCTATGAACAAATGCTTGATGCGGCTGAAGGGGCAGACCTTTCGTGCTTTTGTTATGAGGGCGACGGTACAAAACCAATAAAAGAAGTATTGCGACAGGCGAATAATGTGAACAGTGTTTCGCTGTGTATTGGCAGCGAGGGAGGTTTCTCTGAGAAAGAGTTCCTTTTGTCAAAGGAAAAGGGACTTTCTCCTACCGGCCTTGGCAAGCGCATTCTGCGCTGTGAGAGTGCACCTGCTTTTGCACTGGCATGTATTTGCTATGAATATGAACTTTAAATCGGAGTGATAAAAATGGGAAAAAATCTGACTAAAGAAGAACGCATCAGGGAAAAAGAGAAGCTTTCCAACGCGATCACAAATAAAATGGCTATAGCCTTTGTTGCACTTGTCGTAGGTATAATATTGCTTGTGAGATTCGGTGAGTATACCGTTCCATCTATGGCGATGCTTGTGTGCTCGCAGATAGTTTTCGGTCTGCTTACAGCAGCGGCACTCGCTTGGTGTGTTGTTGATTTTAAACGCGGTACGGATTCACGTTTGAAGATAGTATCTTCTCCGTTTGTGCTTGGCGTAATGGCTTCTGCATTTTTTGCGGTGATGTTTTATCCTACTATCGGCGCGTTCCGCGTTATCCTCGCGCTTATCGCTTTTGCGCTTTTGTTCTTTGTTTATGAAATCTATGCGGCAGACTTCTTCCTTTGCAGCGTTGCTATGATAGTTTCGTGCATTGCGGCGATGGTTGTCAATAATGCCGGCTTCGCAGGCTACAACATCCTTGCAAATTGCATCGCTGTTGTTGTGGCACTTGCTGTTTCTGCTGTATGTGCTGTGGCTATTTATATTATGAACCGTGACGGCAAGCTCAAGGTTTGGGGCAAGGTTATCAGAAAGCCTCAGGGCGGCTCACATATTCTCGTTTATGTGGGAATCGCAGTTGCGTTTGTTGCGGTGATTGCGACACTTATCCTCGGTTACCTTCTTTATTGCATGGCGGCTGCTTGTGCAGTATACGCTGTTATTGCGATAATTTATACAGTAAAACTGATGTAATTTTGTAGAAAATATCAAAAAACATATTGAATTTCTACAATTAATAAGTTAAAATATAGTCATAAACTTACAAAACAAACTATCTTGCAGAGAGGGATATAAAAGATGTCAAACAGATTATTTCAAGGTGTTATTCATCAGATGCGCGATGCTACTGACCGCGTAATCGGTGTTATTGATGACAGCGGAGTAGTTATTGCTTGCAGTGAACTTGGAAAAATCGGCGAGACTCGCATCGGCGTTCGCGAAGAGCTCTCCTATACCGGTGATGCTGTGGTTGTAGATGGTTACACCTACCGTTCTATAGGTCAGGGAACAAAGCTTGAGAACGTTGTATTTGTTGAGGGCGAGGACAAGAGTGCAGAAAGCACTGCGGCTATTCTTGCAGTCTCACTTTCTAATATTAAAAACCTTTATGACGAAAAATATGATAAATGTTCGTTTATAAAGAATATAATACTCGATAACATACTTCCCAGCGATATCTATATCAAGGGTAAGGAGTTGCGTTTCAACGTTGAGGAAAATCGCGTTGTCTTCCTTATTAGGTTCTATGGCAAGTCGGATATGCTGCCTTATGAAATGGTGCAGAACATGTTCCCCGACAAGAACCGCGATTATGTTATCAGCGTAGGCGAGAACGATATCGTTCTTGTTAAAGAAGTAAAGAGCGGCGCCGAGAATAAGGAAATGGAAAAAGTGGCAAGCGGTATCGCACAGACTCTTTCTTCTGAGTTCTATGCAAAGGTTGCTATCGGTATCAGTACCGTTGTAGACAATATCAAGGATCTTGCGCGCGCTTATAAAGAGGCGCAGGTCGCAATTGAAGTAGGCAAGGTTTTTGACACCGAAAAGAATATTATCAGCTATGAGAATCTCGGCATCGGAAGACTGATTTATCAGCTCCCGACAACTCTTTGCGAAATGTTCTTGCAGGAAGTTTTCAAGAAAGGTTCTATTGAATCACTTGACCGTGAGACACTTATGACCGTTCAGTGTTTCTTTGAAAATAACCTTAACGTTTCTGAGACATCCAGAAAACTGTTTGTACATAGAAACACACTCGTATACCGTCTTGAGAAGATCCGCAAGATAACAGGTCTTGATTTGCGTGAATTTGAGCATGCTATCACATTTAAGGTAGCTCTTATGGTTAAGAGATATCTCACCTCCAAGCCTGTCAAGTTTTAAGTTTTTTTGAACTGTGGGAGTACATTTTGTGCTCCTGCATTTCTTGCGTTAATGGGGTTTTTGTCAAAGTATGTAAAATCCTGCATAGTCTTAGGTTTTAACTACGGAGAAAAAATATGATTGAATTTAAAAATGTCACTAAACGTTATCCTGAGGGAAAGATTGCGCTTGATAATCTTAACCTTAAGATAGAGGACGGCGAGTTCGTCTTCATCATGGGGGACAGCGGCGCTGGTAAAACCACGATGACAAAGCTGTTGCTCAGAGAGGAAAAAATTACAAGCGGTGAGCTGTGGGTTGGCGATGTGAATCTTGCCAAGATGCCTGCATCCCGCGTTCCTAAATACCGTCGCCGTATCGGCGTTGTATTCCAGGATTTCCGCCTTTTCAAAAAGAAGACTGTTTTTGAAAATGTTGCCTTTGCGCTCCGCGTTGTCGGCGGCGTAAGCACTTCTGAGGTCAAAAACCGCGTTATGACCATGCTTAAGGTTGTTGGTCTTGAGGACAAGGCGCAGAATTTTCCTGCACAGCTTTCCGGCGGTGAGCAGCAGAGAGTTGCTCTTGCGCGCGCAATCATCAACAATCCGCATACCATCATCGCGGATGAGCCTACCGGTAACCTTGACCCTAAGCTCTCGATGGAGATTATGAGCCTTCTCGTTCAGATGAAGGAATACGGCAAGACAGTTGTTGTAGTTACGCATGAAGAGGAGCTTGCAAAGATGTTCCATCAGCGTATCGTACGTCTCAGAGACGGTCGCCTCGTAGGGGATGAAGTTTATGGAGGTGACGTACAGTGAGACGCATAGCAGATTCTTTTGTTCAGGCATTCAAGGGTATGTTCCGTAACGGAATAGTCACCTTTGTCAGCATTTTTGTCCTGATAAGCTGTCTTGTATTTGTCGGCAGCTTTGCTCTTATCTCTGTAAATATTGATTATAATTTGTCCGAAATCACTGAGCTCAACGAGATTGAGGTCTTTCTTGACTACGACCTTGATGACGCGGCAGCTCTTGATATACAAAAACAGATCGAGGCACTTGACAACGTGACCAGAACTGAATTTACCTCAAAAGAGGAAGGTCTTGAAGAGGTAAGGGATAAGTTTACGGGCTGGGAAGAAGTTCTTGACAATATCAGTGAAGAAGAAAACCCCATTCCGTATAGAATCCGTGTGTTCTATGCAGATAATGCTGAGGTCACTTCGCTTGACTATGATCTGAAAGCTATTGAAGGGGTACGTTCTGTAAACAGCCGCTTTGACATCGCGGCTTCTATTGAGTCGTTGCAGAACGGAATTTCAATGGTGTTTGTGTGGTTCACCGTTCTTTGCACAGTGGTTTGTATGTTTGTTATCGTCAACACCATCAAGCTTTCTGTATACTCAAGACGTGAAGAAATCACTATCATGCGCTATATCGGCGCAAGCCGTTCTTACATAGCGGCACCGTTTGTGCTTGAAGGGGCATTCATCGGCATTATTGGTGCCGTATGTGCATTCTTTATTGAAAAACTCATCTATTCTGCGCTCATGGGCTTTGTTGCTGAAGAGATGGGAATGGTAAAACTTTATGCATTTGCTGAGAAGTCGCCCATGTTGCTTGCGATTTTCCTTGGAATCGCGCTTTTCACAGGCGTTGTGGGCAGCCTTGTGTCTCTCGGCAAGTATGTTGAGGTTTAAACTTTTATTTGTTCGTCTTTTTTCGGCTTTTTAATTGAAATGAGGTGCTAAAATGAAAAAGGTACTTAGAAACCTTTTGTGTCTGTGGCTTTCTACACTTATGCTTGCAGGCGCAGCAATGACAGCCGTATTCGCAGCAAAATCCGACTATTCAAACAATTCACAGGTTAAAACTTACAAAAACAAGATTGCCAATCTTGAAAAAGAACAGGCCGAGCTTAAGAGCAGACTTGAAAGTGTTCAGGATGAGCTTTATACTGCACAGCAGCAGTCTGCCGATATCGGTAAGCTTATAGACAACACTAATGAGCAGATTGACGTAACTAACGCTTTGCTTGAAGATCTTAGAAAGAGCATCGATGAAAAGCAAGCGCAGATTGATGATACTGTAGAAAAGATTGGTGAGACCGAAGTTGAAATTGAAGATACCAAGGATAAGTTCTTTGATCTTGTTCGCGCACAGTACGAGAACGGTCAGCCCTCTATCCTTGAGGTAATTTATGACTCTGACGGAATTTCGGATATGCTTTCAAGCATTCAGTATACCGGCAGTATCATGGATTATAATCAGAAGCTTCTTGATAAATTCAACGGCCAGAAAGAGGAGCTGACAACTCAGCAGACCGCACTTGAAGCGGCGAAGGCAGAACTCGAAGAGGATGAGGCTGCTCAGGTTGAGTATGAGGAAGAACTTGTTGCAAAGCAGGCAGAGCTTGAGTATCAGAAGGGCGTTCAGGATAAACTTATTACTGCCCTTGAAATGACTGAGGATGAGATTCAGGCTGAGTATGATGCGGCAAGAGCTGCAGAAGCTGCTGAAAACGATCGTCTTGAGGAGTTCCTTGCACAACTTGCGGCAGAAGAGGCTGCAAGAGAAGCGGCTGCAAAAGCAGCAGCTGAAAAAGCTGCACGTGAAGAAGCAGCTAAGAATAATAAAGACAATACTCCTACGAACAATACCGGTGATAAGGAAACAGGAAGAAATACCAACACCAACACCGGCGGTAAGCTTGGCTGGCCGGTAAATAAGAGCATTAAATACATCAGCAGTTATTATGGCTGGAGATCCTATTACTACAGAGGCAGAAAGGTTACCGATTTCCACATGGGAATTGATATTCCTGCAGCGGTAGGCACAGATATATATGCGGCTGAGGGTGGAACGGTAGTTCTCTCCCAGTGGCATTACAGCTACGGTAATTACATGATAGTAGACCACGGCGGCGGAGTTTCTACATTGTATGCACATTGCAGCAAGCTTTTAAAGAAAGTTGGCGCTAAGGTTTCTAAGGGAGATCACATCGCAGAGATGGGATCTACAGGTAGCTCCACAGGATCGCATCTGCATTTTGAGGTGCGCGTAAACGGTAAGCACACAAATCCGCTTTCCGGAGGCTGGATCGTTCAGCCTAAGTAATTTCCCACCGCTGTTTTGTTGCATGGCGACAAAACAGAGAAAGGATATATTTTAAATGACAAAGAGAATATCGGTATGGCTGACGGTGGTATTGATAATACTCACTTCGGTCATCACCTTTCAGCTTACGGTCATCTTCGGCAGTGCGTTTGTACGGGATAATTCTCTCGGCAGCCTGTCCCCAAATGATCGCTTCGGCAACACTACTACTTCTGATACGGTTCCGACCGATACAAATGTTCCCGAAGAAACTACAGCTCCTGATGATACCCCAGCAGAGCCAAAACCTGTTACCGCAAAGGATATAACCGCGGCAGTCAGTGCAAAGATCTCAACTCTTGCGACATATTACGAGCGTTATTATGTAGGCGAACTTGATATTGATGCGCTTGTTGAAGGTGCGGCAGAGGGATTTGTTGCATATGTCGGCGATAAGTACGGTCAGTATCACACTGCGGAGGAGTATAAAGAGCTCACAAGCAGTTACTCCGGCGAATTTGCAGGCATCGGCGTCAGCGTAGTATATAATTCCGATTACGGCGCAATTGAAATACTCAATGTTATGCCTGACAGCCCTGCACTCGAGGGCGGACTTCTTCCCGATGACCTTATTATCAGTGTCAACGGCGAGAGTGTTATGGCTATCGGCTATAACGAGGCGGTGAACCGTATCCGCGGTGAGATTGGAACAAGCGTTCTTCTTACTATCGCACGCGGTGAGAATTATGAGGAACATTTTGATGTAACACTTACTCGCCGCAAGGTTGAGGAGCAGAGTGTTACCTATGAAGAAATCCCGATAAAAGGGCTTAAACAGCCTGTTGCTTATATCCGCATTACAGATTTTAATGCCAAGACTCCTGAGCAGTTCTCTTCGGCTCTCGGCGAGGGCAAGACAAACAATGTACACGGATTTATATTTGACCTCCGTAACAACGGTGGCGGAACTCTTGATTCGGTAGTTACCATGCTTGATATGGTGCTTCCCGAAGGACCCATTGTTCGTATTCAGTACAAGAATGGCGAAGAAAAGGTTTATGAGTCACGTGCAAGCTGCCTTGATGAGCCAATTGTTGTGCTTGTAAATGGCAATACTGCTTCTGCGGCTGAGCTGTTTGTATCAGCACTTCGCGATTATGGCAAGGCAACTCCTATTATAGGTGAAACCACATACGGCAAGGGTACAGTGCAGACTATCGTGCCTCTCATTGACGGTAGCGCGCTTCGTCTTTCCACTTCTATGTATGCTCCTCCTTATTCGGATAACTTCGAGGGTATCGGCGTTGTTCCGGATATGGAAGTTCCGCTTGCGGATGAGTACAAAAATGTAAATCTTTTCAAACTCGATTTAGAAAATGACGCGCAGCTGCAGGCGGCGGTCCGCGTCTTCCAATAATTTTATTAGTAAAGAGGTATACAGCTATGGCAAAGCATATGCATTATACAAAAGAAGGTTATCAGGCTCTCGTTGACGAACTTGAATATTTAAAAACTATACGCCGTGCCGAGGTTAAAGAAGCACTTGCAACTGCACGTTCCTACGGCGACCTTTCTGAGAACTCTGAGTACGATGAAGCAAGAAACGAGCAGGCGAAGGTTGAGTCCAGAATCACCGAGCTTGAGTCGCTCATTATCCATGCTATCGTTGTTGACGAGTCCGAGATTGACCACTCCAAGGTAAGTGTAGGCTCTACCGTAAAGGTAAAGTTTAAAGGCTCTAAGGAAGAAAAGGAATACACTCTCGTTAGTACAAACGAGGTTGACTTCTGGAGCGGTAAGATTTCCGATCAGTCACCAATCGGTGCAGCACTTATCGGCGCACGTGAAGGCGATACAGTTACAGTTGCATCTCCTAACGGCGAGTTCCAGCTTAAGATAGTATCTGTTACAAGATAAGGCTGAACATTAAAAGAGGACATTTAAAATGGCAGAGAATAATCAGAACAATACAGTTAACAGTACAAGTGAAATTGCGGTTCGCCGTGAAAAGCTTGCTACTCTTATGGCTGAGGGACGCAATCCCTTTGTCATCACTTCCTTCCCCCAGGATTCATACAGCGAGGATATCAAGGCCTCCTACACCGAGGGCGAGGAGAAAAATGTAAAAATCGCAGGTCGTATTGTTGCAAAGCGCGTTATGGGAAAGGCTTCCTTTATCCAGGTTATGGATACTAAGGGAAAGATCCAGTGCTATGTTACACGCGATGACCTCGGTGAAGAGCAGTATGCATACTTCAAAAAGTATGATGTAGGCGACATCGTTGGTATTGCAGGCTTTGTGTTTACCACAAAGACAGGCGAGATAAGCGTTCATGTAAAGGAGATGACACTCCTTTCAAAGTCGCTTCTTCCTCTCCCTGAAAAGTATCACGGTCTTCAGGATACCGACCTTCGTTACCGCCAGAGATATGTTGACCTTATCGTAAACCCAGAGGTTAAGCGCAACTTTGTTATCCGTTCGCAGTTTATCAAGCATATGCGTAACTATCTTGACAATATGGGCTATATCGAGGTTGAAACCCCTGTACTTAACACTATTGCAGGCGGTGCTTCTGCACGTCCTTTTGTAACTCATCATAATACACTTGATATTGATATGTATATGCGTATCGCTACCGAGCTTCCGCTTAAGCGCCTTATCATCGGCGGCATGGACAGAGTGTATGAGATTGGCCGCATCTTCCGTAACGAGGGTATGGACCCAAGACACAATCCCGAGTTCACTTCTGTTGAGCTTTATCAGGCATATGCTGATTTCCATGATATGATGGATATTGCAGAAGGTATTTACTCTTCTTTTGCAAAAGAGTATTTCGGCACATACGAGCTTGAGTGGATGGGCGAGAAGATCAATCTTGCTCCCGGTTGGCCCCGTATGACTATGGTTGAGGCTGTTAAGAAGTATGTCGGCATTGACTTTGGCGCGATTACCGATGATGCAGAGGCAGTTGCTGCTGCGAAGGCTAAGGGCGTTGAGCTTGCCGAGGCTGCTGAAAAGACATGGGGTAATGCACTCTATGCTTGCTTTGACCAGAGAGTTGAAGAGCATCTTGTTCAGCCTACATTTATTACAATGTATCCTGTTGAAGTATCTCCTCTTACCAAGAAGTCTCCTGAGGATCCCCGTCTTACAGAGAGGTTTGAGTTCTTCATTTGCCACAGCGAAATGGGTAATGCTTATTCCGAGCTTAACGATCCGCTTGACCAGAGAGAGCGTTTCATGAAGCAGGTTGAACAGCGCGAGCGCGGTGATGACGAAACAGAAATGCTCGATGAGGATTTTCTCACCGCTATGGAGTACGGTATGCCTCCTACGGGCGGCATGGGCATGGGCATTGACCGTGCAGTAATGCTCTTTACAAACTCCGATACTATCAGAGAAGTCATCCTTTTCCCAACGATGAAACCCGAAAACTAAAAAAATGTAATTAATTAATTCCCTGTGGCATTTGCCACAGGGAATTGTTGAATAATAGCGGTCATATGATTTTTAACGGTATTTGTTTGGTGGTGATTTGATGAAAAAGGTCTTAAGCATTCTTGGAGTAATCATAGTTATACCAATAGTTTTTGTTGTGTGCATCGTATATTTGCTTTTTGTTCCGTTTGATATAATCCGTTATCACAGAATGCCGTATTACAAAGATTTTAAGAACAAGTACCGTTTTTTTATTACATCAAGTGATGTTGTGAAAATTTATAATCGCATTGCAAAAGAACAGTTGCCTATTGAATATGTCAAAAACAATGATTTTGAATATTTTATAAAAAATGGACAAGTGCTCTTGTGCGGTTGGGGATATGAAGGATTTGAACAAGTTGACGGCGAATGGTTTTTTGTCTTGGACGGTGAATGTAATACCCAAATGACAATGAAAGAAACCCTTGAAAATGAAGCAGGTTTGTTAAAGCCTGAACATAGATGCCTACCTGCGAAGTTTCTGGTTTTTTATAATGATATCACCGATGCGGAGATATTTGAGCAGGCAAAAGAGTGCCCGTATTTTCATTGTGTTTTTTCTGTGGATGAAATTGCATAATAAAACTATAAAAGGAGAAATAAAATGAGAAGTTTAAAGAGTGTAAGTTTGTTTTTAGCGCTTATTATGGTTTCGATGATATTTGTAGGATGCGGAGAAACTGTAGTAGAACTGCCTGAGCAGATTGTGGAAACGACAACCTATAATATAACAGCGGCGGAAACTACTGTGGTTGTCGCACCTGAACAGGTTGCGGTACTTGACACAATTGGAATTGAGTGGATCAGTGATGATACACTTGTTGTTGGTGAGGATGTCCTTACTGACGAGTTTGACAGAATCATAAGCATTAAAAGCAGATATGAAACTGACGACTGCGAGTATAACGATGACGGATATCTCACAAGAGTGAATATTACCAATGATGACGGAAGTGTTGGCTTTGAAGAGTGGACATATGAAAACATGATTCCTGTCAGCGTAAAATATGATCCTAACGACGGTTTTCATTCTATGAAGGATATTAAAATCGACACAAAGCTTGACAATGACAGAATTGTTGAGTTGATTGAGAATATAACATATACAGATTCTGAGGACGGCAGTGTCGATAACGGTGTAAACAAATATGAGTACGAGTATGGTGAAGACGACAGAATTGTTTCTGTAAAGTATTATTCTGACGGCGAACTTGATCATGTGACAAAGCTTACTTATGATGAAGACGGCAATCTTACGGAATACACAAATGTAGATCCCGAGAATAACAGAGCATATCTCAGCATTAGTTTTACATATAAATTAGTTGACAAAACCGAGGTTGATCTTGTTGAAAAAGGCTCTTTTGTATACTTCTACAACTTTGAAAACCTTTTGAACTATATACTTTAATTATAAAAACTCCTATGTCAGAAAGAAACAGGCATAGGAGTTTTTTATCATTTGTATGCTGTTTTATATGGTATTGTTTCATATAATGGAGCAAAAAGGGAGAAAAACCTATTTATTCTTTTGAAAGTATTTGTTATAATTAAAATAGATTTTTGCGCAATGAAATGGAGACTGATTTCCGAAAAAATGCAACAGGGCAGAGCAAAGGCTGTGTTGAAGGGATCCGTCTTGCGGCAGAGAGAATTACCGACAAGCCCGTGCTTGCCGGTATGATAGGCCCGTATTCTCTTGCAGGCAGACTTATGGATGTAACTGAGATCATGTATCTTTGTTATGATGAGCCAGAAACGGTACATAAGGTGCTCAGTAAGGCAACAGCATATCTTATAGAGTATGCAAAAGCATTCAAGGCGGCTGGCGCATCGGGCATTATGATGGCGGAGCCACTTGTAGGTATTATGAGCCCGACGATGGCAGATGAAATATTCTCTCAAGGCCGCTGCAGCATATCACTTCGGCAATGCAGTTGAAATGGAAAAAATGAGTTTTTCAGACTTGCAAAAAACTCGCTTAAATACATAAACGGTCATAATTTCGTGACATACTTCCGTATGGTTTTATTTAATGATTAGGAGTCAGTTATGTCGATATTGACAGTGGCACAAAATGGAATAACAAGGACAATTGTATTCGAAGGCGAAAAGCTTCTCGGCGATTTGCTCGGCAGTTCGGGTGTGCATATCGATAAGCCTTGCGGCGGACGCGGTGCATGTAAAAAGTGCACGGTGATAGTAGACGGTAAAGAGGAGCTTGCTTGTCAGTATGTTGTAAGAACAGATGCTGAGGTAATTGTTCCTGATAACAAGGATATCATATCTGTTACAGGTGCTGACGAAAGCGGAGTTGTCACCGACAATCTTTGCCTTTGCCTTGACATTGGTACAACAACACTCGCGCTTGCTCTTGTATCGCTTGATGAAAAAAGTATTATTAAAACAAAAACTGCACCTAACCCCGAGAGAGAAGTTGGCGCAGATGTAATTTCAAGAATAGAGTACTGTGCTAAAAATGGTGCCGAAGAGCTTCAAAGAATGCTTCTTACCAAGCTTTCGCAAATGGCTGACGAATTGCTTGTGGAATACAAGGTTACATCAGTAGAGCGCATGTATGTGGCAGGGAACACAACCATGCTTCATCTTTTCTTCGGGATTGACGCATCCACGCTTGGTGTAAGTCCGTACACTCCAAAGTTTTTGGAAGAAAAAAGAGTAAAAGGCACAGACCTTGGCTTTGAAAATGTCGGCGAGATTATATCTCTTCCGGGTATTTCCGCATTTGTCGGTGCTGACATCGTTTCTGGTCTTGGCTTTGTGGATAAGCCAAGCGGGGATAAGTATTCGTTGCTTATCGACCTTGGCACAAATGCTGAAATAGTTTTGTTCAATAAAGATAAATATCTGTGTGCTACTGCGGCGGCAGGACCTTGCTTTGAAGGAGCAAATATCTCTTGCGGCATGAGCGCATCAATCGGTGCGGTCAGCCGCTATAAAGCGGACGGTAGCTATTCAGTGATTGGCGACACAGAACCTGTAGGAATATGCGCAACCGGTCTTGTAGATATAATCGCAGAACTTGTGCGAAACGGAACAGTTGAAGAAAGCGGATATATGGAGGATGATTTTGCTTTGTCTGAAAATGTCAAAGTGACTCCTGGGGATATCCGTGAGTTTCAGCTTGCAAAATCTGCAGTAATGTCGGCGATAGAATGTCTTTTAAAGCATGGCGGAGTGCGGTTTGACGATGTTGAAAGAATGTATGTCGCAGGCGGTTTTTCTGCACAGTTGAATGTCGGAAATGCGGCATATCTCGGACTTGTGCCGAGAGAGCTGACTGACAGGTTTGTGCCTATAAACAATTCAAGCTTGCTCGGAGCGGTCAAATTTGCTTGTGAGCAGAATCAACTTACTGAAATTACAGAGAAAGCAGAATTTATCGATCTTGGTGCTGATAATATGTTTTCAGAGTTGTTTTTTGCAAACATGTCGTTTGAACAGGATTAGTTGACACATTAAATACAAACAGCACCTGTGCAAAATGCACAGGTGCTGTTTTGTTACTATTTTATTCAAGTTCAAATGCGCCGGTATAAAGCTGATAGTATGTGCCTTTTTCTGCGATGAGCGCATCGTGGTTACCACGCTCGATGATAACACCGTGGTCAAGCACCATAATAACGTCAGAGTTTTTGACTGTGGAAAGGCGGTGAGCGATAACAAATACCGTTCTGCCCTCCATCAGCTTGTCCATGCCGCGTTGAACAATCGCCTCGGTACGGGTATCGATTGAAGAAGTTGCCTCGTCAAGAATCATAACAGGCGGATCTGCAACGGCGGCTCGTGCGATAGCGATAAGCTGACGCTGACCTTGCGAGAGATTTGCACCGTTGTTATGCAGCATAGTGTCATATCCGCTTGGAAGACGGGTGATAAAGTCATCTGCACCGGCGAGACGTGCCGCAGAAATGCATTCTTCATCGGTCGCGTCAAGTCTGCCGTAGCGGATGTTGTCCATTACTGTGCCCGTAAACAGGTTGGTTTCCTGAAGTACGATGCCTAAAGAGCGGCGAAGATCGCTTTTCTTTATCTTGTTGATGTTGATGCCGTCATAGCGTATTTTGCCGTCGGCGATATCGTAGAAGCGGTTGATAAGGTTGGTTATCGTGGTTTTGCCTGCGCCTGTCGCGCCTACAAAGGCGACTTTCTGACCGGGGTATGCGTATACCGAAACATTTTTCAGCACGGGCTTGCCTTCCTCGTACTCAAAGTCGACATCATTAAGACGTACATCGCCCATCAGAGGAGTATACGTCAGCGTGCCGTCATGGTGGGGATGCTTCCAAGCCCACATACCGGTGCGCTTTTCGGTTTCGGTCATGTTGCCTTCTTCGTCGACCTCAATATTGACAAGGGTAACATATCCGTCGTCTGCTTCCGGCTGCTGATCCATGAGGTCAAAGATACGCTGTGCACCTGCCATTGCCATTACAATAGAGTTTATCTGCTGTGAAAGCTGGTTTACGTTGCCTGTAAACTGCTTTGTCATGTTGAGAAATGGAACAACGATGCTTATTGTAAATGCCGCGCCTGAAATAGACAGGTTGGGCGCGTCTGTGAGCAGAAAAATACCGCCGACTGTAGCGCAGATAACATAGAGGATGTTGCCGATATTCATGATGATCGGACCAAGCATATTTGCGTATGCATGAGCTCTGTAGCTATCCTCGTAGAGCTGGTCGTTTATCTTGTCAAAGCCCTCGCGGCTCTTATCCTCGTGGCAGAATACCTTGACGACCTTCTGTCCGTTCATCATTTCCTGAATGTAGCCTTCAGCCGCGCCGATAGCCTTTTGCTGGCGCATGAAGAATTTAGCCGAGCCGCCGCCAATCTTTTTAGAAACAAGCACCATTACACAAACACCTGCAAGCACAACAAGCGTCATCCACACGCTGTAATAGAGCATGATAGAAAGCACTGTTATAACGATGATAAATGAGTTAAGAAGACTTGGCAGTGACTGCGAAACAAGCTGACGGAGGGTGTCAATGTCGTTTGTATAATAGCTCATTATATCTCCGTGCTTGTGAGTGTCAAAGTATTTGATAGGAAGATTCTGCATGCCCTCAAACATCTTGCAGCGAAGCTTTGAGAGAAAGCCCTGCGTGATATACGCCATTAGCTGTTGGTAGGTTGTAATAAGGATGAGTGAGGCAACATACATGCATGCAAGCAGTATGATTGCGGGGAATATCTTTTCTGCCGCCGCAGAATAATCTGTCATTCCGTTGCCGACAAATTCGGTGATAACGTCAAGCACAGTTTTTGTGAAGATAGACGGCACTGCCGAAACTGTAGCAGAAAGGATAATGCATATTGCGGTTATCGGTAGCAGTACAGGATAGCTTTTTAGCAGAAATTTGAATACACGGAGAAGAACTCCCATTTTCATTTTAGGCTTTTGCATCTGAGGCTTACTCATTGTCGTCACCTCCGTGTGTCTGCTGTTCATAGACTTCACGGTAGATTTCGCTCTTTTGCATGAGGTCTTCATGCTTACCGACAGCGCTTATCTGTCCGTTGTCCATTACTATTATCATGTCAGCTTCCATTACCGATGCGATACGCTGAGCAATGATTATCTTTGTGGTTTCAGGGATGTATTCTGCAAAGCCGCGGCGTATAAGAGCATCGGTCTTTGTGTCTACCGCGCTTGTGGAGTCGTCAAGAATAAGTATTTTTGGTTTCTTGAGAAGTGCGCGTGCAATGCAAAGGCGCTGTTTCTGACCGCCCGATACATTTGTACCGCCCTGCTCAATGTAGGTGTTGTATCCTTCGGGAAAGCTCTCAACAAAGTCGTGCGCCTGTGCGAGCTTGCATGCGTGGATAAGGTCTTCGTCGGTTGCGTTTTCGTTACCCCAGCGCAGATTCTCTGCAATAGTGCCGGAGAATAGCAGATTCTTTTGCAATACCATTGCCACTTCTCCGCGAAGCGTTTCTATGTCGTAATCACGCACATCAACTCCACCTACCTTGACAGTGCCTTCGGTAGCATCGTAAAGGCGGGGGATAAGCTGAACGAGGGTGGATTTGCTTGAGCCTGTACCACCGATGATGCCAACCGTCATACCGCTTTCGATTCTGAGGTCTATGTCAAAGAGCGCATTTTTCTTTGCCTCTTTGGAATATTTGAAACAAACATCAGAAAACTCGATAGAGCCATCTGCGACGGTCATCACAGGATTTTCGGGATTGTGAAGTGTAGGCTTTTCTTCAAGCACTTCAAAGATACGCTTCATTGATTCGCCCGACATGGTTATCATGACGTAGATCATGGAGAGCATCATAAGCTGCATAAGAATAGCCACACCGTAGGTAAGCATTGCGGATATCTCACCTACATTGATGTATGTTCCGCCGCTCTCAATTGCGAGCTTTGAGCCTACTATCATCACAAAAACCATGTTTAAGTAGATGCAGAACTGCATTATGGGTGAGTTGAGCGCAACGATACGCTCTGCTTTTGTAAAGTCGCCGCAGATATCTTCTGCCGCCGCGCCGAATTTCTGCTTTTCATATTCTTCGCGCGAGAAGCCCTTTACAACACGCATGCCGCGTACGTTTTCCTCGATTGACTCATTCAAACGGTCGTATTTGCGGAACACTCTGCGGAAAGCCGGCATAGCCTTGCGACTGACAAGGAAAAGTCCGCTCGCCAGTACAGGGATTATTACCACAAATGATGTCGCAAGTGCGCCGCCCATTACATATGCCGCAATTATAGAAAAGATAAGCATCAGGGGTGCGCGGATAGCTGTACGGATTATCATCATAAATGACATCTGTGTGTTGGTTACATCGGTTGTCATTCTCGTTACAAGCGAGGTAGCGGAGAATTTGTCGATGTTCTCAAATGAGAAGTCCTGCACCTGCGAGTATATGTCGCGGCGGAGATTTTTTGCAAAACCTGTCGATGCTTTTGCACAGGTGACGGCAGCGATACCGCCGCAACACAGAGAGAGCAGTGCCATAACGATAAGCAGTCCGCCGGTTTTGAATACGGTGGATAGCTCTGCGCCTGCTTCAATCTGGTTTACCAGATTTGCGGTGATAAACGGAATAAAGGTTTCGATTATCGCTTCGCACACAATAAAAATAAGCGTCAACAGCGAAGGCGTTTTGTATTCTCTTACGCACGCTGCAAGCCTTTTAAACATAGTAGTTTTTACCTCCGATAGATTTTTGCGTAATATTTAGTATACTACATTTTGCATTTTAAATCAACAAATGTCACTCAAAAAACACAAATAAAAATCCGCTTGGATTCAAGCGGATTTTAGCAATAATTACAGTCCGAGGCTTTTTGAAAGATGTGTGATGTTTCCGGCGCCCATGGTGAGAATTATGTCGCCGTCTTTTGCAACAGATTTAAGATACTCAGCAATCTTTTCAAAGCTGTCAAAGTAAAGGGCGTTCTCGCCGATATCTTCGGCAAGTCCTTCACTTGATACGCCAAGGGTATCTGTTTCACGCGCTGCGTATATATCTGCCATTACAGGGATATCGGCAAGGCGCAGTGATTCTACAAATGCATCGTAAAGCCCTTTTGTACGCGAGTATGTGTGTGGCTGGTAAACGCAGATTACGCGCTCGAATCCCATCTGACGAACGGTTTTAAGGGTAGCTGCAATTTCCGTGGGATGATGTGCGTAGTCGTCATAAACCTTGGCACCGTTGAGTTCGCCCTTAAACTCAAGGCGGCGTGATGCGCCATGGAAATTGCCAAGGCCTTTAACAATGAGGTCTGACTTGAGTCCGCAGAGAATACCGCAGGCAGCTGCTGCAAGTGCGTTGTAAACATTGTGCTCACCGGAAACTGAGAGCTTTACATGCTTTTTCATGCTGCCGTGGCAGAGATCAAACGATGCGACACCGCCTTCGAATGAAATGTTCTTTGCCATGATATCCGCTTCATTTTTCACACCGAATGTAAAGATACTGCCGTTAAAATCTTTTGCCATATCCATTACATCCTCATCATCGGCGTTGAGCACTGCACAACCGCATCCGCGTGTCTTTTCGATATATGAACGGAAAGAGCGCTTTACATGGTCGAGGTCGCTGAAATAGTCAACGTGGTCAAGCTCAATGTTGAGTACAACGGCAATAGTGGGATAGAAGTCGAGAAATGAATCCATGTATTCACAGGATTCAAAAACAAAGTTTTCTTTTCCGCCGAGGCGATAAGCACCGGCAATAGAGGAAAGCTCAGCGCCCGAAATTACAGTGGGGTCGGCATTTGCGGCAAGAAATACTTCAGTTGTCATTGAAGTTGCGGTGGATTTTCCGTGCATACCGGAAAGTCCGACGCGGTTGGTGTAGCTGCGCATAAGGTAGCCGAGGTAGTCGGAACGGGAGATGACGGGAATACCTCTTTCCTTGGCGCGTACAAGCTCAGGCGTATCTTCACTTACTGCAACGGTGTAAACAAGTGCATCGTATCCGTCAAGTTGTTCTGCCTTGTGTCCCTCGAAAATCTCGATTCCCTCGTTTGCAAGACGTGCGGTGATGGGAGAAAGTGTACGGTCTGATCCGCCTACTTTAAAGCCGTGTAAATGTGTAACGTGCGCGAGTGACGACATGGTGATGCCGCCGATGCCGAGAAAATATACGGCGCTCTTGTTTTCAAGCTTACGTGCGATTTCCTCTGCACCGAAATGTGTATTGTTAACAGCCATTTTAAAAAATAACCTCGTTCTTTTTCAGTCTTATTAATAATATGAATAAAAATGGTTCGGATTTCACATAATTTTACCATAACATTCTGAAAGGAAGATCACTATGGAAATTACAGATGTAAAAATCAGAAGAACCTTTGAGTCAGCTCCGCTTAAAGCAGTTGCCTCGGTAACATTTGACGGTCAGTTTGCCGTGCATGATATCAAAGTCATCAGCACAGAAAGCAAGCTTTTTATTGTGATGCCAAGCCGCAAGAATGCAGATGGCTCATATCGCGATATTGCGCATCCGATAAACTCGCCTTTTCGCGGCGAACTTGAAGAAGCGGTGCTGCGTGCATATGCGGCGGCAGATCCTACTCTATAAGGCTCTGTAAGTATTTGCGGAATTCTGCCTTTTCTTCTTTGGAAAGCTTTTTGTAAATATCAAGCAGCGAGGATATCTCGTCATCTTCGAGCAGAGCCGATATACCGACGCCAAAGTATTGCGCTATGCGTGAAAGCTTGTCCACCGAGGGAGAATTACCCTTGTCAAGGTCGTATAAAAAGTTGCGATTGATACTGCAATCGTCAAGAGTTTGCTTGACAGTGACACCGTGTTTCTGAGCGAGTGCACGGATTCTGTCCGCTATCTCTTTGCTGGTTTGCGGCATAATTTGCCTCCGAAATAAAAAAGTAGTTGACATACAGAAATATCTGTGTTATCATATGAATGTAATGCAGATATTTCTGTTTTTGCTTATATAACCTTATCAAGTATATCACAGATATTTCGGTATTACAAGAGAAAAAATCAAAAGAAGGGACACTTTATGCACTTTTTTACCGACACCTCATTTAACGGAGGCACCAGAATGAGCAAAAGACAACTTAAAAGTCGAATTGAAGATCTTTACGGTCGATTGGATGACGAAAATGAAAGGCGCGAGGAACTGCTTTTCAAGCTGTCACAAACCGAGCGCGCAATAGAGCGGTGGCAATCGTTGCTTGCTGATATGGAGGCACTTTTAAAGTGATGACAAAAGAAAAGCTTTCGTCTTTACGAACACTCAGACGGGAGATAACGCGGACCAAGCAAAGAATAGCAAATCTCAAGCGGCAGTATGGTGAGCGCTCACTTGCTGTTGTAAAGACGTGCGAGGCGCTTGAAAATTACCTCGCGATTGCACATGCTGAGGAGGCAGAGATTATCGGATACATAAGCAGTATAGAAGATGCACAGACAAGAGAGCTTTTCATGCTGCGTTATTATGACTGTGTGTCATCATGGCAACGCATTGCATTTATGGCGGGTGAACATGACGAATCGTATGTGCGTCGTAAGCATGATGCATATTTAAAGAAAAACGGCGGTCTGTGACCGCCGTTTTTTAGATTTTGTCGTTGTACCAACCGTTTGTATAAGCCGCGTCAAAGCCAATCTGGCCGTTGCGCCTTGCCCAGTCATCAGCATCGGTTGCGCCATGCTGACGCGCCACATAGTCTGCACGCTCACGAGTCCACGTTTTGTTGGCATCGGTAGCCGGCTGTGAGGACTGATCGTAATCAGGTGTGGTGAGAGGATGCTTGACCATTTCTTCTGCTGTGCCTGCAATGATTAACATGCAGACGTATCCGATGGCACCAAGGGTTCCGAATATTCCGTGAAAAATGCCGAGCAGTGCACATACAATAATTGCAGGAGCGTCATGCTGATTTGAGGAAAAGATATTATATGCTATGCTCACTGCGGTTGAGATACAGATAGTGATAATCATGATCTGTGCATATTCGCTTGCTGATCCGCCGGTAGAAAGATTATAAATCAAAGCTACGACAAGTGCAATTACTGTGATAACGGTAATTGCAAGTCTTGTACCTTCGAAAAAGCTTATCGCAAATTTTTCACAACAGAATTTGTTTCCTATATCAAAAATCCAGTAAGCGATAAAAAGAGTGATTCCGATATATATGAGCGGCATTATAAGTTACCTCCGTTTTGATTGTTTTCCATTATAAACATACCTACAGCGTTTATAAATGCTTCGATTTCACAGGCGTGGTCCAATGTGACCTTTACTTCGCTGCCGTCAATCATAGTGAAGACGATCTTTGGACACTCTTCACTCGGGTCATTCGGGAAGAAGATATCTGTAAATTCATTCAGCGGCAGCACGTGTGTGCCTTCATCGTCGATAAAAAGTATGTTCTTTGCAAACACAACTGTTCTCGGCACGCGCGCTTCATATACAGCTTTGAATGAAGAAAAACGAACGGGATTGTCTTCTGTAAGGGGGAACCCGGCATAGTTGGCGAGTCTTTCTGCGCGGCGCAACATGCCAACGTATCGTGCTTCTTTGGGGGAGAAGTAATTTCCGCACACAGCTTCGTCATACCAAAAGAGATCTTTGGGTGATAGATCAAACAGGGCGAAGCCGGTTACTTCCAAAATGCTGGTTTTGCCGTTGTTGTGCTCATAGAATTCACCGCAATTGCCAAGGTCGATATTTTTCAACGGTATTATTTGGTAGTACTCCTCGTTCTTTTCGTTTGAAGTGTAAATGATAAGCTTGTCATCTACTATAACTACCGGATACTCATCTGAGCAAAATAGTATTTTGCTCTTAGGACCAAAAGGTACGCCTGCATTTTTACAGATGATTGATGTTTTTTCCTCAATTGACATCACTTTTGTCGGGGGCGGTGCACCCTTCTTCTTTTTTGTTTTGAAAATATCGAAAAGACTCATGACTTTTCCTCCTGATTTGTTGTTTATGTGATATAAAACGTGGAGAAAAATACTTTTTCGCATAACAATTTACAAATTTTACATGGTAGCAATTGTTCAAATATGTTGCTTTTGGTTATTTTGTATGTTATAATATATTGATATATTATGCAATTCGGGAGGGGAAGCTATGCTGTCCAGAGTTTATACTGCGGCGCTTCATGGTATTGATGGCTTTGAAGTTACGGTTGAATGCAGTGCTGTGAAAAAGCTTCCTGCCCTTGAGATTATCGGGCTTGCGGACACTGCTGTCAAAGAGGCTCGCGAGCGTATACGCGCCGCGACTGCAAACAGCGGCATCAGGTTTCCGAGCCTTGAGATGATTGTTAATCTTGCACCTGCCAATCGCAAAAAGGAAGGTTCATCATTTGACCTTGCCATGGTGATAAGCGTGCTTGCGTGCGGCGGCACTGTTCCGATTGATAACCTTGAAGATAAATCATTTATAGGAGAACTTTCGCTTTCGGGCGAGGTTCGCGCGGTTGACGGTGTGCTTTGCATGTGTCTTGCCGCAAAGGCGCATGGAAGAAAAGAAGTGTTTGTTCCGGCAGGCAATGCTGCTGAGGCGAGCGCGGTGCCGGATATTAAGGTATATCCCGTTGCAAGTCTTATTGAGATAGTACATCATTTGCGCGGTGAGACAGAAATTGCACCGGTAGCATTTGATTATAGTATATTTGAGCGCGGCAAGGAACATTTTGATGTTGATTTTGCCGAGGTAAAGGGACAAGCTCACGCAAAACGTGCACTTGAGATAGCGGCGGCAGGCGGCCACAATGTTCTGCTTATCGGCCCTCCGGGCACGGGCAAGTCAATGCTTGCAAAAAGATTTCCCACGATTCTGCCTGAGCTTTCTTTTGAAGAGTCTATTGAAACGACCAAGATACATTCGATTGCAGGTATGCTCCGTGAGGATACCCCGCTTATTGTCAATCGTCCTTTCCGCTCGCCACACCATACTATGTCGGCGGTAAGTCTTGTCGGTGGCGGATCCAATCCGCGTCCGGGAGAGATATCTCTTGCACACAACGGTGTTTTGTTTCTCGATGAACTGCCTGAGTATATGAAAAGCGCAATGGAAACTTTGCGCCAGCCGCTTGAAGATGGCAAGATCACCATTACCCGTGCATCGGCAAAGGTCACATACCCCTCAAACTTTACTCTTGTTGCGGCGATGAATCCATGCCGATGCGGTTATTTCTCGCACCCCACAAAGCAGTGTACCTGTAAAAAAGGGGATATCAGAAAGTATGTTTCCAAGATAAGCGGTCCATTGCTTGACAGAATAGATATTCAGATTGAGGTCGGTCCTGTTGACTTTGATGCATTGCAGACTTTTTCGGACAAAGCCGAAACATCGGCGACTATACGTGGCAGAGTTAAGGCGGCGCGCGATTTTTCTGCCGAGCGTTGCAGAAAAAACGGTACCCCGGTGCATCAGAATTCCGATATGACCACACGCGATATTGAAAAATACTGTGTGCTTACAGATGATGCAAGTGCACTTTTAAAGGTTGCTTTTGACAGCCTTGGTATGTCGGCGCGCGGATATGATAAGATACTCCGCTTAGCACGCACGATAGCTGATCTTGATGCTTCAGAAATGATAAATGCGCGCCATATTTCAGAGGCAATCAAGCTTCGTTCACTCGATAAAAAATACTTTAACGAGTAATTTTGTGAGGTTTGAACAAATAGGAGTTTTCCACATTTTTCACTTTGTTTGGCGTGGAAAATGTGGAAAACTATGAATATTTCCCGAATGAAATGAATATTTCCCATGAAATCAAGGGGTTGGGATATTCAATTATTCACATTTTCCCACTTTTTGATGTGGAAAACTTTTGTCAAGAGATTATTACAATTTTTTAGATTTTCTACGTTTTGAGCAAAGCGTAAAATTTGTTAGCTGTAATTTGTGCATTATGTAAGGTGAAAGATGATGGAAGCAGAAAAATACCCTATTTTGAATAAAATAAACGGCAATAAAGACGTCCGTGAGCTTGCTGCATCAGATATACCGCAGCTGTGCACAGATATTCGCGAGTTTCTTGTTGAAAATGTGACTAAAACAGGCGGCCACCTTGCCTCAAATCTTGGTGTTGTCGAGCTTACCGTTGCCATACACCGTGTGTTTGACCTGCCGCATGATCGCGTAATTTTTGATGTTGGGCATCAAAGCTACGTGCACAAGATCATCAGTGACCGAAAGGACAGGTTTCATACTCTCCGTCAGGGCGGTGGTATTTCCGGCTTTGAAAAGCTCGGTGAAAGCGAGTTTGACTCATTTGGTACAGGCCACGCCTCCACTTCGGTTTCTGCGGCACTTGGTTATGCTGAGGCAGACCGTATTTACGGGCGCGATAATTATACTATTGCTGTGCTTGGTGACGGCGCATTTACGGGCGGCATGATACATGAGGCACTCAATAATTGTGACAAGGATCTGCGCCTTATCGTTATTTTAAATGAAAATGAAATGTCGATATCGCGCAATACAGGCGCTCTTGCAAAGCAGATAGCAAAAACCCGTTCATCTAAAAGATATTTTAAATTCAAACGCGGCACATCAAGTGTGCTCTCCAAGATACCGCTTATCGGTAAGCCGTTGCTTTCCGGTATGCGTCGCATAAAGACTTTTGCCAAGCATGCCCTTTACGGCGCAAGCTATTTTGAGGGGCTTGGACTTAAATATCTCGGTCCCATTGATGGCAACAATTATACGGCAGTTGAGCATTTGCTTGAGGAGGCAAAGCGGCAGGGTACAAGCGTTATACTGCATCTTCGTACCAAAAAGGGAAAAGGATATGCTCCTGCCGAGGAGAACCCCAGCCTTTATCACAGCGTAGGTACACCATATGACGGCAATTTTTCTGAGCACTTTGGCAAAAAGCTTACAGAGATGGCAAAGGCTGATGATAAGGTTTGCGCTATAACTGCTGCAATGGAGGACGGTGTTGGTCTTTCCGAGTTTGCAAAGGCGCATCCTGACAGATTCTTTGACGTTGGTATCGCTGAGGAACATGCTATTACCTTTGCTGCAGGACTTGCCGCCGCAGGCATGAAGCCGTATGCCGCGATATATTCAACATTTCTGCAGCGCAGTTATGACAGCATTATTCACGATGTTGCGCTTCAGAATCTACCTGTTAGAATGATAGTTGACCGTGCTTCGCTCGCTTCGGGCGACGGTCCTACGCATCATGGTATATTTGATGTAGCATTTCTTTCGAGCATACCTAACCTGTGCCTGTTTGCGCCTGCAACGCTTGCTTCTCTTGACAGATTTCTTGATGCAAGTCTGCACACAAACATGCCCATTGCGATAAGATATCCCAACATGGGAGACGATGAACGCATAATTGATACATTTTTCAAAGACGACGATACAGATACCGTTGCACATACAGATTTTGGCGATCCCGAAAAGAATAAAGCCGTTATCATCACCTATGGCAGAATAGTTACCGAGGCGATGGCGGCGGCAGATAAGTTGCGCTCACAGGGGATACAGACGGGCGTTATTTTGCTTGAAACTTTGAAGCCATACTCTGTATCGGCTGAAAGAATAGCCAAGCTTTTGCCAAGCGGACCTTGCGCTGTACTGTTCCTTGAAGAGGGAATGAGATACGGCGGTGCAGGAATGCTTACATTTGACAAGCTTTCTTCAAAATACGAAAAGCTTATGAAGAATAAGCGTACAGATATAGTCGCAATTGACGACAACTTTGTTGTCCGAACTCAGGAGGAGTCGGTTTTCCGAACTGCGAAAATAAGCGCAAACGATGTTTTGCGTACAATGGTACATTTGATAGCAACCCTTCCTATAGATAAAAATAATCTTTAAGGAGAATGCTTTTATGCATAAACTTAGAAATCGTTCCCATGCGCTGATATTGATAGACGCCCTTGCATTTTTTGCTGTATATATCGTATCAGCTATAGTAGCGCAGCAGTCGTCTACAAGTCTAGACCGCTCTTTTATCAACTATTTCATAAATGCAAGTATGTTGATTGTCTGCGTTCTGATTGCGAGATTGGCGTTTAGCGTTTACCGCAATGTCTGGAGATATGCCAATTCCAGAGCATACCTTCTCATGGTGATCTCTGACGCGATTGGCGGCGGTGTTGGTATAGTATGCTGTTATTTGCTTCAGTTTACACCGCTTAAGCCATATCTTGGTATCTGGCAGTCAATCTCATGTGTTGCTTGCTTTACGCTTGCGGCACTTTCGATGAGATTTGTATATCAGCAGAGATACCGTCATCTGAATATGAGTCTTGATACGATTCATAAAGCCGGTATTGCGATTGTCGGTGCCGGAAATACCGGTGCAACTCTTGCTGAGGATCTGCTATATACATCCAAATCGCGCTATAAGCCCATCTGTTTTATTGATGTCAGCAAAGAGAAGATAGGCAGCAAGGTTTGCGGCGTGCCCGTTTTGTCCGAGGAGGACAGGATAGTAGACAAGCTTAAGTCTATGCCTGTTCAGGAGATTATTATTGCGTTGCCTGAGCTTGACAATGAGTCTACGAAGCGTCTCCTTGACATATACCGTGAGACCGGACTGCCGATAAAGATTTACGATTTTCCGTTTAAAGAGAATAGCTCGACCGAACAGGATACAAGCGGCAAGCGTCAGCTTCGCGAGATACGTATCGAGGATCTTCTGTTCCGCGATTCTTTAAAGTTTGTTTCGTCAGAAGCCGATGATTATTATCGCGATAAGGTTATTCTTGTAACCGGTGGCGGCGGTTCTATCGGCAGTGAGCTTTGCCGTCAGATTGCAAAGCGAGGACCAAAAAAACTTATTGTTTTTGATATTTACGAAAACAATGCATATGATCTTGAGCAGGAGCTTCGCCGTAAGTATGGCGACAAGCTTGATCTCAATGTCGAAATCGGTTCGGTTCGCGATACAAAGCGACTTGACGCGCTGTTTGCGTATTACCGCCCACAGATAGTTTTCCATGCGGCAGCGCATAAGCACGTTCCGCTTATGGAGCACAGCGGACTTGAAGCGATAAAGAACAATGTTCTCGGTACATATAAGACAGCAAATGCGGCCGAGAAGTACGGTGTTGAGAAATTTATCCTCATTTCCACCGATAAGGCGGTAAACCCGACCAATATCATGGGCGCGACAAAGCGTATGTGTGAAATGGTTATTCAGTGCCGCGCTAATTCCAAAACTTCTTTTGCCGCAGTAAGATTCGGCAATGTACTCGGTTCAAACGGCTCGGTTATTCCGCTTTTCAAGCGTCAGATTGAGGCTGGCGGACCTATCACGGTTACCGATAAACGTATTATAAGATACTTTATGACTATTCCCGAGGCAAGCCAGCTTGTTATGCAGGCAGGTGCCATGGCAAAGAGCGGTGAGCTGTTTGTCCTTGATATGGGTAAGCCTGTAAAGATTCTGGAGCTTGCTGAGAATATGATTCGCCTTTCGGGACTTGTTCCATATGAGGATATTGATATTATCGAAGTAGGTCTTCGTCCCGGTGAGAAGCTTTATGAGGAGCTGCTTATCAAGACAGAGGAGCTTAGCAAGACTGACAATAATCTTATTTTCATAGAGCACGATGCGCCCCACTCGCGTGACGAGATGGAGCAGAATATTGCAAAGCTCAGAGAGCTTTGTGAAGTAAATCGCGAGATCGGCTCAAAGGCGGTGAAGGATATTCTTCATGAGATGGTTCCTACATATCATTCACCTGAAGAAGTAAATTCTTCTGCCGAAAATGCACAGGAAATGAAGGCTGTAATGAGATAAGAAAAAGGACTGCAACGCAGTCCTTTTTTCTTATTATTCGGTGTACGGTGCAAGAGCAAGTCTGATGAAAAAGCCTTGGTCAGCATTGCATACAGGGCATTTTTCGGGAGCGCCCTTAGTTTCGATAACATTTCCGCAGTTGAGGCACATCCAGCCGCATTCGGCATCGGCAACAAAGAGTTTGCCGCTGTCTAAAAGTTCAGCGAGTTTGGCAAATCGGTCGCCGTGCATCTTTTCTATTTTGGCGATGTTTTTGAAATCCACTGCGATTTTTGCAAAGCCCTCATCCTCAGCAACCTGTGCGAATGCTTTGTATACATCGTCATGCTCTTTATACTCATTTCCTGCGGCATATTTCAGCAGCTCTACTACCGATTCCGTAACATTTACAGGGAAGCTCGCATCAATGGTCATCTCTTCGCCGTCAAGTTCTTTTAAGTGCTCATAAAACACTTCTGCGTGTGCACGTTCTTGCTCTGCTGTAAAACGGAACACCGCTTCGACTACTGCAAGTTTTTGATCCTTTGCTTTGTCCGCTGCAATGGTGTAGCGGTTTCGCGCCTGACTCTCGCCTGCAAATGCGCGCATAAGATTTTTTGCAGTTTCACTGCTTTTAAGTTCAACCAAAAAATATCCCTACCTTTCATATGTGGTAGGGATATTTTTGACAAAAATGCCATAACTGATACATAACTAATTAATATTACTCTTCATATGGAATATGCGGAACGTGTTTTTTGACTTTTTCTATCAGGTAATCAAAGTTTTCTTTCGTGTTAGCGGCGATGATAGGCTGAGGACGTGTGTAAATTGGTTCGTCAAAGTCAATTGTGCCGATATAACCGCCGGCTTCTGTCAGGATAAGCTGTGCCGCGGCGAAATCCCATGGAAAAAGGCGTATCTCAAAATAGAGCTCTCCGCGTCCTGCTGCCATGTAGGACAGCTCAAGCGCACAAACGCCAAGGCGGCGGATGTCGCAGGTGTCATAATATACTTCCTCTGAAATCTCAAAGCAAGCGCGTGCAAGATCTTTGCGGTATGTACTCCACGCCGTGAAAAAGCAGGCAGAGCGAAGTTCTCTGTCGGAAACATGAATTTGTTTGTCGTTTAAGAATGCGCCCTTGCCACGTTCGGCGGTGAACATTTCATTTGTAAAGGGATTGTATACAACGCCGACAAGCGGTTTGCCATGCTTTAATATTGCAACCGAGATGACACTGAGATTCATATCACGCGTAAAGTTCATTGTACCGTCTATGGGGTCAACAACGGCAGTGAACTCCTTTTCAAGTGCATCATTTGCAAAGTCTTCTTCTTCTCCGACAAATCCGATTCCGGGGAAAGCTTTTGTAATTTCTTCATTCAGATAATGTTCAACGGCAACATCTTTGTCTGTGACGAAATTGGCATCACCTTTTTCAGTGACGGTATATTCGCCGCCGGTCATTATCTTGGCGGCTTCTTTTACAATTGAAACGACAGTGTTAAGCATGATGATCCTCGCATAATGTGTTTTTTTTATTATATCATGTTTTTTTCGAAAAAACATGATATAATAAAAAATAAAGGAGGCGTGTTAATGAAACTTACGTTTTTAGGTGCGGCGCATGAGGTTACAGGTTCATGTGCGCTGCTTGAAGTTTGCGGCAAGCATTTGCTCATAGATTGCGGAATGGAGCAGGGGGCGGATATTTATGAAAACTGTGATCTGCCGATATTGCCTGCAGACATTGATGCTATTTTTCTCACACATGCTCATATAGACCATTCTGGCAAGATTCCTGCTATGGTCGCCGCAGGGTATGATGGAGTTATTTATTCTACCGAAGCAACACACAGCCTTTGTAATATCATGCTTCGCGATTCTGCACATATTCAGGAGTTTGAAGCTGAATGGCGCAACCGCAAGGCAAAGCGTTCTGGAGCGCCGGAATATGTTCCTCCGTATACAATGGCGGATGCAGTCAAAGCGATTGAGTCGTTTGAGCCGTATCCGTATGATAAGGAGTTCACGCCGTTTGACGGTATAACTGTAAAGTTTGTCGATGCCGGTCATCTTCTCGGTTCGGCAAGTATTTGCATTGATTTTAATGAAAACGGTGTGTCAAAGACAATAGTATTTTCGGGTGATATCGGCAACATCAACCGTCCGCTTATCCGCGATCCTCAGCCACCGACTAAGGCTGACTATGTTGTTGTGGAGTCTACCTATGGCGACCGTTTGCACGGTGAGCGTCCCGATTATATTTCACAACTTTCGGGTATTTTACAGCGCACTTTTGACCGTGGTGGAAATGTTGTTATTCCTTCGTTTGCGGTTGGACGCACACAGGAATTGCTTTATCTTATAAGGACTATAAAGGATGCAGGGCTTATCAAGGGACATGATGACTTCCCGGTATATGTTGACAGCCCACTTGCAGTTGAGGCTACTAACATTTATAAGGGTGACCTTGCAGGTTACTATGATAAAGAAACTCTTGCACTTTTAGGTGAAGGTATAAATCCGATTCATTTTCGTTCGCTCAAGCTTTCGGTAACTGCGGATGATTCTAAACTCATAAATGCGGATGAAGAACCAAAGGTTATTCTTTCCGCATCCGGAATGTGTGAGGCGGGACGTATCCGTCATCATCTAAAGCACAATCTTTGGAGAGCGGAGTCGACAGTTTTGTTTGTGGGCTATCAATCCGAGGGCACAATCGGTAGAAAATTGCTTGACGGCGCGCCTAATGTAAAAATCTTCAATGAAGAAATTGAGGTTCACGCTGAGATATGCAATCTCGACGGTATTAGCGGACATGCTGATAAGGACATGCTTCTCGGTTGGCTTAAAGGTCTTTCTCCTGCGAAGGTATTTGTCAACCATGGTGAGGATGCAACTTGTGATTCGTTTGCTAAAAGCATTACCGAAACATTGGGCTTTGATGCGATTGCACCTTACAGCGGTGATGTATATGATCTCGCAACGGGTGAGTGTATTGAAAAGGGCGCTATTGTCCGTATTCAGAAGAAGCAACCTACAAAGCGCGCAAATGCGGTTTACGAAAGATTGCTTTCGGCGGGCAGACGTCTTATGGCGCTTATCACGCGCTCAAAGGGCGGTGCAAACAAGGATCTTGCCAAGTTCGCAGATCAGATCAATCAGCTTTGCGATAAGTTTGAAAGATAACCAAAAAGCAGCCGAAAGGCTGCTTTTTTAATCGTTCCAGAATCTTTCTATAACATTTTCAAGTGCGCGTGTGTCACCCACAAATTTTGCCGTATGGAACTGACTTGGCAAAAGGGATTTATACATTGGTTCGCCGTATCTCTCGTCAATAAATACTACAACACCGCGGTCGGTTTCTGTGCGGATAACTCTGCCTGCCGCTTGAAGTACACGGTTGAAGCCGGGATAGATATATGCATATTCCTTTCCAGCTTCATACTTATTGTCATAATATTCTCGTACTACTTCGCTTTCGTCTGTCGGGCGAGTAAGTCCAACGCCGATGATTATCGAACCGATCAGTCTGTCGCCTACAAGGTCGATACCCTCCGAATATATGCCACCAAGTACGCAGAATCCGACAAGCACCTGGCGGTTGCCGATTCGGAAAGCATCGAGAAATCCTTTGCGTGCTTCTTCAGACATGGATCTTGCCTGAACAACGGTTTTGATGTGTGGATACTTGTACTTAAAAAGCGTCTGAACTTCGCTCATATAATCGTATGATGGGAAGTATACCATATAGTTTCCGTCACGGCGACCGCATACGCTCATTATCGCATCGGCAACTGCGCCGGCATTTTGTGAGCGAAGCTGATATTTTACGCTGAGGCGATCCATTATGCAAACGCATAGGTTTGAGCGGTCGTATGGGCAATCAAGCTTTAGTTTGACGGCTTCGTGTGCACCGTAAAGAGTTGAGTAGTATTCAAGCGGAGTAAGTGTTGCCGAGAAAAATACAGTAGCAACGCCTTTTTTTGTTTTTGCTGCAATTCGTTTTGAAGGGTCAAGGCAGACTATCTTTGTAATTACCTCATTTCCTGCAACAGTGATTGTGTTAACAAAGCATTCATCAAACATTTCAAGCGAAGAAATGTATTTTTTAGCCTCACTTTGCAGATCAAAAAGGCTGTCGGGCAGACTGCCGCAGTATTGTGAATGAATGTATTTGTCAGTTGCACGGGTAAAGCTTACAAGCAGATCGTAGAACTGTTTGTCAAAAGCGTGTGACGTAGTAAAACCTCGTTTTACACCGTCATCGCCCATTTCGGTTTCATCTGCGCACAGCTCTCTCATACTGTTGATGTAAAATTCAAGGCTTGCAAGGCTTTCAATTACTGCATTCTGCGGCACCGAACGCACCTCGTCTAAGAATTTGCGGAATTTGCTAAGGCGAAGCTCTGCACCGAATGACGCCTTGGCACGTTCAAGCAGATTGTGCGCCTCATCGAAGAGGAACAGATAGCGCATTTTGTTTTCCTCGCAATCGGAGAAGTAGCGGCGGAAATGAGCGGTTTCATCAATGAGGTAGTTGTAGTCGCAGATTACAATATCGCAATGCTCGGTGAGGTCAAGTGAGAACTCATATGGGCATATGCTGTATTTGTTTGCAAATTCGCCTATGGTTTGCATGTCAATGACTTTGTGCGCGGTTACGACATCTGCTATCGCATCTGCCGTTCGTTTATAGTGGCAGTTGGCACGCGGACATTTTTCCGGTGTGCACTTGAACGGGTCGCGCATCTTAATCGGACAGCAACGGTCTTTGGCACTGACGTGTACGGCGCGTATGCCCGATTCCTCAGACAGCTTCTTTGCAGCTTCGATAGCGGCAATAGCGGTTGTGGTTTTGGACGTGAAGTAGAATATTTTGTCCACATATCCTGTGCCGAGGGCTTTAAGTGCAGGGTAAAGTGATGCCATGGTTTTTCCTGTGCCGGTAGGGGCTTCGATAACAGCTTTTCCACCGTTTTTAACAGCACGAAGAACCTCAATCATAAAGTCATGCTGCTGAGGCCGCATTTCCCGGTATGGAAAGCTTTGCGATTTTGCCCCCGGAAGACGCACGCATATGCGCTCTGCTTCGAGTGCGGCAAACGGGCGATATAAGTCTAAAAGGCGCATGAATGCGGCTTCCATTTCGCCGTGCGTATATGTTTTTTCAATGCGTTTTATGTCATTTTGATTATGGTAGAAGTTTACTGCAAAGGTTATATCTGAAAGCATTTCGCTTTCGGCTACTATGTATGCATATGCTACGGCGTTTCCGATTGCTTCGGCGGCGATATCGGAGTCGATTTTTGATGTGAATCCGTTATAGCAGCGGTTGACGCAAACGGTGACTTTACCGCTTCGTTTAATTATGCCGTCGCAAACGCCGTCAATGCAGTAGAAAAGTCCGCCGCGACTGACCGTGCGGTAGAGAGAGACATCAGACGAATAGGCATAACCGTGCTCCTTTTCCAAAATCTCCTGCATCTTGCCGTTGTCGGGATAGACATGTGCGCCGCGCACGTCAATGCTTGCGTGATTTACCACGGTATGACAGAGCTCACCGACAGAAATATGCACTTTTTTCGTCGCAGCTTCAAAATACATGTCACTTCTCCTTTACAGTTGGTTAATTTATTATACAATATAACACTGTCAATTGCAAATTTTTATTGCAATAGTGCGAAAAAATTGTTATACTAATTATGTATATATAAATTATGAAAGGAGAGTTAAATGGAAGAATTCAGTTTTAGTTTGCTTTATCCCTCGCGAGAAGCACGCGAAAGACATATCTCAAGTGACAACCGCCCAAAGGTTTCTCCTGAGACTGTCGAAAGTCTCGGACTTGCAGACCTTATAAAGCTTAAAAACAGCTCTCTTTGTGAATACTTTACTTCTGACCCGTCGGTCATTGAATATCGCGCCGAAATTTTTGCCGATATGCTCAGAGTTAAAGAGGTCGGTGAAACTTTTGTAAAGGTGCTTCCGATTCTCTCGGATATCAGCGAGCTTCGCCGTATGTCTGCATCGAGTGAGCGTACGACTGATGAGTATCTTCTTTCGCTTTCCGAGATAGAGCTTTATATTTCCTCTGTTGAAACTCTGCGTGACGGGCTTGTCCCTGTGCGTGAAAAGCTTTCAGGCAGATCGCTTATCGCACTTTGCGATTACATAAAGGAGATCTCCGAGAGCGAGTATTATAAGGAGCTTAATCAAAAGCTTTCAGAACTTACTGACCGCGTGCGTGATATCAAGAGTATTACTATCGGTGTAAATCTTGATTCTACGCTTTCTGCCGACAAGTGCGGCGTGCTTTCAATAAATCCCAAGCCGTTTAAGTCCGGCGATACTATAGACAAGATACTTCGCATGAACTTTGCAAATGATGAGTACACTCTCATTGCGCCGCTTTCACCTCTTTCCAAGGGGCAAAACGACAATCAAAAGACTGCGATGAGTCTGGCGCTCAATTCTGCAATTTCAAGCGTGTTCAAATCCTCTGTCCGCTCGTGGAAAAAGATAGTGCAATCGTATGTGCTTGACAATACAAACTTCCTGATAGAGGTTATGCCTGAGATAGAATTTGTCATCTGTGCAACACGTCTTATGGAAACTTTGCTGGAGCGTGGATTGCCGCTTTCAAAGCCTACGCTTTGCGATGCTGAGGCAAGAGCCTTTGTGGCAAAAGGAATTTATAACCCTGCAGTGGCACTTGCCATTGATGAGCAGAGTGTTGAAAATGATTTTGCCTTTGATGAAAATGGCATGATATATACGCTGACAGGACCAAATCGCGGAGGCAAGAGCGTTATCACATGTGCGGTTGGACTTGCGGCGGCATTCTGCCAGCTCGGTATGCTTGTACCTGCACGTGAGTTTAAATTCAGCCCTGCAAGCGGTATTTTCACTCATTTCCCAACCGAGAGCGGCGATACTGTTGACAAGGGGCGTCTTGGTGAAGAATGTGCACGCCTTAATGAGATTTTTGAGGAATGTGACAGCCGAGCGATTATCCTGCTTGACGAATCGCTTTCGTCAACCGGTGCATACGAGGCATCTTACATAGCATCTGAGGTGTTGCTTGGTTTTGCTAAGGTTGGTTGCCGTACTCTGTTTGCTACTCATCTGCATACGCTTGCCGCAAGGGTAGAGGAGCTTAATGCCGAATCCGCTGTGTTTGGCGGCACTAAAATAGACACACTTGTCGCCAAGATAACTGATGACGGTACACGCTCGTTTAAGATACTTCGTCAGAAACCTGACGGCAAATCCTATGCTAAGGATATTGCAGAAAAGTATGGCCTTTCACTTGAAAAAATTACTGATACAATAGATAGGAGTAAGAATAATGGATAGAAAACTTCTTGAAATACTCGAGGGCGACGGACGCCTTTCGACAAAGCAGATTGCAATGATGCTCTCTAAAGAAGAGGGAGATATAAAGAAGATCATTGATGAATATGAAAAGAACGGTGTTATCCTCGGTTACAAGGCGATTGTTGACTGGGATAAGACCGACCGTGAATATGCTACTGCGCTCATCGAGCTTAAGGTCACACCTCAGTATAACCGCGGCTTTGACGCGATTGCAGAGCGCATTTACAATTATCCCGAGGTGCAGAGTGTATATCTTATGTCGGGTTCATATGACCTCTGCGTAATTCTTGAGGGCAAGACTATCCGCGAGGTGGCACTCTTTGTCGCACAGCGACTTGCTCCCCTTGAGGCGGTTCAGTCTACCGCGACACACTTTGTTCTTCGTAAGTATAAGGACAAGGGCGTTATCTACGGTCCTGCAAACTTTGACGAGAGAGGCAACTGCAACTGATGGATTATAATAAATTCTTATCCGATAAGGTGCGCACGATAAAACCGTCGGGCATTCGAAAATTCTTCGATATGCTGAGCACCATGAAGGATGTTATTTCACTTACTGTCGGACAACCCGACTTTCCGACACCGTATCATATTTCAAATGCCGCAGTTGAGTCGATAACCAAAAACAAGACGTATTATACCTCCAACAGCGGTCTTATTGAACTGCGCGAGGGCATCTCCGATTATCTTAGCCGCCGTTTTGATCTGCACTATGCGGCAAACGGTGAGATAGTAGTCACAGTCGGCGGCAGTGAGGCTATTGATATGGCTTTTCGCGCCATACTTAATCCTGGTGACGAGGTTATCGTGCCCGAACCATGCTTTGTATGCTATTCCCCCCTTATTGAGGTTATGGGTGGCGTATCTGTTCCGCTTTATACATCGGTGGAGGATAAGTTCAAGGTTACACCTGAAAAACTTCTTCCGCTTATCACTGATAAGACAAAGGCAATCGTGCTTTCTTATCCCAGCAATCCCACCGGCGCGATAATGACTAAAGAGGACCTTGAGGCAATTGCTCCCATTCTTATTGAGAAGGATATTCTTGTACTTTCGGATGAGATATACGGTGAGCTTACTTACGGTAGAGATCATGTTTCTATTGCATCGCTTGACGGTATGCGTGACCGCACTGTTATGGTCAGCGGATTCTCCAAGGCATACGCAATGACAGGTTGGCGACTTGGCTATGTTTGTGCGCCGAAAGAAATCATGGATCAGATACTCAAGCTTCATCAGTACGGTATCATGTGCGCATCCACCGCATCGCAGTTTGCAGGTGTAGAGGCTATTACAAACGGTGACGAGGATGTAAAATACATGAAGGAAAAGTATGACCGTCGCCGTCAGTACGTTGTAACGCGACTGAATGAGATGGGGCTTGAATGCTTTGAGCCGGAGGGCGCATTCTACGTGTTCCCGCGTATCGACAGCTTTGGCATTTCCAGTGAGGAATTCTGTCAGAAGCTGCTTGATGAAAAGCGAGTTGCTATTGTTCCCGGAGATGCTTTCGGTACGGGCAGTGAGGGCTTTGCGCGTATTTCATATGCTTATTCAATTGAGCATCTTACAATTGCGCTTGATAGAATGGAAGAATTTGTTAAGGATTTGAAAAAATAATGGAAAAGGAAAAGTTAGACCGCATAAATGCCCTTGCACGCAAGGCAAAGGAAACAGAGCTTACAGCGGCAGAAAAAGAAGAGCAGGCGGCACTTCGCGCAGAATATCTTGCCGAGTTTCGCGCTTCTTTTGGCGGTATACTTAATAATACCGTTATACAACGTCCAGATGGCTCTAAGCAAGCGCTTAAGAAGAAAGATAAGTACACACATTAGAAATGTGAGTTATTTCGATTTATGATATCTGTTACATCGAATGGTATGATTAAACATTTTGGTTCTGTATCATCGACAAATGACATTATAAAAGAAATGGCGAATGGCGGCGCCCCTGAGGGAAGCGTTGTTATCGCCGATGAGCAGACAAATGGTCGTGGGCGTCTTGGCAGAAGTTTTATGTCCCCCGGTGGTACAGGGCTTTATATGAGCATCCTGCTTCGCCCTGAGCTATCGGCATCGGATGCTTTGCTCATCACTACCGCGGCGGCAACCGCAGTGGCAAAAGCTATTGAGAAGCATACCGGAAAAGCTACTTGCATCAAATGGGTAAATGATGTTTTTTTGAACGGCAAAAAGGTTTGCGGAATTCTCACTGAGGGCAAGGTATCGCCTGACGGTACTCTTGAGTATGCTGTGCTTGGTATAGGAGTAAACCTCAAAGAGCCGAAAGACGGATTCGGTGAGCTTTCAAATATCGCCGGTGCGATATTTGAAGATGAAAAAGTTGACAGGGATACAGTTGCCAACGATATTCTGGAGAACTTTTTTGGATATTATCAAAGCATTGAAACAAAGCCGCATTACAGTGATTATATTGCACGCGATATGATTGGCGGCAAAAATGTCACAGTTTATCGCGCAGGCGAACCGCTTTATGACGCAAAGGTTTTAGGCATATCCGAGGATTTTTCGCTTGTGATAGATCACGACGGCAAAAAAGAAAACCTCGCAAGCGGCGAGGTTTCTGTAAGAATATAAAAAGGAACTCATACGAGTTCCTTTTTTAGTTTTTTGTATGATATATGATATTTTTTGGCTTACAGACAAAGTAAACTTATTTGAAGCAAGTATGGGGAGTGATAAAGACTCCACTCAGGATGCTTACGAGCAATCTCTTTATATACATCTTTAACAAATTTATGCCAAGGCCCCTTTATTCCTCCGTTTTCATTATTAACTGTTATGCTAATATCTCCATCGGTGATGTCATCTCTTGTTATTGTCGGAGAAATACCTAAAGTATCTGTAATCCAATCGTCGGAGCATTCACAATACACACCAAATATTTTTATTGAATAACCTGTTCCAAATTCTGAAGGATCATTGAATTCTCGCATGGAGATGTAAGAAAGCGTAAAAAGGTCGTGCTCCTTTATTTCTAAAGCCCATTTGTACGCTATTTCGATAAATTTCACCGCAAAATCTATTTGTACTTTATTAATCTCTGTCCAGTTATTAAAAAATATTCCCATATTTTTATCCTTAGTAAATATAATTCAATGTTTATCGTTGTAGGGTTCTTCTGAAAAACCTTTAGTCTTCAGTTCGGCAATCTTTTTGTCAAGCCAAGGTTTCCATAGCTTTTTAAACCAACTGCATTTTCCGAACAATCTGACAAGAGTGGGGCTTGTTGCATAATATATACGTATAAACAATCTTCCAAAAACATTTTTATCAAGGACATTGTCACGATACCTACGCAGAACCCAAACCTCCGGGCAATCGTATGAACCGTAAACCGAGGTAGCAATATAGCAGCCCCCGCTGGAAGTGGCACTTCTTTTTGGGGGAGTGGTTATTGAATTTATCAACTCCGGAATACGATCAATATTGTTAAGTTCTTTGACAGCACGGTAATCACCACTGGAAGCTGCTTTTCTAACCAAAGATAGGTATTCTGGGTTTTCATCCGACCATCCGTAGCGTTCTTGCCGTATGTGCGCTAAAAGAAGAATACATCTGGGAGCATATATATCTGAAGCCTTGCTTCCCATAACGGCGTAATACTCTGCTAAGTGAAGATCCTTTTCTGTAACAAGATTAGATGAATAGTATTCGCCGTAATTAGAGAAATCGAATGCAAGGGCGTAGCACGCTAATGAAGAACCGGCTTCTGCAGCTGCTTTCATTAAACTTAATTTATCGCTTTCTGCCAGAAAAGCAAGCGCATACATTGCATCGGGGATGCTTTTTTGTGCCCCTGCTGATATCTGCTTTTTATATGTGTCATGGATGGCAGCGATATCTGAAATTGAAATGCCTGGGAAAATCATGGAGCATGTTGGGGTATCGGAGGCGAAGATAATGTGCGCCATAGCTAAATAATTACCATTATTTGCACTTTCAGCAAGCTTTTTTCCCCAGAACTTGCCTTCTTCGATATTTACCGGTGGGTCAGTCGGGTCGGTTTGCCCATATGCATGATGTATAACAATCATTCTTTGCGATGATGGGTCGCCTAGCTTAGCTTCGTATAAAAAAGATTCATATAAACTTTGATCTAATGACATGTTAATACCTCGATTTTGTAGGGGTAAATTCTATACAGTTTTAATATATTTTTTGTTATATCAAATATTCCGCAGATCAGAGAAGGTGATTGTATAGCAGATAATACCTTTCTCACATATGCAATATCTTCATCCGAAAGATTTGAATTGTTAGGGTGCGAATGTACAAATCCTGCAAAAAACAGCTTGCCGTCACTCACAGTATTATTAATTATTTCACTGAGCTTTTTCGTATCTGGCGTATAACTTGTTTCGGTACAGTTGCATGAATACAAATCGGGGGTAAACTTTACTATGGTGTTGTCGCCATTTGTAAAGATTACCCCGCCTTTTTCTATAATAGAATCTGATAAAAAACTATGTATCTCTGCTGAAATTTTTGATAAAACTCTTATCTTTCTTCCCAGTGCGAGCATGAGGTGTTAGTATGAGGATCTTTGTATGAACCTATACGTTTACAATAATAATAGGGAGGCATGGATTTGGTATAGTCGGTCAAATCTAACCAGCGACAATCGCCGCAATAAGTCGCCGAGCAGAATGTTCCCTCAGGCAGATTTATGCAGTTGCTACATTTGTTGTTCATTTGATATCTCCTTTGCTTAGCGCCTTTTTTCTTTCTCGAAATACTGAAATATAGGACACTTTTTGGTTTCATCACATTTGCAATACTCTTTATATGTATCTGTTGATATTTCAGTGTCTTTTAAAATGCAGAAGTATTTGTTACTTTTTTCAATAAAGTAATCACAGTATTTTGCCATTTCGGGCTCCTTTCATTAAAGGTTTGCATGGCTGTAGGGAGTTTCACCTTTGCCATAGCACTCTCCGCATTCTTTGCGACCATCGCCGTTGCAGTAGCCGCAAGTTTTATCTTCATAACGGGGATCCTTTTTAGAACCTTTACAAACGGGGCAAATCAGGTATCCACTACCTTTACATTCTCTACAGGTCATTGTGATTAAACTCCCATCTTCTTTACGATTTCCTGAACATCAGGATTGTTTTCGCCAAGGTCAGCCTTCATTTCTTTAAGAATTGCAATGATCTCCGACTTTGAAGATGCGTTTGCGATTTTCTCCTTATAATATGCTGTTGATGCCATGATATATAACCTCCTAAAAATATAATTTAACTGATTACTCTTTTTATAATATCAAGAAGAATAGTGTAGTACATGTTTTCTTCCTCTTGCTTTGCTTTGCTTCCGCCAAAGCCTTGGATAGCGCCGATAGCGCCGCCAATCAAGCCGTTTACAAGAGTAGAACTGTTGTTTTTCGGCTCCCAATATTGTTTCCAGCCGCCTGATACTTGAGATTTTGCGTTTTCTTTGTGGGCAAGTTTTTTGCTGTTTTTGCTTATTCCAAAGTCGTTTGCGTATACAATAGTTGCGTTACCCTGGCGGCGTAAACTTATTGCTAAATTATAGTAGTCTTTTTTGTGGTCAGGATGGAAAACAATAAGACAATCTAACAGTTCTTTTAATAAAGCACCGCCGTTATTTATTCTTCCATATTCAAAAGCAACTGGAATGCAGATTTCTTCTGCTTCTGCGGCGATAGCCTTTGCTATGATTTCTAGTGTTATTTCATTACCGTTTTTGTACATGCAAGGCTTTTGTAACTCACGCATATCCTTGGCTTTGATTACCTTCTTTGAAGTGGGAATATAAAAAGTGTCCTGTACAGGCTCAACATATTCAGATGAATCAACATTTTCTAAAGGTTCATCGTATTCCATAGGCATTGCTTCTTCCGGTACTTCTTCAATTATCTCAGAAGCTTCTGTGGTAGCGTTGTGTGAATTAGCTGCTTCGGTTGAGTTTGCTTTATAGATTGATATTGCCGGAGCAACTTTTTCCACTAATTCGGCAATGAGAGTAGAATAAGTATCTTCCTCGCTTAAGCCATTTTTATGACACTGGTTCCAAGTAATTGAAACGTCCAATTTAATACAGTTTGTTAAAGTTGGATTTTCTATTACCTTATGGCAAAAAGAAATAACATCATTTTCAGTATCAGTAAGGTTTTCATATGTGGAATAAAATGTAATTAAAGTTTGAGCCTGTTCTACATATATTTGTTGCACTTTTTCGTTATGTGCAATTTCAAGTAATGGGTAGGCACTGCTTAAGATATCGTTATATGTCTTTTTTAATTGCTCGAGTTTTGAAAGCCCGGTTTCTTTTTGTTGGGGTTCTGGATTTATAGTAACTCTTTTCTCGGTTGTAGGTTCGGTAATGATTTCCGGCTCATGAGTAGCTTTCGGTTCAGTAACAACCTTGACTTCAGAAATAGTTTCCGGAGTGGATGCAACTTGAGGTTTAATAATAACCTTTGGCTCTTTTTTTATAATAGGTTGGGATTTGTTAGGTGCTACTCGGCGAAATGAGCTAACTCCATTGGTCGGTCGTTCAGCGTCGCTTGCTTTTTCAGGTATAGTAACATCAGGCGCTTTTTTTACTATAATTGTATGATGATAGAAATTTAGATCGATCCAAGGAATATCTAAAAGCTTTTCGACAATTATGTATTGCATTCCAAGCAATGTTTCGTCAATCATTTTTATGCCATGATCCTCAAAAGAGAAAAGAGGCTTTTTACGTTCTTCGGGGTAGAGTTTTTGCAACCCTTCACCGCTAAGCATTTCAAATATTATTGCTTTCTTTTTAAAATGTATGAAATAACTTCCTCCACATCTGAGGAGTGTGACGGGTAAGCCATCGGGGTCTAAAATATGTTCGCAGATATCCGTTGTTATGTTTTGTAATTGGGGATTTGTGCGCAATACGAGCTCTTTTTTTGGTTTAAGTGTGTTGTTTAAAAAGTTTTTAAGTTTTTCTGAGATGTTGTACATATCTAAAATTAGACTCCGTTAGTATTTATGTCAATTACCATTTTTGCAACTTTGGCGGATAGATTTTAATCTGATCATTGTCGTATACAATTTCATAGCCTGATTCTTTGATTTCTTCTACTATGATTTTTGTTAATTCATCGCTCATTGCATTGCTTTTCAATCGTTGCCAACCAAGTTGTTCAAATTTGATTATCCAAATAGTTTGAAGGTGAAATTCTGCTTGCTTAAACCAAGCGTTAAACCATACGCCATCTTTTGATACTATAAGCCAAATGTAGTTATAATATAATTGCTTATTGTAGAAATATTCATCAAATTCTCGATTTTTAAAGGTTTGAATTATTGTGTCTACAAGTGCTTGCGTTTTTGCGCTGTTGCGAATGGTTTCTCTGTCTGTTTGTTCTTGCGCTTTTTTTATTTGGCGTTGTTGCTCGCGTTCTTCTTTGCTTCCAAACAAAAGTGAAAAGAATCCGGCCATTTTTACCACCCCTTCTATTGACATTATACGTTTCTATTCGTGGATTGTCAACACATTTCGTGGATAGAAGAGGAATGAACCTCTAATTTTTGTATAATAATGATAAGGGGTGATGCTATGACTTTCGGGAATATATTGCGAGAACTTTTAGAGGATAATAATATTACTCAAAAACAATTAGCAGAAGAACTAAACATTGCTGCTACTACCGTTGGCAATTATATTCGCGGAATAAGGGAACCGGACTTTGAGATCTTAAAGCTTGTAGCATCATATTTTAATGTGACGACTGACTATCTTTTAGACTATAGATTAGATATAACAAAAACTCATAAAGAGGACGAGCTTATAAATATATATCGTTGTTTGTCTGATGAAAAGAAAGAGCTTTTGCTTGAACAAGGAAAATTGTTGGTCAATTTTGAAAGGAATAAGCAATAAAAAAAGGAACTCATATGAGTTCCTTTTTAGTTTTTAGATTTTGGGTATGGTGATTTTTCATCAGTCAATCCTGCAAGATAGTCCATGCTTGTTCCAAGTGCTAATGCTATTCTCTTGCATTGCTCAAATGTATAGTAACGCAATCCACGTTCGATTTTTGAATAGTCGCTTTGGTCAATTCCTGTTAACATTTGCATTTTCAATTGTGTATATCCGCGTTCTTTTCTCAAGTTTTTAAGTCTGTCCATGTCAACACCTCACCATTATTATGGCAAATTGACCTATTGACAATAGGGTTAAATTGACCTATAATTGAAAAAGGGAGGTATTAATATGAATATAAAACTAGAATTATTGAAAGAAGAGATATCATATTATGTTACATCGCACTTGGACGAACTTAATATAGATGTGGATGAGATAGTTGATAGTGCAGCAGTTCTTATTTTGGCACAAATAAAGGAAATCTTACAAAACGATGAGTATACTGATTTCGATATTGTAGAGAAGATTGTAGAATTGTTTGAGCAAAATGGTATAGATTGTGGCGGATGTCATGATTTTGGATAACAAAAAAGGAACTCTTTTGAGTTCCTTTTTTAATTGACATATTAGCCAAGCTTTGCAGCGTTAACCTTGATGCCAGGGCCCATGGTTGTTGCTACTACGCAGGACTTGATGTACTGACCCTTTGCAGCAGCGGGCTTAGCCTTGATGATAGCGCCCATGAGAGCATTGAAGTTCTCACCAAGCTTCTCAGCACCGAAGGATGCCTTGCCGATGGGGCAGTGGATGATGTTGGTCTTGTCAAGACGATACTCAACTTTACCAGCCTTTGCTTCAGCAACAGCCTTAGCAACGTCCATGGTAACAGTACCAGCCTTGGGGTTAGGCATAAGGCCCTTAGGACCGAGCACCTTACCGAGACGACCGATAACACCCATCATGTCGGGAGTAGCGATAACAACGTCGAAATCAAACCAGTTCTCAGATGTAATCTTCTGAACCATATCTTCAGCACCAACATAGTCAGCGCCTGCCTCCTGAGCAGCGGTAGCCTTGTCACCCTTAGCGAAAACGAGGGTTCTTACGGTCTTACCAGTGCCGTTGGGGAGAACGATTGCGCCACGAACCTGCTGGTCTGCGTGACGGGAGTCAACGCCAAGGCGAACGTGAAGCTCAACAGTTTCGTCGAACTTTGCCTTTGCGGTCTGACAAACGAGGCCGATTGCCTCTTCTGCATCATAAAGCTTTGTCTTTTCGATGAGCTTTGCGCTCTCGATATACTTCTTTCCTGTCATGTTCGGTACCCTCCTTAGTCTACAACGGTAACGCCCATGCTGCGTGCAGTACCTGCGATCATGCTCATAGCACTCTCTACAGAGCTTGCATTAAGGTCGGGCATCTTGGTTTCAGCGATCTTCTTGATCTGCTCCTTAGTGATAGAAGCAACCTTGGTCTTGTTGGGAGTACCAGAAGCGGTCTCGATACCGCAAGCCTTCTTGATAAGAACAGCTGCGGGAGGAGTCTTAGTGATGAAAGAGAAAGAACGGTCAGCGTAAACTGTGATTACAACAGGGATGATAAGACCCATGTCGTTCTTTGTTCTCTCGTTGAATTCCTTAGTGAAGTTAGGAATCGGGATACCATACTGACCGAGTGCAGGACCGATAGGGGGCTGAGGAGTAGCCTTACCTGCGGGAATCTGCAATTTAATGTAACCGGTAATCTTCTTTGCCATTTTAAATGCACCTCCAAATGTGGTTATCTCGAGGAAATTGAAAAGAATTTTTTCCTCTCCCACGATAACTCTGCTTTTTGCAGAGTGCCCTTTAAAAAAGGGTCAAATGTTAATCTGCGAGTTTAATATCGCCAATCTCGACCTTAACGGGCATATCGCGCTTACCTGTGTTAACAAGAACTGTAACAGATGCGCCATCCTCGGAAATGTCGTAGATTTTTCCGCTGTAGCCTTCGAAAGTACCGCGAACGATCTTGATCTCTTCGCCAACCTTGAATGTAGCTTGAACGGTCTCACCCTGCATAATGGCGAGCTCGTCCTCCGTCAGCGGGACGGGTTTTGATCCGGGGCCTACAAAGCCTGTAACACCACGGATATTGCGGACTACATGCCAGCTTTCGTCATTCATTATCATTTTAACGAATACGTAGCCGGGAAGCAGTTTAGCCTCGGTTTCCTTCTCCACACCTGCTGCGTTAGTTTCCATAACTGTTTCAACAGGGATTCTGATATCAAAAATCAGATGTCCGAGATTTCTGTTCTCGATGATTTTTTCGAGATTCGCTTTTACCTTGTTCTCGTAGCCGGAATAGGTATGAGCTACATACCATCTCGGGCCGAGTCTTTGAAGTTCGTTAATATCGCTCATATCTGACCTCCGAGAGGGAATCAGCCGAAGAGCTTGCCGAACTCGATAATGCCGGTGTTTGCGCTATAGTCAAGCAAACCGATTACGATTGCAAGAACAGCAACAAGACCTACAACAAGAGCAGTGTTAGCCTTGACGCTCTTGAAAGGGCACCAGGTAATTTTTTTCATCTCGCTTTTGTAGTCGCGGAAGAATTTTGCGATGCGGCCGGGTTTCTTTTCCTTATTTTCTGCCATCTTTCTTTCCTCCGAATTACTTGGTTTCTCTATGCAGAGTGTGCTTGTTGCAGAAACGGCAGTACTTATTCATCTCAAGTCTGTCGGGATCATTCTTCTTGTTCTTCTTGGTCTCGTAGTTTCTCTGCTTGCACTCACTGCATGCCAGTGTGATTTTAACTCTCATTTATCGGCACCTCCTGTTTATATTTGGGCAAAAGCCCTTAAGATTTACCTCCCTCATGCGCAAGGTTTGTATGCGGAAGGAAAAAGGGCACACAAAAAAGACCTCTTGCGCAGAGGTAGAATAATTTTAGCATAGTTTTTTCGTGCTGTCAAGGATTTTTTGAAAGTTTTTCTACTATTATATGAAAACAACCAAGTTCGGGTAGAACTTGGTTGTAAAAACTATCATTTTCAGCTGTGGTGATGGTGGTGATGATGGTGATGCTTACGGCCATTCTTTTTTAATTCGTAGAGCCAAGAGAAAAGCATTGCGCCAATGAAGTTTCCAAGAAGGATAAGGCCGAGAAATGCAAAGGATTTGTAGCCGAATGAAAGTCTTGCTGTACAGTAGAATACATCCGCGACAAAGTGCTCAAATCCGCAGATGCCAAAGGTTGTAACTGATGCAACAACTATCGCACAACCTGAAAATCCGCCACCCTGACGTCTGTATCCGTGACATGCGATGTACATAAGCATACCGCAGAAAACAGCGCGTACAAATGTTAAGATGAATGGCTCTGCAGTCTTTGCTGCGTATACGGCGGTAGCGGCCTCGTTCATGAAGAATCCGCACAGAAGACCGCAACCTATAGCGCCGATGGTATTACCGAGCGCAACGATAAGCAGTGCCAGCACTTCCTGATCGAGTCGGCGAGGCTGTGTAGAAATGAACTTGCTGGCTTTGTCTGTAAAGATATCAAGCTCAAAAGTAAGAACTGCCAGCACACCTATGCTGAACATAGCTGAAGCGAGGAAAAAAGAGTCATTATAGAGACTGAGATATGCTGCGCCGCCAAGGGAAAGAGCGATACCTCCAAGGATCGCAGATAAAAAGGTACGGAAATTTGACATATTCTGAAACTCCTATAAATGTAATCAACTGTATAATAGCATGTTTTAACAGATTTTGCAACAGCAAAATTCTGATAAATAACATTATCTTAAACAAATCTTAAAGCGTTTACATATTGGATTTTAAAGAGTTTTGTGATATCTTATATATAGACAAAACGCGATCTGTATCAGCTTGGAGGTGTCGCTATGTATAATATTCTTATATGCGATGATGAAAAAGACATTGTTTCTGCCTTGAAGATTTATCTTGAGGGTGAGGGTTACAACACTTTTGCCGCATACACAGGACGCGAAGCGCTGGATATAATTGAAAAAGAAGAGATACATCTTGTACTTATGGATATAATGATGCCGGAAATGGACGGTATACAGGCACTTGCGGCGTTGCGCGAGTACAGCAATATTCCTGTTATTCTGCTGACGGCAAAGGGAGAGGATGCCGACAAGGTTCTTGGACTCAATACGGGTGCTGACGATTATATAACAAAGCCATTCAGCCCTACCGAGGCGCTGGCGAGAGTGCGTTCGCATCTGCGCAGGTATATGCAGCTTGGAGGCGGTCAGAGCGCCGGTGCACGCAGATATACGGTGGGAGGACTTGAACTTGACGATGTTTCAAAAGAAGTCTTTGTGGACGGTGAGACAGCCTCGCTTACTCCAACTGAATATGAGATATTGAAATTGCTTATGCAAAATCCGGGAACGGTGTTTTCGCCTAAAGAGATATATAAAAAGGTATGGAAAGATGCACCTTACGGTGCTGAGGGAACCGTTGCGGTGCATATAAGGCATTTGAGGGAGAAGATTGAGATAAACCCTGCCGAGCCGCGGTATCTCAAAGTGGTTTGGGCTAAGGGATATAAAATCGAAAAGTAGGAGTCGTTATGACAAAATTCAAAGGAATTCTTGCGGTAAAAGTAGTTGCAATATTTTTATCTGTAGTCATTTTGCTTTGCACAGGCTTCTTTGCTTTCTGTGTACTTGTTGCCGGTGTGACGGGTGCATATACCGGCGAGTTTGGCAAGTTTAAGGATGACGCAATGGGTGCTGTGCTGCGTTCTTATGCATATGATGTAGGCAACTCGTATTTCTACGGCGAGGATATTGAGCGTGCTTATGGCGAGTATAATTTTTATTATACAATAGTTTCCGGCGAGCAAGAAATATCAAATTTCAATGAATTGCGTTGCCCATATATGCAAACAGAAACGGTTACGGTTGAAAGCCATGCTTACAGTGTTGTGGTCAATAGCCTGGGTACAAAGATACAGCAGAGAGGGCTGGCTACAGTTACGCTATATGAAAAAACAGATGCGAACAAAACAACGTCTGATATGCTTTCGCTTTTTCGCTTCTGGCTGGATACGATATACAGCTTACGTTATCTTTCTATAATTTTTGCGCTCAGCGGCCTTGTTTTGTTCATCATTGTAATGATATTTATATTCTGCTCGGCAGGGTATCGCAACGGCTCGGACCGTCCGCTTAAGAATCATTTTGACCGTATACCGTTTGACATTTGCACTGCACTTTGCGCGGGTGTTGTTGTAGGTATAAGCGCGATCGGTCTTATGCTGATTGAAGAGATACTGTTCCTTTCGCGCGGCACGATAACTCAGGATGCTTCTATTGCTATTGCCTGCGTTGTCGGTGTGGTGGCGGTTTGCACGGTTGACTATCTGGTGCTTTTGGGCTATGCAATGAGCCTTGCCACAAGGCTTAAGGTTGGCGGAATAATACGCGAAACGGTAATATATAAGGCAGCTTCGTTTGTCGGTCGCGTTATAGCTAAAGTGTTTGGTGCTATTTTCAGCTTGATATGCTCGATTCCGTTTGTCTGGAAAACCGTTTTGGCGGTTTCCGTAATATCCGGCGCGGAGCTTGTTCTGTTTGTAATCAATTTTCATGAAGCTGACAATCTGATAATACTTTGGATTGCGGAAAAGATGTTGATTATCCCGCTTGTCATATGGATTGCGGTTATGCTTAAAAAGCTCAAAAAAAGCGGTGAGGCTATCGCGAGCGGTCGCATGGATGAAAAGGTCGATACCAAGTATATGCCGCTTGAATTCGGTGAATTTGGCGATACGCTCAACAACATAGGCGAAGGTCTTGGACATGCACTTGAAGAACGCATGAAAAGCGAGCGGCTTAAGACCGAACTCATTACAAATGTTTCGCATGATATCAAGACTCCGCTGACATCTATAGTTAATTATGTTGATCTTATCCAAAAAGAGGAAATAGAAAACGAAAAGATAGGCGAATACGTTGACGTTATTGCCCGTCACTCTGCCAGACTAAAAAAACTTATTGAGGATCTCGTTGAAGCTTCAAAGGCATCGACGGGTAACATCTCTGTCAATCCCGAAAGGTGCGATGTAGGCGTTTTGCTTGAGCAGTCTCTTGGCGAATATGCCGAAAGACTGGAGGCGGCAAAGCTTACCACTGTGATAGAACAGCCCGAAACATCTGTTTTTATAATGGCTGATGGACGCAGACTGTGGAGAGTTTTTGACAATCTGCTGACTAATATATGCAAGTATGCAATGCCGGCTACACGTGTTTACATCTCGCTGAAAAGGGAAGACGGAAAGGCGGTAATCACTTTCCGCAATATTTCCCGTGAGGAGCTTAAACAGACGGGCGAGGAGCTTACCGAAAGATTTGTCCGCGGCGACAAATCGAGAAATACAGAAGGTAGCGGCCTTGGTCTTTCGATAGCTCGAAGTCTCACAGAGCTTCAGGGCGGCGTCCTTGCACTTGCTGTTGACGGCGACCTTTTTAAAGCGATAATCACTTTTGATGAAATAGAATAATAAAAAAGGCTCCTTCAGGAGCCTTTTTGCATAGCACTTGAATTATCGGCAAAACTATCATAAAGAGGTGAATATTATGATAGTAAAAACCAATGCATACATTATGACTTTTGCATCTGCGGTTGGGCAAAAGGAGGGAGAGGGACCTCTCCGGAACCGATTTGATTATATTGATAAGGACGACCGTTTCGGTATGAAAACATGGGAGATGGCCGAAAGTGAAAGCGCTCGCCTTGCGCTGTCTCTTGCACTTGCCAAGGCACCGATGGCACCTTCGGATGTTGATTATCTCATTGCCGGAGACCTTGAAAATCAGTGTGTGGCATCCTGTTACGGCTTGCTTTCATATGAGATACCGTATATCGGAATCTACGGGGCTTGTTCAAATCTCACTGAGGGGATGGCGCTTGCATCGATGCTGATATCCGGAGGATGCGCGCGCCGCATCGCGGTAGTGACATCATCTCATAACTGTGCTGCAGAGCGGCAGTTTCGCGGACCTGTAGAATACGGGGGACAACGTTCGCCGACAGCGCAGTGGACTGTGACAGGGGCGGGCGGTTATGTCCTCGGCGAAAAGGGAAAGGTGAAAATTGCGGATTGCATGATAGGTATTGTGCAGGATAAAGAGCAGCGCGACATCACCGATATGGGCGCCGCCATGGCACCTGCGGCGGCGGATACTTTGATTCGTTATTTTAATGAGTCGCACACCAATGCGCATGACTATGATCTTATCATTACAGGTGACCTTGGGCGGCATGGCAGTGAACTTTTCAAGCATCTTTGCGAGATGCATGGATATGAGGTTGGAAACCATACAGACTGCGGCAAACTGATTTATTCGGAGGAACAGGATTCGCACGCCGGCGGTAGCGGTTGCGGATGTATTGCAACGGTGTTTGGCGGACATTTCTTGCCGCACCTTGAAGAGGGGAAACTGAAAAATGTTTTGCTCATGGCGACAGGTGCGCTGATGAGCAAGGATTCTGTGACGCAAGGGCAGAACATTCCGTCTGTTGCGCATCTTGTCCATATAGTATATGAGGGGGATGAAGCATGAGTCCGATATCGACTTATATTCTTGCGTTTTTAATTGGTGGCGCGTTTTGCGTTATTGCACAGTTATTGATTGACAAGACTGCGCTTACGCCTGCACGTATACTTGTGATCTACGTGTCGGTCGGGGTGTTGTTGGGGGCGCTTGGGTGGTATTCACCTTTGCGTGATATCGCAGGATGCGGCGCATCGGTGCCGCTTGTAGGATTTGGCGCAAACATTGCAAGCGGCATCAAAAAGGCGGTTATGCAAGATGGATTTTTGGGGATATTCAAAGGCGGTTTCACCTCTGCTGCGGTTGGATGCAGTGCCGCACTTGTTTTTGGATATGTTGCCGCACTAGTATTCAAAGGGAAGCCAAAGAGGTGAAGAATTTTAATTATCTCATATAGTCACACTTTTTACTTTTGCAGCATATACTTTTAGCAAAGGGCTGTAAAGGGGGAGTGCATGTGAACAACTTGAAATGTGCGGCAAAGCTTGTCGGGCTTACTATTCTTGCATTTGGTATGGGGTTGCTTTTGTCCTTTTTTCTGCCCGACGGTTTTTTGGTCGTTATAGAGGCGGTGGTGATCATCGCCATAGGAATACTGTACTTTTCCATGAAATAGTCAGCCCCGAAAGGCGGCTCATATGAGAATTATAACCGTTAAGTCGCCGCGCTTCTTGCGTGGCATACTTAAAAAACTGTTTAAAAGAAAACAATAATTTTTAAAAAAAGTTATTGACAAAACCAAAATTGCGTGATAACATATATAGGTCGGTGAGATACCGACCTATATGCGCTTGTAGCTCAGTGGATAGAGTGCCCGGCTACGAACCGGTAGGTCGCAGGTTCGAATCCTGCCAGGCGCGCCAAAAAAGCCAAGGACAAAAGTCCTTGGCTTTTTTGCTTCAAAGCGGCAGGATTCTGCCAAATGCCACAAAAAAATCCCTTTGTAAGACGGCCGAGGGATTTTTGCACGAGAATGTCGTTATTTGTGTTCAAATTTTGAACAAAATTATCAAAATGACTTCCATTTTATGTTTTATTATGTTATTATATAATAGATAATTTATGGAGATATATAAGTATGGATAGAAAGATACTCTCATCTGCATCGGCAGAGGAGACAGAGGCGTACGGAAAGGCGCTTGCCAAGGAACTGCTTGATTGCGGAAAGAAAAGTGCATTTGTTGCACTTTTTGGCGATCTTGGCGTTGGCAAGACGGCGTTTACGCGCGGCTTTACCTCGGCGATATGCGATGCAAGAGTGAAGAGTCCGACATATACTGTTGTTAATGAGTACCGCGGCGGCGCTGTACCTGTATTCCACTTCGACATGTATCGCATTGACGGTGACGATGATCTTTATTCAACAGGATTTTATGATTACATTGACAGCGGTTATCTGATAACCGAGTGGAGCGAGAATATCCCGTTTGCTCTGCCTGAAAAGCGCATCAATGTTACAATAGAAAAGACAGATAACGGTGACGGACGCCGTATCACGATAGAGGAATTATGATAGTTTTGGCTCTTGATTCTACCGCAAAGGCGGCGGCGGTCGCGCTGTTGCGTGATGGCGAACTTGTATCAAAGGATATGCACGATGACGGAAATACACATTCATCGACTTTGCTTCCGATGATAGAGCGGTTGCTTTGTGAAAATTCGCTTTCGGTAGACGATATAGATTTATTTGCCGCAAGCGCTGGCCCCGGCTCGTTTACGGGGGTGCGTATCGGCGCGGCTACACTTAAAGGGTTGGCGTTTGGCAGAAACAAGCCCTGTGTTGCGGTCAGTGCGCTTGAGGCTCTCGCGTACAATTTGCGCGATACCGACGGTATAGTATGCGCTCTTATGGATGCGCGGCGCGGACAGTTTTACACAGCGACATTTAAGGTTGCAGCCGGTGAGGTTGAGCGCATCACTCCTGACGAGGCTAAAAGCGGCGAGGATATTGCGGCGACGCTTGCACAGTATGAAAAAGTATGGCTTGTCGGCGACGGTGCCGAGGTGGCAAAACCGTTTTTTGGCGACAATGCTGCTTTGGCCGATAAAGATAAACTCCTTGCAGACGGCGAGAGCGTTGGCGCTCTTGCATATAAGCTTTACAAAGGCGGCGTCTGTGTAAGCGATACTGAGTTTGCACCGACATATCTGCGACTTCCGCAGGCGGAGCGTGAAAGGCTTGAAAAAATACAGAAAGAGGAAATAAAATGAAAATCTTTGATACAGTAATCATCGGCGCTGACAGCGCAGGATACGCACTTAAAGAACAGATTAAGGAAAAGCTTGTTGCTGATGGCTATAACGTAGTTGATAAAGGTACCGACTCTGACGCATCCTGTCATTATCCGATATATGGCGGCGCAGTTGCAGAGGGCGTTCAGGGCGCTGATGAAAAAACTTGCGGTATCTTGGTTTGCGGCACAGGCATTGGCATGAGTATGGTCGCAAATAAGTATAAGGGTATCCGTGCGGCGTGTTGTTCCGATACATTCTCGGCTCGTATGACACGTGCACACAATGATGCAAACATTCTTTGCTTTGGCGCAAGAGTAATTGGTTACGGCCTTGCATGCGATATTGTTGACTCTTTCCTCGGTGCTGAATTTGAGGGGGGCCGTCACAAGGTTCGTGTTGATATGATAACAGATATTGAAAACAACCAGAAATAAGGAGAGCTAAAATGCACAATATCCCGACTATTGCAGAACTCTATGACCTCAGTCATTCTATTGCAGGTGAGTATCTCGCTAAGTTTACATATCCGTGGGAAGCACTCAAAGGGCTTGAAGCATTTATTATAGAGCTTGGAAAGACACTTTCTCCGGATGAGTATGATAACCCCAAGGAGAATGTGTGGATAGCAAAGGACGCCAAGGTTTTTGAAAGCGCATATATCGGCGCACCTTGCATTATTGACCACGGTGCAGAGGTTCGTCACTGTGCATTTATCCGCGGCAGTGCCATTATCGGAAAGAATTCTGTGTTCGGAAACTCCTGTGAGATAAAGAATTCAATAATTTTTGACGATGCGCAGACTCCCCATTACAACTATGTCGGCGATTCTATTCTTGGCTGGCATTCACACATGGGCGCAGGTTCTATCACGTCAAATATCAAGAGTGATCGCACAAACATTGTTGTAAAGTGCGGCAAGGAGCATATTGAAACCGGCAGACATAAGATCGGAGCAATGCTTGGTGACTATGTTGAGGTTGGCTGTAACAGCGTGCTTAATCCCGGCACGATCGTCGGCAAGCATACCAATATTTATCCGCTTTCGCGTGTTCGCGGCGTGATAATGGATCACAGCATTTTTAAAGATGAGCACAATATTGTACTTAAAGAGGTGAGATAAATGGGAAGATTATTCGGAACAGACGGTATCCGCGGTGTTGCCAATGAAAAGCTCACTGTTGAGCTGGCAGTTGCAACCGGTCGTGCTGTAGCGGCGTCACTTGCAAGCGGCGCTAAAGGTACACGTACAAAAAAGATGATTCTTGTTGGTATGGATACCCGTATTTCCTCTGATATGCTTGCAAACGCTATTTCTGCAGGTATTCTCTCTGTTGGATATGATGTTATCAATCTCGGCGTTGTCCCCACTCCTGCAGTTGCATATCTTGTCCGTAAATATAAGGCGCGTGCAGGTATTATGATTTCTGCATCGCATAACCCATATGAGTTTAACGGAATCAAAGTTTTCAACAGCGAGGGCTTTAAACTTGCCGATGCGCTTGAAGAGAATGTTGAGTCCATGGTTCTCGGCGAAAAGCCGATGCCAAAGTGTGCAACAGGCGCAGGCATAGGCAAGCTTATTCAGAAGCCTGAAGCACTTAGTGAGTATGTTGATTTTGTATGCTCCACAATCGAGGGAGATCTTAGCGGTCTTGAGGTTGCTTTTGACTGTGCAAACGGTTCAAGTGCGGCTACCGCAAAGGCACTTTTTGAAAAGCTTGGCGTAAAGTGCCACATGCTTTCCGATGCTCCCGACGGTGTAAACATCAATACAAATTGCGGTTCTACGCATCTTGAGAATCTTATCGCATATGTCAAAAAGAACAAGCTTGATATCGGTATCGCTTTTGACGGCGATGCTGACCGTGTGCTTTGTGTAGACGGTAAGGGTGAGGTCGTTGACGGCGATATGATAATGGCTATTATGTCACTTGATATGAAGGCGCGCGGTGTTCTCCGTGGCAATGCCGTTGTTGGAACCGTTATGTCAAACTTTGGATTTGTTAAGTTCTGTGAGCAGAATGACATCCGCTTTGAGGCAACAAAGGTTGGCGACAGATATGTGCTTGAGGAGATGCTTCTTGACAACTATTGTCTCGGCGGTGAACAGTCGGGTCACATTATTTTCAAGGACTACGCTACCACCGGTGACGGACAGCTTAGCGCAGCGCAGCTGCTTTCTTACATTAAGCGTAGCGGCAAGGCGCTCAACGAGCTTAAGCAGGTTATGACAAAGTATCCTCAGTGCATTGTCAATATCCGCACCACAGATGCTGCAAAGCTTGCTTTCTACACCGATGACGATATCAAGGCTATCCTTGAGGACGGTGCTGCAAAGCTCGGGGATACAGGTCGACTTTTGGTTCGTCCTTCGGGCACTGAGCCGCTTATCCGTGTTATGACCGAGGGTGAGGATGAAGCCTTTACCGAAGCCATTGCACATCAGGTAGCGGAGCTTATCGAAGAAAAGCTGAAGCAATACTAAAATAGCTTTGAAACAGTTGTAAAAGTTTTTGAAGGGTGCAGGGGAACTTTTTGAAAAAAGTTTCCTTGCTCCATAATGCTCATTAAAATGCACGCAAGTGCATTAGCGCCAGGCCTTGAAACAGGCTAACGAGGTTCGGGGAGTATCGAATTTTCGGCGGATGTCCCGACGGTACTACTGCTACCGTATTTTCCAACAAAGCTGCAGAGTAATTTGCAAACAAAGAGGAAAAATGCAGAATATTTTAATAATAAGGAGCGGCCTTTCGGAGATGAGCACCGACAGACCGTAAGGATAAAAACCATGTGTGGAATCACAGGTTATGTAGGCGCAAGAGAAGCGTCTGAGGTTGTACTGCAGGGATTGCATACACTTGAGTACCGCGGATATGACTCTGCGGGAGTTGCCGCATTCATTAACGGCAACATCAATGTTGTAAAGGCAGTCGGCAAGGTGTCAAATGTAGAGGAGAAAATTGCCGCACTTGGCACACTTAAAGGCGCTCATTGCGGTATCGGTCACACCCGCTGGGCTACTCACGGTGCACCGTCTGATACAAACTCACATCCCCACGGAACCGAGAATATCCAGATAGTACATAACGGCATTATCGAGAACTATGCTCCGCTTCGCGCAATGCTTCAGTCCAACGGATTCACATTTGTGTCCGAGACTGATACCGAGGTTGCCGCAAAGCTTATCGAGTATCACTACAATAACTGTCACAGCCGCGAGGATGCACTTGTGTATGCTATGCGTGACATTATCGGCTCGTATGCAATTGCAGTAATGTTCCGCGATTGCCCCGAAACGCTTTACGCTATCCGCAAGGACAATCCGCTTATCATCGGCGTTGGCGAGGGTGAAAACTTTGTTGCATCTGATATTGCGGCGGTTCTCCGTTATACAAAGACATATTATCAGCTTGGCGACCTTGAGCTTGCGATTGTAACCAAGGATTCTATCTGCATGATGGATATGGATAAGAAAGAAGTTTCGCATCCGTTGCTCACCGCTACATGGTCTATCGAGGCGGCAGAGCGTGGCGGATATGATCACTTTATGATTAAAGAGATCAACGAGGAGCCTGAGGCTGTTGAAAAGACTCTTCATCCGCGTATTCGCGATATGATGCCTAACTTTGAGGAAGAAAACCTTTCTGACGAGCGCCTTAAGAATGCCAAGAGCGTAACATTTGTTGCTTGCGGTACAGCGATGCATGCTGGTCTTGTAGGTAAAACCGCTATTGAGCAACTTTGCAGAGTTCCTGTAAAGGTTGAGATCGCTTCTGAGTTCCGTTACAATGATCCCATTCTTTCCGAAGAAGATCTTGTAGTTATTATTTCTCAGTCCGGCGAAACTGCAGACTCACTTGCGGCGCTTCGCCTTGCTAAGGAAAAGGGTGCATATACTCTCGGAATTGTAAATGTTATCGGCTCAACGATCGCGCGTGAGGCTGACAACGTAATTTATACATGGGCAGGACCGGAGATTTCGGTTGCGTCCACTAAGGCATATACTGTTCAGATTTCGCTTATTTATCTTCTTACTATCAAGATGGCATATCTCAAGGGCAAGATAAGCGAGGCCGAGGCAAAGGAATACACACGTATCCTTTATGAAGATATGCCTTCACTCATTAAGGACACTATTGCTAAGGAAGAAGAAATCAAGGACGCGGCAAAGTTGTTTGCTAAGTATGAGGATCTCTTCTTTATCGGACGCGGCATTGACTATCATCTCGCAATGGAGGGATCACTTAAGCTTAAGGAGATTTCTTATATCCACAGTGAGGCATATGCTGCAGGTGAGCTTAAGCATGGTACTATCTCTCTTATAACCACAGAAATGCCTGTCATCGCGCTTGCAACTCAGGAAGAGCTTTATGAAAAGATGATAAGCAATATCCGTGAGGTAAAGGCAAGAGGCGCAAAGGTATTGCTTGTTGCGCGTGAGGGCGCAAAAGATGCGGCGGCAGAGGCAGAAAAGGTAATTTATCTCCCTCGTTGCGAGAAGTTCTTTACTTCCATTCCGCTTGCAACCGTACTTCAGATGCTTGCTTATTATGTTGCTCGTGAACGTGGCTGTGATATTGACAAGCCGAGAAACCTCGCAAAGAGTGTAACCGTAGAATAATTAAAAAAGCCGGCATTTCATTGTCGGCTTTTTGCTAAATATCTGCGTTATTCTATAAATAAATATGGGGAAGGGCATTATGATTAAGAAACTGCGTTTTGTTATATCGCTGTTGCTTGTTGCGGCAGTTTTTGCCATTGGCGCATTTGCAGCAACAACCACCGCATATGTAAAAAAGGACGCAACAGGCACAGGACTCTCATCGTCCTCGCCTATCGGAAGTATTTCTGACGCGTTTGGGCTTTTAGGCGCTGACGGCGGTACAATATATATCATCGGTGAATATCCTATAACAAGCGGCACCACTATCGGTGAAAAGAAATTTGACTATACGCTTAAAGCGGGTACAGGCGGTTGTATCAGCCTTTCCGCAAACCTTGCACTCGCGAAAAATACAAATGACAACACTGTTACATTTGACCTTCCGTTCAAGATAGTCGGCAGTGATGCCCGCATTCTTTTCGGCGGCTTCAACAATGTTGTTTTTGGTAAGAACTTTTCTGTGAGTGCTTTAGACGGTGGATGTCTTAATTTCTACGGCGGTATGCGTAGCGGCACTGTTGAAGCTATAACCGAGCTTCCCTACAGCATTACTGTAAATGCGGGTACATTCAACGTGTTTGCGGGCGGCAACTTCCGCGACTCTATCTCCGCATATGTAGGCTCTGTTGCGGCCCCTGTCAGCATCACCATAAACGGTGGTACATTCGGCAAGAGCGGAACATATCAGACATCCTCAAATAATAAGGATTATGATACGTTCAGCGTTTCTGGTATGTCTATCCTTGCGGATAAAGCTACTCTTACTATCAAGGGCGGTACATTCTATCATCCGATTTATATTCAGGGCAGGCTTGGTACCGTTGCTGGCGGCGCATCCGCAAAGAGCAATAAGGTAAGAAAGAACAAGAAGTATTATGTTATCGACGGCGATATTACTGTAAATATAAGCGGCGGCACATTCAAAGGCGGAGCTGTCAGTGCATACTACACTCAGGCTGGCTATACCACCGTTATGAGAGGTAACTACACCGTTAAGGTTACAGGCGGTACGTTTGCGAGCGGAACCGTGTTTGATGCAACTCAGGTAAAGGGCTATGAGGGCAGTACAAAAAAGGCTACTATCACTTATCCTACATCAAAAAGCATCACTCCAAAACGTTTTGACGTTGTAAACGGTACTTCAAAAACATATACCGATCCTATCCGCGTTGTGTTTATCGGTGACTCTATCACCGAAGGATATGCGGTTACTGATGCGGGCGTTGACCGTATGACTGAGTCATACCCTGCAAAATTCTTAAAATATGCAGAAAGCGCGGGCAAGGAGGTTATAATCAGTAACTTCGGTGTTGCCGCCTCAGGACTTCACCCTGCAACAAAGAGATTCTATCACAATATGCTCGCATGGCCCATGGCAAGCGAAGCCGCGCCCGATTATGTGTTTGTTGCAATCGGTATCAACGATGCATTGACTATCGGCGGTACAAACGGCGCATTTACTACTTTTAAGACCAACTATACAAACCTTTTAAAAACAATGGGCAACCTGCCCGACACCGACAAGGTGTTTGTGACAAATGCAATTTACTGCAATATCTCTGATGCTACTCAAATGCAACGTGCGGCGGCAGCGCTTCGCCCGACACAGCAGATACTGGCGGAAGACCTTGCCGAGACGGACTCCAAAAAATATGTATTTGTAGACTTTTACGGACTTACGCTTTCAAAGGGACTTGACGACTCGCTTTTCAAAGCCGACAACGGCACTGTATATGAGCGGTTGCACCCTGCAACGGCAGGTCTTGACTTTATGGGCAAAACTCTGTACAATGCGGCATTTGGCGGAGTGACAAAGCCCTCTACTGCAAGAAAAACTACAGTTTATGTGTCAGACAGCGGTTCATCACGCGGCGCAGGTACATCGTCAGCACCGATAAGCGACCTTTCGTATGCTTACAGTCTGCTTGACCCGAACAAGGCCTGCACAATATACATCAGCGGAACGCTTTCCGTCGGCGGCAACCTTCACACGCCTGTTTCGACACAAACCGTTACATTTGCGGGTGCTGGCTCAGGTGCGGTCTTAAATATACACGGCAACACACTCAAGGTTGGCTCAAATATTAAGTTTACAAACCTTACACTAAAGGCATCGGGCAATGTACTCAATATTCACGGCTGTTACAAGAACGTTGAGATTACAAGCACTGTCAAAACAAGCGGCGTTTGCAGCTTCTATGCCGGTTTCCCTGTATTTTCCGATGTCAGCTCAAGTTCTAATACAATTCATGACAGCGTTTCCTCTGCATCCTCAAGCAGAAACTGCACCGTCAAGATAAACGGCGGTACATACCGCAACTTTGCGCTCGGCAACGGACGTTATGCGGCAGATGCTCCTATCGGCTCCTACAGCGGCACGATGAATGCTACTATTGGCAGCGGAGTTGTTATCGGCGATAGCTCATCCATATGTGTGGGTATAGTCGGACGCAACTATATCAAGGGCACTATCAACGTAACTGTTAACGGCTGGGGTAGCGGAGATATTCTTGAATACGCAGCAATGGGTTCTGTTTCATCCTCTGTTGGATTTGATAAAGCAAACAACACAGGCTGTGTTTATATCAAGGCGGCAGATAGCCTCAAATCAAAGATTAAATATCAGGAAGTAACTCCTTCTATCAGCTATGACGGCGAAGCAGTTACTCTCTCGTGGCTTAAAAAGGGCGCTGCTACAAGATACCGCATCTTCCGCAGAAAAGCGGGCGAAACCGCTTGGGACGGTGTTTCACGCTATACTACAGCAACCTCGTATAAAGATACCACTATGGCTGCCAACATAAAATACGAATATGCAGTTCAGGCATGGATACCTATAGACGACGGCTATGATTACAGCGAAAGTTACCTTGTCTCAATAACAACAAAGCTTCTCCCAACTCCCTCGCTTACTGCCAAAAACACCACAACGGGTATAAAGATTACAATTTCTGCAGTGACAGGCGCCGAGGGATATAAGATTTATCGCTCGACAGACAATAAGACCTTTACGCAGATTGCAAAAGTAACAGCAACCTCATACGAGGATACAACTGCTACTACAAACAAAACATATTATTATCGCGTGCGTGCTTATACTAATGCAGACGGAACAAGATACAGTGCAAATTCCGAAAGTTTTGCCACTATCCGTCTGGCTGCAGTTAATCCCACTGTTTACTACAGCGGTATTGACGGAGGAGTTCGTCTTAGCTGGAGTGCGGTGACTAATGCTACAAGATACCGCATTTTCAGAAGAGTTGCGGGAGAGAGTTCATGGGACAGCGTTACACGCTATGCTACGGCTACAGAATATATTGATACCACCGCAGAGCTTGGTGTTACATATGACTATGCAGTTCAGTCCTGGGTTCCACTCGGTGACAAATTCATATACAGCTCAGGCGTAACCGTAACACTGACACCCACTGAGGTTAGTGTTCCTACTATTAAGGTTTCCAACTCTATAGACGGTGTTAAGATTACCGCATCCGGTGTCACAGGCGCAGAGGGGTATATATTCTATCGCTCAATCGACGGCAAAACACTGACGCAAATTAAAAAGTCAACCTCTGCTACTTATGTAGATACAGCCGCAAAGGCTGATACCGCATACTATTACTATGCGAGTGCATATATCGGCGCAAGCCGAAGCAATACCTCTGAGGCGGTGCAGACGATAAGACTTGCGCCTGTAGAAAGCACTGTTTTCTACAGTGGTATTGAGGGAGGCGTGCACCTTAGCTGGAGTGCTGTAAAGAATGCGGCAAGATACCGCATATTCAGAAGAGTATCCGGTGAGAGCGCATGGGACGGTGCTTCACGTTATTCACTAACCACTGAATATGTTGACACCACCGCAGAAATAGGCGTTACATATGAATATGCCGTTCAGTCTTGGGTATTACTCAATGACAAATATGTATACAGCTCCGGCACTACAGAAACAATAACTCCCGCTACGGTTGCGATACCCACTGTCACAGTGAAAAATACGGTGGATGGACTCAGCATGACAGCATCGGGAGTTGCGGATGCAGACGGCTATATCTTCTACCGTTCAACCGACGGCAAAACGCTGACCAAACTCAGCAAGACAACCTCTGCTACATATGTGGACAAGACTGCAAAGGCTGATACTGCATACTATTACTATGCTTGTGCATACATCGGCTCAAATTGCAGTGGATATTCTGACGCAGTTCAGATTATAAGACTTGTTCCCGTAGAGTTTAATGCTTACTACAGCGAAAGCGAGAATAGCGTTCATCTTGAATGGAATGCTGTGAAGAATGCGGACAAATACCGCATATTCAGAAGAGTTTCAGGCGAGAGTGCGTGGGACGGTGTAAATCGTTTCTCCGAAACAACCGAGTATATTGATAAAACGGTTACTTTAGGCGTTACATATGAATATTCTGTACAGTCATGGGTTATTCTCGGTGACAAATATGTATACGGCTCGATGACCACTGATATTATAACGCCAACCGTGCATGGCGTTCCATCGCTTAGCGCTAAGAAGACTTCTTCGGGTGTAGTGCTTACTTCAACTGCAGTTACAGATGCAGACGGTTACGTATTCTACCGTTCAACCGACGGTACAAGCTTTACAGAGCTTGCATCAACTACAGTTAACACCTATACCGATACCACTATAGCTAATAAGGCAGTTTACTACTACAAGGTATGCGCTTATTTTGCAGACGCAGATGCGGCAGGCTACAGTGATTTTTCAGAGATCGCTACGGTTTACAACTATTCATATGCCGAGGTACATGAAGGAACCAGCTATGATAAAGTAGCCGCAAGGGTAGACGATATAAACTTTGCCTTCTATGAAATGCAGTATGAATGCGGCAAAAACGCAAGTCTAAATGAAATACCCGATGGCGCGTATGTATATTGTGTATATGGGGACTTTATCCTCGAGGTTGACGAAAGTAGTATCGGCTCAACCGAGATAACGCTTCCGTATGAAAACGCTGATGCAATAATTTTCGCAAGCGCACCTATCATCACCTACGGCGATGCTGATGCAGACGGCGAAATTACTTTGCTTGATGTTATAAAAGTTTTGAAGTATACGGTTGATGCTCCCACTGAAATAGATATCGCTGCAGCTAACATTAGCGGCGATATACAGATTTCGACACTTGACCTGATTATGATACTGCAGAAAAAGCTTTCTTAAATAATCTGCACCGCTACTGCGGTGCAGAAGAATACTCTTTGTGAAAGGTATGTATACTAAAATGAAGAAAATAGCATCACTGTTTGCTCTCGTTTTCACTTTTGCCGTTTTAACACTTGCCATAGGTGCGGATACCTTTAACGGCACAATGGTACGTTCAAACAACGCGGATCCGAATCTCTTTTTCCATGACGGATATTATTATCTCACACAGACAGGCACCTCGCGTATCGCTGTGTTTGAAACAGAGCACGTCGATGAACTTGGTACACTTAAGCTGTCATCGAATATTTCATATTCGGCTTATCTTAACGGAACTGTGTATGACCCCACCGTTACCGAGCTTTTCGGCGAGGGGGCTTCGATAAGCGGTACGTGGTCGCCCGAAATTCACTATTTCTCCGAGGAGGACTTCCCGGGCAATTCGGGCTGGTACATGTTCCTCGGCCTCAGAAAGAACACCGGCGACGCCTCGGTAGTGCGTATGGTAGTTCTCAAATCTACCACAGATTCACCTAAAGGTCCTTACGGTCATCCTACAAAGGGCACAAAGAACTATTCACAGCCCTTGCTTGACAAAAACGGCGACGTATGGGACGAGTGGGGCTGCGGTCAGACCGTACTCAATATCCCCGAAGGTCCATACAAGGGCATTTATACCATGTGGGTAGCCGAAGAGGGACGCGGCTCGACATACGGCGGCAAATACGGCGACTTCTATCAGAAGATAATGATTGCAAAGCTTTCCACACCGTGGCAGCTTGCGAGCGACCCCGGCATAGTTACAACTCCCACTCAATCGTGGGAATATGCGGGTGCTTCCACCACTCATCCGAGAGTTGTTGAGGGCGCAACACCTGTATATGGCAAGAATGGCGAGATATTCCTCACCTATTCGGGCAGCGGCTACTGGTCGGACTACGGACTTGGTCAGCTCACATGGAACGGCGGCGATCCTTTGCTTACCTCATCATGGGTAAAGCTTCCCGTTGCAAACGGCAACCCCATTTTCTCAGCAACCACTGCTAAAAATCTCCGCGGCGCGGGACATGCGTCATTCCTCACCGACACAAGCGGTAACGGATTCTTCTGCTATCATGCGTATGCATATGATGCAGCGACAGATACAAAGGCTTCCGCACGCGATGCATACATCGAGCCTTACTACATCGACTACACAAAGTGGAACGGTGTTTCCTACGGTGTAATCAAGCTTGGTATGAACGGTAACGGCGTCCCCGCAGACACTGCCTCCACCGTGACCTTTGCAACCGACGGCACATATCTTACCGCGCCGAGTATTACTGCCGAGGGCGGCGAGAGCATTAAACTTACAATCAGTGAAAGCGGTGCAAATGGCTACATTATTTACAGATCCACAGACGGAAAAACGTTTAATTATCTTACCACAGTTGATGCAACAACTTATACCGACAGTGACGTTGAGATTGATAGCACCTACTACTACCGCGCATACGCTTACCGCGAGGAAGAGATAAGCGATGTCAGCGAAACGGTGAGCGCGGCGGCACACATCACACTTAAAAAGCCGGGGCTTATTGTTTCAAGCGGCAATTCTTTGCTTGCTATTGCCTGGTCTGACTGTGAGGGTATGAAGGTCTACCGCAGCACTGACGGTGAAAGCTACGTCGAGGTGTTTGATTATGATACGCCGATGACGGCAGGCGAAAGATATTTTTATAAGGATGACAACGTTTCTTTCGGCAATACCTATTACTATTACGTAGTAAACTACAGTGGAGACGTGCAAAGTCCGCCCTCGGCTGTTGCCAAGTACACCGTTACAACTCTTGATCCTCCCTCGGTTTTACAGACAAGCGTAAGCTGTACTGGCATAGAAATACACCTTGACGGTGAGCATACAGAATGTGAGGTATACCGCAGTACTGACGGTGAGAGCTATGAGCTTTACGGCAAATTTGAGGGTAACTCGTTTGAAGACACCGATTTTGCTGTAAATCAGAGCTACTATTACAAGTTCAAGGGAATAAACGGAGAATACGTCAGCGAATTTTCAGAGGCGGCAGGTCCCCTTACTCCCGAGCATAAGCCGCTTGTTGAATACAGCGGACTTGACGCTACCTGTACCGAAAAAGGCTATACAGCCTACGTGCAGTGTGACACCTGCGATGAAGTGATTTCTGGAAAGGAAGAAATTCCGGCTACAGGTCATGTTGATACCGAGACCGTAACCGTTGACGCAAGTTGCACTGAGCCGGGCTCTGTTACTGTTACATGCAAGTGCGGCGCGATCGTTTCTGTCGAGGAAATCGCTGCTACCGGTCACTCATATGAGGAAACCGAAGCCGAGGTTCCCGCAACTACCACATCCGTAGGCAAGACCGCAGTTTATACCTGTGCTTCTTGCGGTGACTCTTACGGCGGCGAGGAGATTCCGATGCTTGAGGACACCGACGAATTCACCATGACAGGCGACGCAGACAAGGACGGAAAGATAACTCTTATTGACGTTCTCCGCACGCTTAAAGCGGTGGTTGGCGAAGAGGTTAAAATAAGCCGTGCAAATGCCGATATTGATGGTGACGGCGAGCTTGAAGCAGCCGACGTGCTTGCAATTATCAAAGTATTCCTTGACGCTTAATGCAAAAAATGATGAGCTTTTCTACATTCTTTTAATATTGTTAAAGCGCGTTTGCAGTGTTAAAATGGATATATAAATAATAAAAGGAGTAAGATTATGCAACTTAAAAAGATCTCCGAACTCAATACACAACATACTACCGATTCTCACGCAGGTGAGTGCGGCGCATCGCGACTTATGCCCGATTTTAGAGAAACGGTTACCCTTGAGGGGCAGTCGCATGAGGCTATTTCTTCAAAGGTTTACTACCCCAGAGTAAAGAAACTTGCAAACGGCAAATATATTATGCTTCACATGGATTACCGTCTCGGTGGTAACGTGTTTATCTCGCTCGGTGATGATATTCATTCCTTTACTGCACGCCAGAAGCTTTTCGGAGCATACTACCTCACACGTGACGATGGCGAAGAGGATAGAATCATGTATGCAAATGGTGAGGCAGCAGTGCTTCCTAACGGCGACCTTATTGTTGTTGCATCCTTCAGATACAACAAGGGTTACGGTCTTGATGCGAAGTATGGCGGAATTGTAATGCGCCGTTCAAAGGACAACGGTCTTACTTTTGACGAAGAAAAGGTAATCTACGTAGGCCGTAACTGGGAGCCTTACATCCTCGTTAAAAAGGACGGCGAGATTCAGATCTACTTCTCGCACACTGCTCCTAAATTTTACCTTGACAAAACTGTCCGCACAGACAGCCCGATAAAGACCTCAAGCGGAACTGCAATCATCCGCTCCTACGATAATGGCGAAACATGGGTGCCTGACGTTAAGGAAGCTCCCTATGCCGCATGGAGAGTTTCACAGAGTTATGTTGCTACAATGGAAAACGGTACAAAGTGCTTTACAAACCAGATGGCTACTGCTGTTGAACTCGGCGACGGCTCTATTGCGGTTGCAACAGAAAGCGACCTTGCAAATTATACCTTCCGTCTTACCGTAGGCTATACTCATGACAATTTTGCACATGAGCTTGGCATTGACGAGGAAGGTCCTGAGGATATTATGTTTGCGTTTGAAGAGGGTGCAGGTCCTTACATGGCTCACTTTGAGAGCGGCGAAACTGTGCTTTCCTACAACTGGACAGGTTTCCAGCATATCCGCATTGGCGATGAGAACGGCAAGAACTTTGACAAGGAGCATGAGCTTATCGCTTTCGGCGGTCGCTGGGGATATTGGGGTTCTCTCTTTGTTGATGGTCACCACACTCTCATTTCCGCTTATCCCAACATTTCCGAGATAAAGGATACTCCCAAAATCCGTATTGACAACGACCTTATGATAGGCAAGCTCCGCCTCAATCACCGTATTGATGCATTGCCTATTACTGCAGGTTGGACAAAGAATACCGATGCACTCTTTGTCGGTGCACTTTCACAGGCACAGGCTTCTATAAGAGTTGCACATGACAGCGAGCATATCAACATCCGTGTTGACCGTCTTGACAAGTATCTTACCGAGGCTGACGGCATTGAAATCCGCATCAAGGTTGGTGAGAATGTATACAAGCTCTACCAGAACCTTGCAGGCAAGACTTATTTTGAGCTTAATAATGTGGTAGAGGGCTTTGGAGCAAGTGCGACATGCCACATTGTCGGTGAAATGAACAAGTGGTGCGGCAGCGACAACGGCGCTATTACAGAGTTTGAGGTTCCTCTTGAAATTCTCGGCGGCGCAACTGAATTTGAGATTGACGCAACTCTCAAGAACTCCGACGGTCTTGATCTTGTCACTGAAAACCTCGGCGGTTATTTCCCTGTAAAGCTTAAATAAAATAAAAAAGAAGCCGGAAGGCTTCTTTTTTTATATTACTGAATCGTAAACAGATTCTACTGCATCACCAAAATGCTTTTTGTCAAATTTTGACGCGATTTCTTCGCTGTATTTTCCGGCAGAGATAAGCCAGTCGGGATTGCTTAGAATAGTTTCTATGCTATGGAGAAATTCTTCTTCATTGGTATAGGAATAACCGTTTTCACCTTCAACAAGTACTCCGCGATGGCAGGGGTCCTTGCGGCAGAGCAACGGCAAGCCGTTTGCCGCAGCTTCGACATATGTAAGCCCCTGTGTTTCGCTTGTAGAAGCGCTGACAAAAATATCTCCGAGCTGATAGTATTCCTGAACTTCTTTCGGTGAAACCATTCCTGTGAATATCACCTTGTCTGTTATCTTCAGCTTTTTGACAAGCTTTTCAAGATCCTCTTTTGCCGGTCCATCACCGACAAACAAAAGCATAAGAGAGTTGTTTGTTTTTGCCGCCTTATCAAAGAAGTGTACTATTTCTTCAAGGTTTTTCTCAGTGCCGAGTCTGCCAAGGTTTATGAGTACGGTTTTGTCATCCGAAATGCCAAGCGATAGTCTTTTTGCGTGGCGTTCCTCTTTTGAGATGCGTTTTTTATGCTGGTCAAGCGAAATGCCGCTTGGCACAACGCTTATCGGGTTTTCAAGTCCGTAGCCGCGAAGCGCATCTTCAACTTTTGGTGTGGGAGCTATTACCGCGCTTGCACGCTTAAGTCTTTTTCGCGAGAGTACACGCACCACACGTTTGCCGAGACGCTTGCTTGGCATGACGTATGTGACATACTGCTCATAGAGTGTGTGATATGTATGCACAATGGGCGCACCAGTACGCTTTGAAATGCGGAGTGCAAACTGGTAACTGAAGAATTCGCACTGGCTGTGAATTACATCGGGGTTCCAGCGAATTAGTTCTTTTATCAGCTTATGGCGATATGACAACGGCATGCGCACATCGGGGTAGACTACACCCAGCGGCATGGACCTGATGTAGTATACATTGCCTTCACGGTGGCTATGCATATTGTCGGAGAGCGTCAGTATTTTTACTTCGTGTCCTTTTGCCACAAGCTCTTCGCTGAGGTTTCGCACAGAGGTAACAACACCGTTGGTTTCTGTTGTAAATAAATCTGTGGTGATAAGTATTTTCATATATGTTCTCTCATATAGATTGCGTTTTTCTTTTAGTATACCACATATATGTTAAAAAAGAAATTAGAATTTATTAAACTTTGATTAAAAAATTTGTAAAAGAACAAATAACGATAAAAAAATACAGCAAAAGCACCGCGCCACAATAGTCACGGTGCTTTTGCTGTATTTTTAGTTAAACACGAGTTTTAGTATAAGAAGAATATCTACTACAGTTATGCAGTTGTCACTGTTCATGTCAACATGTACATAGTCAAATCCGTCTTGCTTGGTTCCGACAGTAAATTTCATGGTTTTCAGCGTATCAATAAGATTGATTACACCGTCGAAGTTTGCATCGCCAAGAGTGAGATTTGAGAGATATACAGTTTCGCCATACATAGGCTCATGGTTGTTTGAAGAAACAGTACCAATGCTACTGCTGCCAGTAATCTTATCTGCAAGTGGCATGGTGTTCTTTTCGAGAGTGAACACGGTACTTGTCGCTTTAGGCTTGTCTATTGTCGGGAAGTCATTTACAAATGTGATTTCCTGAACATACAGACGACGCATTGTATATGCCGAATAATGATATTCTTTTGCATGGTATACGCCGAGATACTTAGAGCCACTCGGTGTTGTTGTTACAACCAAGGCGCCGGGGGAGAGTACGTTCTCATCATAGTTTGCAAACTGAAGAGGCTCGGAGTATTTTGTCCAATAGGAAGCATTTGTGAGCTGAGATGCTGATGTACCTGTGAACTTCATGATACCTGTGCAGTACTCATCATTACGAGTATGACCTGCCGCAAAGAGTACATAGAGTGTGCCGCTTGGTGAAATAACAGGGAACGGTCCTTCCATGATTCCGCCTTCATATGAATATTGAGGTGAGGAAATGAGATTCATCGAACCTTTTAAGGTGAGAGGATCTGTCATTTCGCCGATAAACATACGCTGGATGTGTTTTGTAGCGGTTTTGTCTTCAGCGCGCCAGAAGCCGCCGCATATCATGAAACGCTTGCCGTCCATCTCAATGAATCTGGGTGAGAGATATGAATAAACGTCTGTATCGAGATTGTTCATAAGACCGTGGTAGTTATATTCGCCCACCGGATCCGATGTTTTTGCCACCCAGATAACAGGCATGCGGCGTGCAGAAACATCATATTCAAGTCCGATATCGCAGGTGGTATAAAGATACCATGTGCCACCAACGTTATAGAGCTGAGGCGCCCAAAGGCTTACGATTTCTGCACCGTCGGTAGAGAGTGCCTGCGCCCATACGAGTGTAGGCTCAACATTGCCGAGGTCGTATATGTTTGCTGCCTTTGCAATCCATACTGCCGGCTTTGAGAGGTAGTCTTTGGCAAAAGAATAGTAGTACCAGCCGTCATGATAAATAACAGAGGGGTCTGCATATCCTGCAATGGGGTTTGTAAAGTCAGCACTGCCGCTTACAGCCGCGCTGAGGTTTACATCAGGGGATACATTAAGGCTTACACCGTCTGCTTTTATCTGGCTTACGCGGTCAAAATCGCCGCTCACAAGATTTAATGTAAAGTTCTGTCCGACAGTGGTATTTTCAACTCTTGTGCGCCCGATATCGCCGTGATATTCGCCGCCGTCAAGTGTTATATTTACATTGCCGCTTACTGCTTCACCATCATAGGAGCCGTAGATCGAGCAGTCAAAAATGCCGCCTGTAACGGTGAGATCCATGTTACCGTTTACAACGCTTCTGCCTGCAAGGTAGACACCTTCGGTGAATCTGCCGCCTGTAATGGTGAGGTTTATGTCACCGCCGACAGTATATGTTCTGGTGTCTGTGTCGTAGTAGTAATGGCTACCACCTGTAACAGTTCCCCATGTACCACTCTTTACGGTGAGGTTTGGTGAATAGCTAAGGCGGAGAGTTTTTGCGTGAGAGCCGCCGACAAGGGAAGGATAAAGCTCGATTCTCTTACCGGGATAAAGCTTACATTCAACACCTTCGCCGATAGTAAGCTTGCGTCCCTCTGCACTTATAAATGTGTATCTTTCAAATGAAAGGAAATCTACATTTTCTATCACTGTTTCGCCGGATGCTCGCATACCCTCGGAGAGTTCAATGCGTGCATCTGCAAAGTCGCGGTAGTCGATGCCCATATACTTGGATGTGAGCACCGTTTTTGCGTCTATGGTTGCAAGATTTGTGGTAGAGGTGAGGTAGATAGGTCCGCAGATAACTACGGTCTTTCCATTTGCTGCAGTGATGGCTTCGTTAAGGTCGGTCAGGGGAGTTAATGGCGTTGAACCGTCACCTGATATCTGATCTTTTGCAAAACCTGTTTCGCCGCTTACAAATATTGCATCGGTGGGTGCGTTGTATTTAACGCAGCCGGTGTAGTCAATTGTTGCATCTTCGGGAACTATTGCGCCAAATGAATATACGCATTTGTCTGTGGGGTATTTTGAAACACCTGCTTTGCCGGCAAATGTACCGCCGAGCACGTGGATCGCGCCTTCATTTCCGGAATACTCAAAAGCGTAGATATTGCCATTAAGTGTACCCGATGTAACAAGGACATAGCCGTTTGCATTTGACTCATTAGCAACGGCAACGATGTCGCCGCTTACTGTTGCGCCGTCAATGTGAAGCTTTACATCCTTAGCGCGTGCACCTTTTATGTATGCGAAAAGTCCTGAGCGAACAGTGGCGTCTGTAAAGTTCTTAAGACCTATTCCGTTGCCGGTAACCCCTTCGTCAATAAGGATAGTACCGTCAGCACAGCTCACAACGCCTGTACCGTAACCGTCAAGAGCTATATTACGGATAACTGTGTTTGAGCTCACATAAAGAACATCGCCAATAGTAATAGCCGCATCCTCGGTAGCACCCTCAATGATAACCTTGCCGTTACCCGAAATGCTGAGTGCACTTGAAGGAACAGTGCCGCTTACACGGATAAGCGCATCACCTGTAACGGTTGCGCTTCCACCATTTGAAAGGTTTATCAGCGGATCAAAACCTGAGGTTTTAAGCCCGAGAGAACTGTCTATGTCTGCAATAGCAAGACCGTTTGTACCTTGTGCGTAAATGGTGCCGAAGTTTGAAAAAGTACCGCCCGAAATCTTAAGGATATAGTCGCCGTTTATCTCAGTTGGAACTGTATCCTGTACGGCACGGATATCTCCGCCGTCAAAAGTACCGCCGGAAATGTTGATATAAATGTTACCGTTTACGTACTGGTTGTTTGAGATAGTGGAATTATATCCGGGACGGCCGACACCCACGATAGAGCTACCAAAAGAGCCGCCTGAGATATTGAGAGTTGCATCTCCTCTGAGTGCATCAAATCCAACTAAGGCTGTCAAGTCAGTAACAGATGAGTTTGTACCTTTGGCGGTGAATGTACCTCCTGTTATATTGATAGCAAAATCGCCTACAGTGCCGACTATCTGTGATTCATCGTTGCGGTATGTGCCGCCATTGATGTAGTGCCATGTGCCGCCATTAATGGTTACTGTAAAGTCGAAATATTCAGCCTTTCTTGCGGTTATGTCGCTCTTGGTAGCACATGTACCTGCATAGATTGCAGGAGCTGTGCCGGGATAAATATTTTCAACCTCTGCGCCGAAGGTAACATTGTTACCTTCGCAGAAAACCATGGGTGCATCGGTAAGGTAGTTGAGCTTTATCTTATCAAAGGTAATTGGTGCGTCAAGGTAGATATTGCCTTCGAAATTCAGCTGAGCCTTTGAAATGTTTGCATAGTTTACTCTGTAATAGGTTGTAACTGTGATAGGTCCTGTTGCGGTGGAAGAAAGTGTGGTTTCTGCCGCAAAGGTGAGTGGAGCACAGACAACTATCATGCCGCCGTCTGTTCCGTCAAAAGAAGCAAGCGCAACTTCAAGTGATTTGAATGGTGAGTTTGATGCGCCTGTGTTTGAGTCATTACCTGTGTTGCCGTTGACATAAACGATAGTGTCAGCAGCGAATGTACTTATGCACATGATGCTTATAAGCAAAAGTGCTGTAAAAAGCATTTTTAAAAACTTTTTCACGTTACCTCCATAGGCACTTCGGCCCCCCGAAAGGGGTGCCGTAATGCTCGTTCAGTGGTTATTATTTTGCTCTGTATTCTTTTGCCGCAATGCGTGTAAAGATTACGCAAGCTTCGCTTCTTATGATTTCGTCATTAGGACGGAAGTTTCCTGTACCTGCGTCACCGCCTACGATACCTGCGTTGTAAAGCTTTTGCACTGCGCTATAGCAAGCCATATCGCTTGTAACGTCGGGGTTTGAGCCGCTGCGTACTGCCGCATATTCGCTGCTTGGAAGAATGTTTGCAAATACAATTGCCATTTCTCCTCTTGTGATGTTGCGGTCAAAGTTATCAAACTGTGATGCAGTGATGATGCCTGCGTTTGTACAGTATTCAATGTAAGGTGTGTACCACTTTTCACCCTGAGCAGCTGCGCGAACGGTTGTTCCGTTATATGCCTTGTGGATATTAACTGCCGCGGTGAGTGCCTGTGCCACGGTGAACTTGCCGTTTGGAGAGAATGCTGTGGCGCTTGTACCGTTTGCAAGTGCATATTCGTATGCGGTTTTAACGTATCCATAGAACCACGCATTTTGCCAAACATCGGTAAAGTTGTTTTCGTATACACGTGTCTTTTCAAACTTGCCGCCTGCCGCATCAAGCTTGCCCGCAGTTGTGAAGTTTGAAATACGCTTTGCAAGAGGAAGTGAGTTCATTTCCATGGTGAATACAGTGGAAACGGGCTGAGGATCTTCCATATGCGGGAAGCCGTTTTCGTCAAATGTGATCTCCTGCATGTGCATACGGCGCATGGAGTATGCAGAAAGGTGATATTCCTTTGCGTGATAAACGCCGTAGTATCTTGAACCGTCGGGAGAAGTTGTAACTACGAGTGCACCGGGGGAGTAAACAAAGTTATTAAGGTTTGCATACTGGAGAGGTTCGGGGAATTTTTCCCACTTGGTTGCATCAAGCAGGCTATCATTTTCTGTGCCGTTAAAGCGCATGATACCTGTTGAATAGTAGTCGGTACGTGTGTGACCTGCCGCAAAAAACATATAGAGTTCACCGCTTGGTGTATAGAAGGGATACGGACCTTCCATGATGCCCTTGAGCATTGCTGTATCAGCAGGGTCATACTCATAGTAGTAGCAGGGGGAAGAAATAACTATCTGCTTTGAAGCCATCTTTGTGGGACTTTCAAGCTCGCAGACACGCATTCTCTGTGTGTGGGGATTTGTGTCCTCTGAACGGTAGAAGCCGCTCATGAACATATACCACTTGCCGCCGTGCTTGATTACACGAGGGGAGAGGTAGCTGTGAACCTCGGTGTCGATATTTTCCATACAGCCGAAGTACTCATAAGGACCGGTGGGATCGTCTTCCTGACCTATCCACACGTAAGGATAGCGGAGGTCAGCGCCGGATGCGGCGTCCTTGGATGTCTGTGCAGCTGCGTAGATGTACCATCTGCCGTCCATAAAGTAGAGCTGCGGTGCCCATAGAGCGGTCATTTCCTTGCCCTGTCCGGTAAGTTTCTGGCTCCAGATGAGGATAGGTTCAACCTTGCCTATATCGCAGAGGTTAACCGCCTTAGCCATCCAGAGACCCTGTCCGCCGTTGTAGCCGTTTGCATAGGTGTAGTAGTAATATCCCTCGTGGTAAACTATCGAGGGGTCTGCAAAGCCTGCAATGGGGTTCTGGAATGAAATCTCACCTGTAAGCTCTTTTTCAAGGTCGATATTTGCTGCAACATTTATCTCGGATGTGTTTTCGCCGGGAAGATTTTCAGCACCGATAATAACGCTTGCACGTGTGATATCGGATTCATAAACATTGAATGCAAACTTTCCGTTGAGAGTGGGGAGATCGTTCTGCGCCGCGCGGATGTCGCCCTCAAAAGCAGCTTTGTAGCCGTTGAGAGTTATGTTGCCGTCAACGGTTAGATTCTGACCTGCAATGCCGAATATCGAGCAAGCAAATGTACCGCCATACGCGTTGAGTGTTGCGTTGCCCTTTAAGTTGTTGATACCTACGATATAGCAGTCATCAGTAAATTTACCGCCGTAAACATCAATTACGATGTTGCCCTCAACGCGTCTCGTTGCACCGGAGTTTGCAACGGTTGAGAATTGAGCGCCTGAGAGTGAGCCCCAAGTACCGCTCTTAACGGTGATATGGAGGTCTTTTCTAAGAGAAGTGGAGAGTGAGAATGAGCCTGCAATGATGCTGGGATAATCCTCGCAACGGTTGCCCTTGAATATTTCACATTCAACGCCTTCGCCGATAGTGAACTCATTACCCTCAGCTGAGAGATAACAGTTGTTGCCCTTGGAAACAAATTTGATGTTTTCGATAAGTGTTTCGGAGCGGAAAGCGATATGTTTTGTAAGCTCGATATGAGCATTGTTGAGAGTAGCATAATCAACTCCGCCATAGGTAGAGGTGAGAGTGATTTTGCCGTTTGTCTGGCGGAGAGTTTTGCCAAGGTCTATAGAAACCTTGCCGCATACTACGATTGTACCGCCATTCGGAAGCTTTTCGGTAGCTTCAACAATGTCGCCGATAGCCTTGTCGGGAGTTGAGCCGTCACCTTCGCCACCATCCATGAGGTAGATAACATCGCTCTTTGCAGTAACAGCGGGAAATGTAACTTTTTTGCTTTCTCCATCGAGAAGTGTAGCAAGCTTTGTTTCAAAATCAGATGTGTTTGTCGCATTTACTGTGCTGTCAAAGTCAACTGCTTTGGGAGCAATGCCACCTGCAAGGAGAAGGGTGGATGTACCAAGTACGCTTTCTGCGTTAAAGCTTGCCGCACCTGAGAAATCGCCACCGCTTACTGCAAGGGTAAAGTCACCTGTAAGCTCGCCTGCGATCGTGTCATGAACTGCACCTACAGTAATTCCTTTGCGGAACTTACCGCCGGTAATTGTGATTGTAACATCGCCGTGTGCGTATGCACTGTTTGTAGCGGTGGAGTTTGTACCGGGGCGACCGAGGCCCATTACTGAGCAGTTGATCTCGCCGCCGTTGATTTCGATTTTTGCATAGCCTTCAAGCGCATCGAAGCCTGCAACGGCAACGATACCGTTCATACCCTTGGATGTGGTGGTATTTGTAATTCTACCGCCATTGATGATGATAGAAACGTTACCGATAGTACCTACTGCCTGTGCTTCACCTGTACGGATAGAGCCGCCACGTACATAGTGCCAGTCGCCGGAGTCGATCTGGATAGTGTAGTCAAAGAATTTTGTATTGTGAATCGTTGTGCCGCTACGTGCACAGTCTGTACCACCCCAGATTGCCATGGGGTTTTGCGAATAGGTGGTGGTGATTTCCTTGCCGAGGTGCAGGCTGTTACCCTGACAGTAGAACTCTGCGCCGTTTGTGTTTGAAATATCAATTTTTTCGATGATAGTATCGCCGCCGAGGAAAACGTCAACGTTAAAGGAGAGGGAAGCGCCTGTTTCACGGTAATCAACGCCCTCATAAACGCTGGTGATTGTTATAGCGCCGTCATGCTTGGGGAATGCTGCCTCTGTTGCTGTGTCGATAATGGTGTCGCCGCAAACAACTATGGTGCCGCCCTTGTCGCCGAGCAGCTTGAATGCATGATTGATTGATTGAACAGGATTGGAGAAAGACTTACCGTTGTTATCGTTTGAGCCGTTGTCGCTGAGATATACAACGGTCATGCTGGTGTCGGCTTCTTTATAATCGGTAATAGTGTCAAAGTTTTCGATGCAGACATAGCTTTCAAGCCAATCTGTTGGGATTTTTGCATCTGATGCGATATCAAGTACAGTGTAGCCGTAGTTAGTAGCGGTGCTGTAGAGTGCGCCGCCGTTGAGACCGATGAACGCGTTGTCATCTCTCCAACCGGGGGTACCTGCGGTGAAATACTTTGAAACATCCATATTCTTTGTGATATGGACTGTAACATTTACATCGTATGCAACGTCTTCACTACCGCAGCCTGTCATAAAGTTTGTTATTTTACCGCCATCAAGCGTAATGTCGACATTACCGCCGGTAACGGTCTTTGAGCCCCAGCGATATGCGCCGAAGAGCTTGTTTACCGTGCCGTTTTCACCGATAGTGATGTATGCAGTGCCGGTGTAGTTTGCAGCTGCGTATCTTGCAACGTTACGTCCGAGACCTGTGAGCTCGGCAATAGTACCGTCAAGTACAGTTACGTAAGCATCTTTTGTGTAGTCGTCATCGGGAACGGAAATAACCGAGTTTGTGTGGTCAAGACCGCCGATAACGTGCACCTCTACTTTTTCCATCTTTGTGCCCTTGCCGAATGTGAGGTGGAAGAAACGACCGGACATAACAAATGTCTTATTGTTGCCGTTGTAGATAGTGATGTTTTCAAATGTAGTGTTTGCTGTGCAGACAAAGCGTGAACCGTCTGCGCAGATAAGACGTGCATTATAATCTGTGTCGCCGTCCTTACCTGTAATAACGATTGTGCCGTCTGCCGCAGGGGAAATAAATCCGGGCAGAGATCCGTCGTAGTTAACGGAATTCTTTAATGTGTAGTCGCCGGTGACTACGATCGTACCGCCGTATGGCAGGGCGGTAATTGCATCAGCAATATCGCCGATGGGGGCTGAAGGCGAAGAACCGTTACCGGTACCGCCGTCAGCAAGGTACACAACATCATTTGCCGCGCTGATGCCAAGTACAGCCATGCCGCAAAGCAGTACTGTGATGAGAAGTGCACCAAAAAGTTTAAAGTTTTTCATATTTATCTCCTTTACCATTGTGCAGCTGCTTTAGCATAAGCTTCGCCAATTTCGGTGAGTGATGCTTCTGCCGCGCTCTTTTTTGAATCAAAAGTTGATGCAAAATTCTTTGAACCTTCTCTGAAGAGGAAGATAAGTTCTTTATTTATATCGCCGGGCTGAACATAAAGGCCAAGGTCATATGCACGCGTTGCGGCCATGAGTTCGAGTGTTTCCATCGAATCCTCATCGCGGAAATACTGACCGGTGAGAGTCTTTTCGTAGTATGCAGGAGTGGTATATTCTTTGCCGTAGTAGCTGAGCGCTTCAAGCACGTTTCCTGTCATTTCGGGATTGTCGATGCTTGCCGGTGCACATATAAATGTCATATGATACGGTGAAGCCGCTGTGTGATAGTCTTCTTGAGCTGCATCATACTTGGGATAAGGAAGGATGCCGTAGTCTGTTTCCATGTCGCGGTAATTGTCAAGAGACTGGAGTCTACCGAGGAAGAAAAGTGCGCGGTTTGTGGAGAACATTGTTATTGCTTCCTGCGCGGTGTAGCGCTGATAGTTGATTGCATCACCGCCAAAGCAGATGTCGGTGTAGCTTGAAAGCACGTCTACAATGCGTTCACTTCCGGTCAAGGTGAGATTCATATTGCCGCTTTTGTCAACGGTTACAACCTTTTCGCCACTGCCTCCGAATATTGCATATACCGAGTCGTCCCATGTGATAATGCCGAACTTGTCGCTCATGTCCATTGAGCCGTCGGAGTTGAGGTCTTCTGTGGCAAGTTTTGCATAGGATGCAAGTGCTTCATGTGTCCATGCACCGTCAGCAACGATCTCATAGAAGTCGTCTTCGATGTTGAGGTCTTTTTTGACCTGCTTGTTGAAGCCTATAACATGCTGTTGCATATCATCCCAGAAAGAGATATCACCGGTGGTGTAGAAGATGCAACCGCTTATAGCAAGGTCGCTGTTTGCTTTTTGGTCCCACCAAGAGTTATCAAGGTTGATTCCAGGCAGATTTGAAAGTTCATAGAGCGAATCGGAGGTTGCAAGCGGAACCGCATCATATGCGCCGATTACAGCCGCATCATAGTCTGCAGTACCTGACATGACGGATGTGTAAATCTTGGTTAGTCCTGTGTTGCTGCCGCCCATATCTTCTACAAGCTCAATGTCTATGCCGTAGAGCTCCTCAACGGCGGCGTTCTTTTTGTATACCGCCTCGTCAAGTGTCGAGCGCTCTGATGCATCAATGTTTGAAAAATCCTTGAAATCTACATTAGAGTTCGGGTCTTTTCCTGATACAAGCAATACAAATTCATCATTGTATTTTGCATTTGCCGGGGTGAATTCTTCACTTATTTCAACGGTTGTGACAGCTTCGGTTGCAGTGGTATTGGCTGGTGTTTTTTCACCGCATGCTGAAAGTGCCGATATACTCATTGTCGCCGCAAGCAACAACGATGCGAATTTTGTTTTATTCATATTAAATCTCTCCTTCGTGCATAAGTATCATATCACGATATTTGCTCGGTGCCGTGCCGAAATGCTTTTTAAACATTCTGGAAAAGTTTACAATGTCGCCATAACCTGAGTGATATGCCGCCTCGGTGACCGAATCTTCACCGCGCGACAGAAGCTCTGCTGCACGTTCAAGGCGGTATTCACAGAGATATTGTTGGGGTGACATGCCGGTCTGCTTTTTAAACACGGTACTGAAATAGCTGCGATCAAGATTAAGGCTTTTTGCAATATCTGTCACCTTGATGCCGCGCATATAGTTTTCTGAAATGTATTCCTTTGCTGCGTTTACATAGGGGCTTTGTATTTCTGCCATTCCGCTTTCAAGCTGAATTAGCAGACTCATCAGCTCCCACACCTTGCCAGAGATGTATTCTTCTTTGCCAAATTCAATCTTTGCGGCTGAAAGAATATCTGAAAAGATCTTGCCTGCTGCAGGAGCGGTGAATACATCGGTGCTGAGAATGTGTGGCAATGCGATATCGCTTTCAAATGCCACCCATATATAGTGCCACGGATTGTTTTCATTTGCAATATAGCTGTGCTTCTGGTGCGGCCGGACAACAAATATCTGTGATGGCGACACGGTATATGAAGCGCCGCCGGTATTAAATGTGCCTTTGCCGGATACCACATAGTGTAGCAACCAGTATGGGCGCGGTACATCAACCGAGAAGTTTCCCACGCATTTTTGCTGCCCATATGTAATAGGATTAAGTCCTACAAGCCGCTTGGAATTTAATCGGTATTCTTCTCTTATCGACATGCTTGGTCACCCGGATAGGAGATATCCCCGCCGCGGCATCCCTGAACTGTGAACATAAGGGTATGTTTGCCGTGTTTTACCTGATACTGTTCATCGAGTACGGGACCGCATGCATTTGAACCCATGCCGCTTTGTGCTGCATCGATGTGGATATAGGTGAAATCTTCTTCTACAAGCTTATGGTGATAATGCGCGTTAATAAGCTGTTCTGTAGAGTAGTGTGAGATGTCAAACGAGAAGGCGGAATGCATTGTTGCAAACAAAAGTCCGTTGCCGGCGTGAGTCATTGCGCTCATCCATGAGGTAGAATAGTGTGCGCCGTTTTCTTGTGGATAGAGATAAGGCTCAAAGTTGTCGTGGACAGTGGTCTTGAAGTCGCCAAGGCGAGCCGCAAGATGCTTGTCGTTGTAACTTTCCATAGGACCGTAGCCAAAGTAACGCACGTTCTCAATATCGTGTACAGCAGTAAAGAGAAGTCCGATTCTCGGATAGTAGCGTATACCGCTGTCGATTATATCTGCATCGAGCTTTACTGCAAGATTGCCGCGCACATCAAGTGTGTATGTGACGGTTGCTTTAAGCACTGTCTTTTTCTTTGCAACAAAGTGAAGCTTTGTCTTGATGCCGTTTTTAAGTACGGTTACTTTGTCAACAACTTCTTCTGCACCGTAGAGACCTATTAAGTCCCACTTCATCTTAATAAATTTATCGTTGTCGATATATGCGCGTGTAAATGCTACCTTGGTAGGACCTGCAAGCATCTCTTTGCCGTTTTGTTTGAAGCTGTACAGGCTGCCGCTTTCTTTTGAGAATGTGCAGATCGTTTCGGATGCGGAAATGATGATATCTTTCTTGCTTTCCTCCACACTGACGGGTGTCATCGCGGATTTAACCGAAGGCGCAATGTGATTTCTCTGGAGAACTATTTGCGCTCTGCCCAGTTCTGTCATTGCAGGTACTAACTGTGCTTCTGTCTTTTGTACAAAGGTGAAGTTTACTGCAAATGTGCCAATCTCGGGAAGCTTGGGGAATTTGAGCGTGAATTCTTCAGCACTTTCGGGCGCAAGTGATGTTTCAACCGTGCCGCTTGCGATAGATGCACCGTTAACTTCAAGTGACCAGAGTATAAGAATGTCTGAAAGGTCTGTGAAGTTGCGGAGATTTTCAAGGAGGAATTTACCTTTTCTTGCGTTTACTTCGGTGATGCGGTATGGCTTTTGAACTTCTTTAAGCTCAAGCATACCTGTGTGAAGTCTGCGGTCAGGATAGAGCAGACCGTCCATGCAGAAGTTACCTGCGTTTGGCGTATCGCCAAAACTTCCGCCATAGCCAAGTTCGGGCTTTTCGGGAGTGCCGCCGAGCATCGCCGCGTGGTCACAGAATTCCCATACGCAACCTCCAAAGAAGTTGTCATGTGACATGATTGCATCCCAGTATTTCTTAAGGTCGCCGGGGCCGTTGCCCATTGCATGGCAGTATTCACAGAGATAGTAGGGATAGAGCTCTTTTTCGTCCTCGCAGTATTTAACAATGTTTTCTACGGGTGCGTACATATAGCTTTCAACATCGGTTGCCTTAGCATAATACTTGTCAAGGTCATCGCCACGCTTTTCGAGATAGCCTTTATTTGCGCCCTCATAGTGGAGGAGTCTGGTTGTGTCCTTTGAGCGGATGTAATCAGCCATTGCAAGCTGGTTTTCACCCATGCCGCTCTCGTTACCGAGCGACCACATGATGACACATGCGTGATTTTTGTCGCGTTCGTAAAGGCGGACTGCACGGTCAATGTAGTTGCCTTTCCAATCAGCATGCTTTGAGAGGTAGCTCCAATTGAAGTTTTCGTTGTAGTTAAAGCCGTGTGTTTCAATGTCCGCTTCGTCGCAAACATAGAAGCCGTATTTGTCACACAGCTCGATAAATCTCGGGTCTGACGGATAATGGCTGGTACGTACCATGTTCACATGGCACTGCTTCATTATCTCAAGGTCGCGTACCATGTGCTCCATGGGTGTTGCATAGCCGAGCAGGAAGTTTGAGTCATGGCGGTTAACTCCTCTCGCCTTGACTTTCTTTCCGTTAATATATATTACTCTGTTTTTAACCTCTATCTTGCGTGCGCCAACTTTTAGCATGATGTGCTCGTTGCCGTTTTGGATGTATACAGTGTAGAGGTTGGGAACTTCGCTTGACCAAAGTTTGGGGTTATTTAATGTAAATGTAACTGTTTTTTCTATAAGATCGGCAACTGCAATTCCTACGTCGTTCCCGTTTTCATCAAGCAGTGCAAAGGTTGCATCTTTCTGTATATTGCCTGTGATTTCGGCAGTAAATGTTGCTTTCTTAAATGATTTTGAAAGCTCGCATTTTACGGAAATATCGGTGATGCATTTTTTGTCGCGGAAAAGGAGATATACTTCGCGGAAAATACCTCCGCAACGGAACATATCCTGATCCTCGAGGTATGATGCCGTTGAAAACTTGATTACAAGTACGTCTATTTTGTTTTCACCTGCAATCAGCGCATCAGTTGCGTCTATCTCGCTTGTACAGTGAGACACCTCACTGTATGCGAGAAATTTGCCGTTTACCCATACGTAAAAGCAGGAGGAGACGCCCTCAAATGTGAGCATCGCACGTTTTCCCTTGAGTTGTTTTTCAGTTACGGTAAATGTGCGGCTGTAGAGCGCACAGGGGTTGTTTTCTACAGGTACATTTGGGGGATCAAGAGGGAAGGGGTACACAACGTTTGTATAGTTAGGCACGTCATATCCTCTGCCAACGAGATTTTCCCAGCTTGCAGGGACAGGTATCTTGTCCGACTTTATCTTATGTAATTTTGCAAGAGTTTCGTTTTCAATCTCTGTAGGATTTTTGAAAAATCTGAAATCCCACTCGCCAGAAAGCTGACAGAAGAACTCTGATATTGCGCGGTTGCCTGTTTCTGCTGCAGCGCGACTTTCAAATGGAATAAAGTATGCGTGAGGCTCTTCGCAGCCTACGTGCATTGTAGCTACTTCTTTGTAATAAGGCTTGAAAAGTGACATTTCCTGCTCCCTTTGTAAAAATGTTAGATATTTTTTTGTGCAAAACGTGAATTTGATATCGTTTTTTTCTACAATGATTATCATATATATAAAAATAGAAGTCAATACCAATAATATAATAACATTTATAAGCACAAAAGTACACAACATTTTGCATAATTTTTTCGAAAGTTGCTTGCTTTATATCCTACTTGAATTGTATCAGCAGAATAGAGTATAATACAAGAAACGGACTTTTATATATTAGACAAATTTTTGGATATTCGGAGGGAGACATGTCAATTTTTCATCAGACACTCTGGCAGAATGTTTATGTGTGGAAAAGAAGCACACTCGAGCCTTTTCCGCTTCATTTTCATGGGTATGTTGAGGTTTTATACCTGAAAAGAGGCAGGGCTTTGTGCAGTGTTGACTTTAAGGAGTATACCATGAAAGCAGGAGACATTTTATTTGTTTTTCCTGACATGGTGCATGATGTTGTGAGTGCCGATGCAAACAGTGAAAACTATGTATTGTTTTTGCCGCGTGAAATTTCGGTTTTTGGTGAGTTTTTTAAAAACAAAGTACCGCAACAGCCATTGATCCCGGGCGGAGCGGACAATGAAGTTGATATGCTTTTTGAAAATGCGCTCAAGGTATATAACGACCGTGAAAATATGTATTTTCGCGGTGAGGCGCTCGGATATATTCTTTTGATACTTGCAAGGTTGCTTCCGCGCCTTGACCTGCTTGACGATACAAAGACCGACAAGAGTCTTGAGAGAAGAATTATAGAATACTGCTCCGAGCATTTTGCCGATCCGATAAAGCTTTCGGATATAGCATGTGAAATGGGATATACACCAGCGTATTTTTCGGACATTTTTTCAAAGAAATTCAGGGGCGGATTTGCAAAGTTTTTGAATGCGCTCCGTGTCGAGGAGGCGAAAAAACAGTTGTCTGAGGACAAATCGGTCTCCGACGTCGCTTTTTCGTGCGGATTTGGCAGTATAAGAACCTTTAACCGTGTGTTCAAGGAGCATACAGGCAAAACACCGAAAGAGTATAGAGAGAAATAAACTGATGTTTATGTGTGTAATGGCGACGCACCAACTTGTGGTTTCCAATTTACAACACATAATCATTAATTTTTCATTCTATCATGAAAACAAAAACAGCACAGGTTTTTACCTGTGCTGTCTGTTATTATTTACTCAGCTTTTTCTGCGGGCTTTTCTTCTGCAGGAAGAGCATCCTTCATAGAGAGGTTCATGCGGTTCTTTTCGTCAGTGCCGAGGAACTTAACGCGTACCTTCTGGCCAACCTCAACCTTGTCCTCAACCTTTTCGATGCGCTCTTTAGCGATCTTGGAGATGTGAACCATGCCTTCCTTACCGGGAGCGAATTCAACGAAAGCACCGATCGGGATGATTCTGGTAACAGTACCCTCATAGATTGCACCAACAGCAGGCTCAAATACGATACCTGCGATAATCTCCTGAGCAGCATAAGCCGCGTCGCGGTTAACTGCGGAGATATATACTGTTCCGTCGTCCTCGATGTCGATCTTAGCGCCGGTGTCAGCAACGATCTTCTGGATAACCTTACCGCCGCTACCGATAACCTCACGGATCTTGTCGGGATTGATCTTCATGGTGATCATCTTGGGAGCATACTCGGAAACGTCTGCTCTGGGCTGAGGAATAGCCTTGAGAATAATCTCGTCGATGATGTAATCTCTACCCTTGTGGGTAACTGCAAATGCTTCCTTAACGATTTCAGGTGTAAGACCATCGATCTTAAGGTCCATCTGAATGGATGTGATACCCTTGTGAGTACCTGCTACCTTAAAGTCCATGTCGCCGTAGAAGTCTTCAAGACCCTGAATGTCGATCATGGTCATCCATCTCTCGCCCTCGGTGATAAGACCGCATGAGATACCTGCAACAGGAGCCTTGATCGGAACACCTGCATCCATAAGTGCAAGTGTGGAGCCGCAAACGGATGCCTGAGAAGTAGAACCGTTGGAGGAAACTACCTCGGAAACAAGACGCATTGCATAGGGGAACTCCTCAACGGAGGGAAGTACGGGAACGAGCGAACGCTCAGCAAGTGCACCGTGACCGATTTCTCTGCGTCCGGGGCTTCTTGCAGCCTTTGCTTCACCGGTGGAGTAGCCGGGCATGTTGTAGTGGTGCATGTAGCGCTTTGAGGTCTGCTCATCGATGCCGTCAAGCTCCTGAGCATCGTCCATGGAGCCGAGAGTAGCAATGGTGAGAACCTGTGTCTGACCTCTTGTAAAGAGACCGCTACCGTGTACACGGTTAATGAGACCTACCTCTGCAGCGAGGGGACGGATCTCATCAAGACGGCGACCGTCAACGCGCTTGCCGTCTTCAAGGAGCCAACGACGAACGATCTTTTTCTGAATCTTGTAGATAAGCTCGCCCATGATAGCGCCGATTTCGGGATACTTTTCCTCAAACTCTGCAACGATTGCATCGGTGATCGGAACCATACGTGCATCACGTACGTTCTTATCATCGGTGTCAAGCGCGTGCATAACGTCCTTTTCGCAGAAAGCGAAAACTTCGTCAAACATATCGTGGTCAAGCTCGCAAGAGGGATACTCAAACTTGGGCTTGCCAACTTCTGCAACGATAGTATTGATAAAGCCGATAAGAGCCTTGATCTCCTCGTGAGCCTTCATGATAGCATTGAACATGTCATCGTCGGAAATCTCGTTTGCGCCTGCCTCAATCATAACGATCTTTTTCTCGGAAGCAGCAACGGTAAGCTCCATGTCGCTTACTTCACGCTGTGCGAGTGTGGGGTTGATAACGGGCTTACCGTCAACCATACCAACGAAAACGCCGCCGATAGGACCGTTCCACGGAATGTCGGAGATAGAGAGCGCAATAGATGCACCGATCATACCTGCGATTTCATGAGAGCAGTCGGGATCAACAGCCATAACTGTGAGCGAAATTGCTACATCGTTACGAAGGTCCTTGGGGAAGAGGGGACGGATAGGACGGTCGATAACGCGGGATGTGAGAATAGCCTTCTCACCGGGACGGCCTTCACGCTTAAGGAAGCCGCCGGGGATCTTGCCTGCCGCGTACATTCTCTCTTCAAAGTCAACAGAGAGGGGCAAAAAGTCAATGCCGTCGCGGGGCTTCTCGGATGCAGTTGCGCAAGCGAGAACTACGGTTTCGCCGTAGCGGATAAGGCAGGAGCCGTTTGCAAGACCTGCAAGTTTGCCGGTCTCAACTACGAGGGGTCTGCCTGCAAATGTGTAATTAAACACTTTGTAGTTTTCAAACATTTTTCTTTCCTCCAATATTTTTTCTTTTGGCGGAACGGTTTAGCAATTAAATACACCTTTTTGCGCTGAAAAAAGCATATTTAATGGCTAATCCCTCCGCCTTTTTTCTTGTCTTTTATAGAGAACAAACCGAAGCCGTATACGACTTCGGTTTGATTTCTAACAAATAATTACTTACGGAGACCGAGCTTGTCTACGATTGCACGGTAGCGCTCGATGTCCTTCTTCTGAAGGTAGTTGAGAAGATTTCTTCTGTTACCGATCATCTTGAACATACCGCGGCGGCTGTGATGGTCCTTGGGGTTGCTCTTGAGATGCTCGGTGAGGTCATTGATTCTCTTGGAGAGAATAGCGATCTGAACTTCAGGAGAACCTGTGTCACCTTCGTGAGTTGCATAAGTTGTGATAATTTCCTGCTTTACATCCTTCATCAACATGATAAAGTCCTTTCTTGAAAGCACACGCTTTCACCTTGTTAATATTTACCGCAAACTAAGCCGAGGGTTGGTGAAAATGTACCTGTACGTACCTGTGTCCCAAAGCTGAGTTTCGGCATTGCGACCAAAATTATACCACACATTTTTTTATTTGTAAAGAGTTTTTTTCATTTTTCTACAAAAAAGCTTTTTTATATAAAACAATGAAGAAAAACGTTGACAGACGTTGTGTTTTTGATATAATTTTTATGAAGAAACTATCAGAGGTGCTTTATGATTTTTTTGAAAAAGTTGGTGATGTCATTGCTTATGTCTGCTATTCTTTGCGGTAGTGCTTTTGCGGCTGAAAATATTGTTTATGTAAATGCAGATACAGGAAGCGATGAAAATACAGGCGGTAAGGATGCTCCTTTCGCTACTCTTGAAAAGGCGGTTTCTTTCTTTGACGGAACAAATGGCGGCGGTATAGTTGTATGCTCGTCGCTTGATTTTGCCGATGCGGCAGAGATTGCGTGCGATTGCAGCGGGAATATAACTATAACCTCAAATTCCGGTGTGCAGCTTAATTTTGCAGGTAAATTCTATATCAATGCGCCTGTTGCATTTGAAAATATAAAGCTTAATTTTACTGCCAATGTTCCGATGCTTTTCTGCGAGGGTAATAACGTTACATTCGGTGAAGGCGTTACAACTTCATATGTAAGCACCGCTCCCATAATTCACGGCGGAACATATGGCGGTAAGAGCGGAATGACAAAGGCGAAGATGCACTTTACCGATTATGCATTAAGCGTAAAAAGCGGCACATGGTACTATGTCAAGGGTGGCTCCTACCGCGACAGTGAGGGACAACCGGTAGGCACGCTTGAAAATGTTACCGTTAATATTCTGGGCGGAGCTTTTTTGTCAAAGAAAACAGGAGTCTCCGACAATGCGGTGATTTCTCCTATCGGCTTTGACGCGCTCAGAGGAGATGCAACGCTCAATATTTCCGGAGGCACGTTCAGCGGTTGCTCAATAGTCGGTGTTGCACGTCCCGGATACAATTCCACCACTTCAAACAACCAGTATATAAAGGGTAATATCTGCATAAATGTCACAGGTGGTACGTTCAGCGGCGGCGACATCCGCGCGGTTCAGGATCCTGTTGCAAGTAAGATTGACGGAGACTTTTATGTGACAATAAGCGGCGGAAGCTTTACAAGCTTTTCCGGTGTTGACGGCGAGTGCGTAAACGGACTCGCTATTGCAGATGTGAAAAGCGGCATTGCAACAAAGAATGTTGATACTCTTGTAACTGTTTCATCGAGTGGCTCTGCAACAGTTACAAACGGTGGTGTTATTCGCATAAAAGGAACGGTCAACAGTTCAAAACTTAAGGTTTCGGGTGATAAAAAGGTAATTATTGAGGGTGTGGATTCCTCGGCTTCAATAGTGATAGATAAGGTATGGTATGTCGGCTCAGATACCGAGATACGCAATGTTGCCCTAAACAGTACAACTGCAGGTGTTATAAGTTGCTCAGACGGCAAAATCCTCATAGGTGATGGCGTTAACGGCAGCGGAGTTGCAATTAAAAACTTTACCGATGGAGTTGTTTGCTCAGGTAATTTTGAATACCTTAAAGGCGCAAGAGAAAAGAGTGTGAAGCTACATATCGACGGCGCTACGGTAAACGGCGATGTTGTTGCAGTTGCAAATGAGTGTAAGGAAAACGGATATGTGCTTTTTACAAGCGGCAGTGTCGGAGGTAATATTTACGCATTTGAGTATTCGGGTAACGAAGGTGCAGTGCATGTTTTCGCTGACGGATTTACAGGTAAGGTAGGCGCAGCAAAATATCCTACCGAAAAATGCGTAGAGGTGTTCGGCGCAGTTGCACCGAGTGGCGCAAGAATTGATTATTCCGGTTGTGTAAAATACGTTGCACCGGCTGATGCAGTGTTTGTAAGTTATGGTGCACACGGTGACGGCACGTCACCTTTGTCTCCGCTCGGCAGTCTTTCTGAGGCGGTAGAGAATGCAAACGGCAAAACCGTAGTTATATGCAGTCCGTATTATATCAAATCAACTGCGGTGCTTCCCGCGTCAAACAAAAAAACCGTTATTACGTCAAAGTACATGGGACTTGACTATCGCGATTTTTACGATGCGTGCATTGAGCTTTCGCAGGGGCTTCGCATTTCGAGTGAGACAGTATTTGAAAATGTTGATTTCCTTGCGTTTGAGAAGTATACCTTCGTCAGTGCAGAGGGGCATCCGCTCACGATTGGCGAGGGCGTTGACTGCAGAATTTTTGAGGGCAAGCGAGTTGAGGATTATCCCTCGCTTGTGGGTGCAAGCCATGAAAAAACCGAGAAGATATCCTCTGTTGACCTCACGGTGCAAAGCGGCAGATGGGGTATTCTTTCTGGCGGAAGCTACCACACCTCCGATACCGATACAAAAAATTACACGGTTACGGGCGATATAAATGTAAACATTTTCGGCGGTACGGTCGAGGGCGGTGTGTACCTTTCGGGGCGTGCCAATGTCGGCGGCAATGCTGCACTCAATGTTTACGGCGGAACATTCCGCTGCCCGATCTATGCGGCGCACGATACGGATACAACCGTTAGCGGCGATGTGCTTATCAACCTGCAGGGCGGCATGTTCTGCGGCGATATTTCGCGCTACGGCGCGGGCAAGAGCTTTACTCTCAACATGGCAGACGGCGACTTTGGCCGCGTGTGCACTGTTGATGTCGGCGGCGGTGTGCTTAATATCGGTGAGGGTGTTGACCTTGATGCTGAAATTTCTGGTGTAGGACAGTACCAAAATCCCGTGGCAGGCTTTGCAGACCCGTCAGTTGTTTATCATGACGGCTGGTATTACTATTCTTATGCAAAAACATATCTCGGCAAGGATGCACTCTGGATGGCTAAGGCAGCTAATATCTATGACCTCGGCAATGTCCGTCCCAAACTCATCTGGGCAGAGGCACTCAGCGACAGCGAAACCAGAGTAAAATCAATCTGGGCGCCCCAGCTTTACTTTCTTGAGGGTAATTGGTATCTCTACGCGACTTGCGACGTGGGACTGCCCACCGAGATTGTAAACGGCAGAAGAATGCCGACAATATGGAAGGCGAAAACTGATGACCCGTTCGGTGACTACGACTTCCTCGGAGTTATGAAAAATGTAGATATGGATGTTTACAGTTACCTCTCTCCGAGGTTTGTTGAGCATAGCGGAAAGCTGTATATGGTCAACGGCGGATTTTTCAGAAAAGCGGATACCGAGGACAAGCATTTGCAGGGCACAATGGTGTCCGAGCTTTCCGACCCTGTTACAATGAAAGGGGCGGCGGTGCTGATTTCCTCTGCCGATACGGATTATGAAAAGGGAATTATGGAAGGACCGTTCCCGTTTCACTCGCCAAACGGCACTTTATATATAATTTTCGCGGCGGGACACACAAGAACTGACGAGTATTGCACGGGCATTATGCGCTTTACAGGCGGGGAAAATGACAGTGTTCAAGATGCAAAAAACTGGGTGAAATACGAGGAGCCTATCCACAAGGTAAGCTATGAAAACGGAGTGTATTCTCCCGGTGCAATGGTTGTAACCACCACTCCTTGCGGCAGTGAATATTTAGCTGTTTATCATGCAAAAGAATATCACTATTCCGCATATACCATGCGTAGGCTGTATGTACAAAAACTATCGTTTGTTGACGATTTTCCTGTAGTAGATGAGCCACAGCCTACTGATACGGTGTTTGAACTTGAGCTTAATACAATGCCTATTTCCAAGCGTATTGCAGGCGCATCAGATATCGGAAGCGCTAATGTGTTGGAGGTGACACCTCCTGCAGGCGAAACAAGATATGTTAATTACTATCTTCTCGGAGACGTTAACTTTGATGAAAAAATAGACTTTCGCGACGTGCTTCGCGCAATGAAACTCTTTGCAAACGGCAAGGCGACCGATAGTGAAATAGCGCGTGCAGACTTCAACGGCAACGGTGAAATCGATGCGTCTGATGTGCTTAAGTTGCTTCTTAAAATATTGTAAAAATCAAACTCTCCTGCGGAATTAACGCAGGAGAGTTTTTTCTTTTCTTCCCGAAAGCAGTGAGCTGCTTCCGGTGGCGATAAGAACTGCGGCAAAAATTTTCCTCAGCAGTTCTCCGCTTAGTGATTGTGCTATGGATGCGCCGAAAATGCATCCTACAGAACCGAAAGCGCATAGAAAGAAAAGCCGCTTGACAGGAAGCTTTCTTGCTCTTATGTGTATCAGCATTGCCGACGCTGTGGCAAATATGAAAAAGTAAAGGTTAAGTCCCTGCGCTGCAAGCTGATCATAGCCGGCGAGCATGGTTAGATATACTATAAATATACCGCCGCTGCCAACTCCCATTCCGCATAGCATGGCGGTGAAAAATGTTGCAAATATCATCATTTACCTCACAAGCATTAGTATTCCACTGATGATAATAACTATTGCAAACAGCTTTTTTACTGCGGCGGTAGATATTCTCTTGAGTAGCAGTGCGCCTGTGATTCCGCCAAGCGCGGCAGGTACACACACTCGCATGATGCTTTCATATGAGAGCGCATTGTTGCCCTTATAGAAAAACAGCGATACAAGGCAAAAGAACATGACCGCCATTGAAGATACAATAAGGTTTTCTTTTGCACCTCTGCCATATAGAGCGCCAAGCGTGAAGTATAGTATTATTCCGCCGCCTGCACCGAGGAGTCCGTTTAAAAAGCCTGCACCTATTGCGCCGATACAAAGTAACAGCATTTCTCGCTTTGATGAAACTTTTTGCATATATTCTCCTTTAAGTAAGCTTATTTAATTTATTTATATATATAATAAATACTTGAAATCCAAGTAAAAATCTGTTATCATATATTTTAGGGTAATTTGCCTTTTTAATGACTTAGCTTTCACGAAAGAGGAATATACATGGCGGAAAAGAAAAAACAGACAAACAGCCGTAGCTCAAATGCAACTGCAAAGAAGTCTGCAACGAAAAAAGAAACGGGAAAACCTGCAGAGAAAAAACAGGCAGAACCGCATGAAAATGTAAAATTGCGACGCGATGAAAATTCTATTTTACATCGTATGTTGCCTTGCGTGTTTGTAGTATGTGCAGTTTTGCTTGCGGTATGCTTTATTTTTCATGATGGCACCGTTGGCGAGGCTATCTACAATACATTTTTCGGATTGTTTGGACTTACCAGCATTCTTATCCCTGTTTTACTTTGCTATTTTGCATGGAACTGGCGCAAGTGGGTTGCCGAGTATCAGCAGACATTGAAATGCATTTTTGCTTGTATCTGCGTGCTTTTCAGCGGTGCGCTTGTGCAGATAATACTCATCGCGGCGACAGGTGGCGAAACAAGTGCACACAATGTGGGATTCGTCAAGCTGTTCGGACAGGGCATTGACTTTATCGGCGGCGGTGCGCTTGGTGGTATTGTCGGTATCGGACTTTACAAGGCATTTGCGGCAGCAGCCGGAATAATTCTCGCTTCTGCGGTGCTCTTTGTATTTGGAATTTTCCTTTTCGGAATTACGCCGAAAGATATTTGGATAAACATCAAGTATAACATGAAGATGCGCGCAGAGCGCCGCCGTGAGGCAGAGCGTATCGCTGCTGAGCGTGATCGCGAGTTTGAATACGAAACCGAGGAAAGTGACGGTATCGCTGTCCCTCCCGAGCCGGAACCATTTGATGCAACTCAGCCGTATGAAACTGCGGTTCCGAACCCTGATTTTGATATGAACTTTTCTGATGATGAATTCGCTACAAAGGAGTCGCCTGCCGTTAAGGAAAAATCTGTGGCAGAAGCTGTTGTGGATTCGTATGAGCCTGAAGAAGAACCTGAAAACGGCGCAACTCCTATAGAAAACGCAATTGCTGAGGGCGCGTCTGTTTATACCGAAAATGGCGAAATAGATCTCCGCGCCATTTTCGTTGACGAAGACCCCGATGAGGATGTAGAGGTCGGCGCAGTCGATATCAGTGACGCACTTGAAGAGGGCGTTGAGGTTGCAGAATCTCTCCCTGTATCAAAGACGGATATGGGCGAGGAGGGCGAGCTCGTTGAAAAGCCAAAGCCCAAGGTTGAAAAGCCTGTATATCATTTTCCGTCAATCACATTGCTCTCAAAGCCGGAGCAGAAGAAAAACGAGGATGTCGGATCCGAGCTTCGCGCCAATGCGCAGAAGCTTGTTGAAACTCTCCGTTCTTTCCGTGTTAATGTAACTATTTCAAGCGTATCGCGCGGACCTACGATAACACGTTATGAGCTTATTCCTGAGGCAGGAACAAGAGTGCGTGCAATCGCAAATCTTGTTGACGATATTTCTCTTGCGCTTGCAACCTCGGGTATCAGAATCGAAGCTCCGATCCCCGGTAAAGCTGCAGTTGGCATTGAGGTTCCTAATAGAGTTGTTTCTACCGTTACACTTCGTGAGCTTATCGAGAACCCTGCTTTTGCCGAGGCGAAAAGCAAGCTTACCGTCTGCCTTGGTAAAGACGTTGGCGGTACTCCAATTATGTTTGATATCGCAAAGATGCCCCACTTGCTTATTGCAGGTGCAACAGGTATGGGTAAGTCTGTGTGTATCAACTCTATCATCGCAAGTATTTTGTATAAAGCGACACCCGATGAGGTAAAGCTTATACTTATAGACCCTAAAAAGGTTGAGTTTAATATTTACAACGGTATTCCGCACTTGCAGATTCCTGTTGTAAGTGAGCCTAAAAAGGCTGCCGGTGCACTTCACTGGGCGGTGACCGAAATGGAGCGCCGCTATGAGCTTATTGAGGAAGTTGGCGCACGAAAGATTGAAACTTACAACGAGATTGCAAGAAAGCGCGGTATGGAAGTTTTGCCTTATACCGTTATTATCATCGACGAGCTTGCCGACCTTATGATGACCGCTCCCGATGCGGTAGAAGATTCTATTTGCCGACTTGCGCAAAAAGCACGTGCGGCAGGTATGCATATCATCATCGGTACACAGCGTCCTTCTGTCGACGTCATCACCGGTCTTATCAAGGCAAACATTCCTTCACGTATCGCATTTACCGTTGCATCCCAGGTTGACTCGCGTACTATTATTGACATTGCCGGTGCAGAAAAGCTTATCGGCCGCGGTGATATGCTTTATTATCCTGTTGGACTTTCAAAGCCTATGCGTGCGCAGGGCGCATTTATCAGTGAAGACGAGGTTGAAAAGATAACCGAGTTCGTTAAGCAGAGTGTTGGCGAAACAGAATATGACTCCGATATTATGGAGAGCATTGAGCGTGAGGCACAGGCTATCGGTCAGACCCAGAAGAAGGGCAGCGGAGAAGCAATGGCAGATGATGGTGCCGGCGATCCCAAGCTTCGTGATGCACTTGAGATAGCAACCGACCTTGGCAAGATTTCAACATCGCTTCTTCAGCGTAAGCTTTCTATCGGCTATGGTCGCGCCGCAAAGATAATTGATATTATGGAAGCGCGCGGATTTGTAAGCGCACCTGAGGGACAAAAGCCCCGTGAGGTGCTCATCACAAAGACACAGTTCAGAGAAATGGTCGTTTCCGGCGACGAGAGGATAAACTAATGGCAGTTCTTATTTCAATTGACGGTCTTGACGGCAGCGGCAAGGGCACACAGAGCGACATTCTGTGCGAACGCTTGAACGCTCTTGGTAAACGTGCCAAGGTGCTGAGCTTTCCTATGTACGAAAAGCCCTCATGTTTCGCTGTAGAGATGTATCTCGGAGGCGGACTTGGCGGTAATCCTTCAGATACAAATGCATATGCTGCATCCACATTTTTTGCGGTGGACAGGTATATCAGCTACCGCACAGAGTGGAAAAAGGATACCGAGGAATATGACTATATCATTTTCAACAGATATGTAAGTGCTAATGCGGTTCACCAGCTTTCAAAGCTTCCGAGGGAAGAATGGGAAAGTTTTCTTTCATGGCTCTGGGATTATGAATTTGAAAAGCTTGGTCTTCCGAAGCCTGATATGACGATATATCTGCTTGTGCCGCCTGAGGTTTCAATGGGACTTGTGGATAAGCGCGGCGCTAAAAAAGACATTCATGAGCTTGACGGCGAGTATATGCAGAAATGCTTTGAGGCTGGCAAGTATGCCGCAGACCGACTTGGTTTTGTCAAGATAGATTGCTGTGACGGCGGAAGTCTTCGCACGATAGAGTCTATCGCCGATGAAATTCAGGAAAAGGTAAAGAAGCTTTGACACGTTTTTTAAAGGTTGGCGTTGACCTCGATGCAGAAAAGGCGTTTCAACTGCACAATACTTGCTTTGGCGATGAAAGAGAGTGGTTCGATGCTTTCCTTTCGGCGGCAGAAGGGCAGGGGTATCTTGCGTTTTGCGAAAGCGGCGATTATGTCGGTGGAATGTTTTTACTTGATGCGTTTTTTGACGGCTACAGGGGAAAATATGTTTATGCACTCGGTGTGCATCCAAATTTTCGCGGGCGCGGTATAGCCAAGGAATTGCTTGAGGCGGCAAAATCACTTTCAGATGATTTTACGCTTATCTGTGCTGCGGATAAAAAGCTTGCCGCTACTTATGAAAAGTATGGCTTTGACTGCTATGTCGGCGGTACTGTCAGGGCAGGGGACGCGCTCGGTGCAGAAATGGATACTTCGCTATACAAAACTACTTGTAGCTATGAGGATATTCGCCACGGATTGCTTTTGAATAAAAAACTCTTTGAGTTTGCCCTTGGTGGGAGCTGTTGCGCTACTCTTTACACAAACGGCGACAGCATTATCGCAAGCAGTGCGGCGGGTGTCTATGCCGCATATGGCGTTGAACCGCGAGTTTTGCAAAAAGCCCAGCTTTATTTAAAAAAAGATATTGATTTAAACGGCGCTATCGCCGATTTGATACTTGAAACAGTATAGGAGATAACACCATGGTATATTTCTTTTTGGCAGACGGATTTGAAGAAATAGAAGCGCTTTGTCCGCTTGACCTTTGCAGACGCGCAGGGATAGAGGCAAAGACTGTCAGCATCACAGACAAAAACACTGTGACAGGGTCACATGGTATAACCGTTGTTGCTGACCTAAACGTAAAGGACACACTGCATGATTTTGATATGATGGTGTTGCCGGGGGGCATGCCCGGCACTACCAACCTTGGCGAGTCTACACTTGTTGAAAAATGCATTCTTACCGCCCTTGAAAAGGACGCATATATTGCGGCTATCTGTGCCGCACCGATGATTCTCGGCAAGCGCGGACTTCTTCGCGGTAGAGAAGCGATCTGCTTTCCGGGATTTGAGCAGTATCTTGATGGTGCAACCGTATCGGATAAAAAGATAGTGCTTGACGGCAAGATGCTTACCGGTGCAGGCATGGGGGTTTCCCATGATTTCGGTTTGAAAATTGTTGAGATCTTCAAAGGAAAGGAAGTTGCAGACAAGCTCTGCAGCTCGGTATTGTATAGATGAGCGACACCGTGATGCAAAACCCCAAAGCACAGCGCAGGATAGACGCAAAGCTGCTTCGTGATGCAATGCCTGCTGAACTTCGTGCAGAAGATTCCAAGTCTATTTGTCAGAAGATAGTTTCGATGGCATCGTTTGGCCTTTGCGATATTATTCTTTGCTATGCGCCGATAGGCAGTGAGGTTGATGTTATGCCGGTTGCAGAGGCGGCAATCGCACGTGGCAAGACCGTTGCGTTCCCTGTATGTGATAAGGAAAGCGGCGATATGGAGTTTTACTCTGTAGCATCGCTCGATGAACTTTGCGATGGAGGCACATTTGGAGAGAAAGTTCCTCCTGTAAGCGATGACAGACTTATCACTCCCACCGTTGGCACAATGATAATCATGCCGGGATTGATTTTTGACAAAAGCGGCAGACGCATTGGCTATGGCGGCGGATATTATGACAAATACATAAGACGTCATGAAGCTCTTTTTTATTCTTCAATGACAATCGGAGTTGCGTATTCAGCATTCCTGTCAGATATTCCGATTCCTTACAGCGATCACGATATCAGCGCGGCTATTGTAGTAACCGAAAAGAGAGTAAACTTTGTTCGCAAAATAGAAAAATCTCCAAAGCGTGAGGTGCGCAAGCGTCATTATGTGCCGTTGCTTGATGCCGACGGTAATCCTGCCACTCAGAAGCGCAGAGATTTTTATAATGCGAATTATATTTCCCCCGATGAGGGAAAATATAAAAAGCCTAAAGCAAAGGATATGACCTGATGAAACTTAAGCCATATACCTCGGCGCCGTTTCTTGCAATCTTTGTATATTTGCTCACCCTTTGCGCCGAACATATTTTATCAACGCTTGATATGGGAGTGAATTCTTATCTGCTTGCTTCGGGCGGAATTCAGCTCTGTACCTATCTGCTCCCACTTTTACTTTATGGATTGCTTTTCGGCGGTATTTCGCCAAAGCGTATGCGCTTTCAGCCGCCTGTTGCAAAAAGTGTGCCCACTGCGATACTTCTCACAGTGATATTGCTTCTCGGCAGTGCACTTATCTCAATGCTGACAATCCGACTTGGAATATCTCCTCCGACAGAGAATACATTTTCGGGTATCGCTGCACCGAATGCGCTTATACTTTTGGTTTTTGCCATTATTCCTGCAGTGTGCGAGGAGATAGTTTTCCGCGGAGTTATACTTAATTCTTTTGAGCTTTGTGGCACAGCTCCTGCGATAATCGGCACATCGCTGTTGTTTGCTTTTGCACACATGAGCCTTGAAAATCTGCCGTTGTATTTCTTTGCATCGGTAGTGTTGTGCTTTGCAACTTATATCAGTCGTTCTATTTGGTCGGCAATCATTATACACTCATTGTATAATGTTTTGGCCATTGGACTTGGCGGCTATATCAGCGGTGTTGCGGCACATCTTGAAAGCTTTTCGCTGCTCTTTATCGTGATGCTTTTCTTGCTCTGGATATTTGTTATAGTGGCGCTTACAGAGAGTTCGCGAGTGTATCGCACATACGCCGAAAAGAATTATGACAGCGGTTATACGCCGCAAAAACTTTCAAGCGCAGGTCGCTTGAAAGCCAGTGCATCTGTATATTTTTCACTGCCGTTTTTGCTTGCAGTGCTGATATATATTGCTATTATCGTGTTCTCAATGCAGAATATAGCGTGAGACAGAAAGGACCCTTTGAGATGGAAGAAAATAAGAATAGAAGACCGCATGCGCGCAGAAATGTAGAAAAGTCTGCAAGCAACGATGCGGTCGCAAAGAAAGCTGCAGATAGTTCCGATGCAGGGGCAAAGCCGGCTGAAACTGTGTTCGAGGTCGTTGATTTTTCCAATGACAATGCAAAGACCAGACTTACAGAGGCACAGCCTAAAGCTGAACTTAAGACCCCTGTAAGACAGAAAAAAGAGAAAGAGAATAAATCCTCAGGCGCTCTCGGCGGCATTATCAAGGCACTGTTATACATGACTCTTGTGCTTGTACTTTCGATTGGTATTGCTTATACGATAATTGAAGTAGCAAATGATGTTTTTGCTTTTGTCAAGTCGGACGAGGCCGTTCAGGTAGAGATTCCGGAAAAAGCAGACGTTAATGATATCGCAGATATTCTCGGCGATGCAGATGTTATTAAGTACCCCGGTCTGTTTAAGCTGTACGCTAAGATAAGTAACGAGGACAGTGTAGACGATGAGGGAAACAGCGTGTTTATCCCCGGTACTTATATGGTTTCTCCGATGCTCAATTACATGCAGCTTCTTTCTGCATTTAAAAAGCAATATACAAGAGAGGTTGTATGGGTTACATTCCCTGAGGGAACAACTGTCGACGATATGATAACCATTCTTACAGAAGAGTACGGTATTTCTACTCGCGAAGATTTTGTAAAGACTATCAACGAGTATGATTTCGATTTTGATTTTCTTGAGGGGCTTGATGAACTTGATGGACGTTATTACCGTCTTGAGGGATACCTTTTCCCCGACACTTATCAGTTCTATACCGATTCTTCTGCTGTAACAGTTGTTTACAGAATGCTTCAGAACTTTGAAACAAAGCTCAAGTATGTCGGTGGCGGTAAGCTTGACGAAAGACTCAATGAGCTTGGCATGACACTTGACGAGGTTGTAACTCTTGCGTCTATAATTGAAAAAGAAGTAAAGTATCCTGTTGACTACGATCAGGTTTCTTCTGTATTCTATAACCGTCTTGCAGACAAGGCAAACTTCCCAAGACTTGAGAGTGATGCTACAACTGTCTATGCTATCCAGATGGAGACTGGTGTACGCCCTGCAGAGCTGGGAGCGGCTGAACTTGCTTTTGACAGCCCGTATAATACCAGAAGTTCACGCGGACTTCCTCCCGGCGCTATTACCAATCCCGGATATGAGGCGCTTTACTGTGCTTTCTATCCTGCAAAGACTGATTATTATTATTTTGTTGCAGATAAAACAGGTTACAATCTGTATGCAACTACACTTGCTGCACACAATAGAAATAAAGCTCAGGTACAAAGCGAGGCAGGAAATTGATAGTTAAACCTAATGAGACCACAGTCGCTTACCGCTGCCCAGATTGCGGTTGCGGCATAAAAAGCATAGTCGGCATTTTCTCACTTTCTGCGGAGATGCTTAAGTTGAAATGCCCATGCGGCGGCAGTTCAATGACAATTAAACGCACAAATGATGACAAAATACGTCTTAGTGTGCCGTGTATGGTTTGCAGACGCGATCATGATTTTGTCATCAGCAAGGATCTGTTTTTCAAGAATGAGCTTTTTGAATTGCCATGCTCACTCTCAGGATTTTCGCTTGCGTTTATAGGAAATAGTGATGACGTGTCTGCCGCTATTGATAGGGCGGATGAGGAACTCAGAAAAGTTCTCACTGAAGCAGGTGCGGCAAACATTGATATTTTCAAAGAGCAGAAAAAACAGATCGAGGAGATTCCTGACGCTCAGGTATATGATATAGTCAGGTTTATTGTCAAGGAGCTTGAGGACGAAAATGCTATTCGTTGCAATTGCAGTGAAGGCGATTATGATATTGAGCTTTTTGATGACAGCGTGTGTGTATATTGTAAAAACTGCGGCGCAAAGCAGTATATTTCTACGTCATCGCTGTCTGAGGCGCAGGCATTTCTTGAAATTGACGAACTCAAACTAAAATAAAAAAGAGCCATTCGGCTCTTTTTTATTTTACGCTTTTGTAAATCCGTGGGCAAAGCCGCTTGGGTCAGCAGAGCAGATATCTCCGCCGACGACCTTGTTTTTATAGATAAGCAGATTTGCATATACTGTGTCTGCATATCCCTCATAGTTTGTCACTTTGTATGTATAACGCATCACGGTTTTTCCCTTGTATCTGCCAAGGTCAAGACCTTCGCCTTTTTGTATTTCGTTATAAGCGGCAAAAACTTTGTCAAACTCCTTGGGTATTGTTACCTCGACACTCTCCACAGGCTCATTTTCAATGGTATAGCCGAACTGGGAGAGAAAGTTTGCGCGGTCCTCGGCGGTCTTGACCTTGTCAAAGTGCTTTTCGTTTGTCACAACCTCGCCGGTTGGTGCAGAGCTTTCGTTTGACGGGATAAAGATAAACAGTGCTGCAATCGCTATAACTGCAAGCGCCGCGATTGACACAAGCTTTATCGTGTTCATTTTGATTGAACGTATAAACATAGAAAATCCTCCTTAGCCATTTGCTAAATAATATGGCAAGGAGGATTATTTTATTCTATAATACCAAGGTATTTTTGCTTTAGCATGATTGGATTATATGATTCCTTTGAGCGGCGAAGCCCCTCGTTTGCGTCATCTTCCTCGCGGTTGATGTATTCAACATCGGGGTATGCATTTGCTTCAAGGTGCACAAGCATCGGATAGATGCCGCGAAATTCGGGAAGCCCTTTTTCAATGTGTATCATCAGCGTATTTCCGATTCTTTCCATCACTACAAAGCCTGCTATATTTCCGTCAATTCGCATTACCCTTGAATCGACAGGTAGGCTTGGCAGCATCGGTATAAGCCGCTTGCAGGCGAGCGATTCTTTTTTTGCAGAATCTGTCATGTCTTTTACGGCGTTTTCGTATTTGTCAAAGAATGAAAGAAGCTCGGTTTCTTCTTCCTTCTTATAAGGCCTAAAAGTATAGTTTGCAAATTGCTTTAAAAAGGCATTCATATGGTTCTTTTGTGAGTGGAATTTCTTGCCTTTGTACTGCCTTAATGTTTCGGCATCGTAAATATAATCGGCTGCACCGTCCTCACCGTCGTATGAAAATCTGTCGCCGAAGGCTTCTTTAAGCGCGTGGATTTCGGTATCGGTCATGGAGCAGAGATATAGCGGAGTGCCAAATTCGTCTATAAGCTTATTGATGCGGTCGATATAGTCTTCGCCTTTGTTGTTATCCCAGCGGCGCAGGGCAAAGTATGTTTTTCCCTCATAGTGTTCGGCGATGCAGAAACTTTCGTCATCTGTAATTTCAGTGTCTAGAGTGTCTTTCCACATATAGATATTACCGACACTGTTGTCACATATTTCAGCTTCCACGACAGCATTTTCAAGCATCTCTTTGATGCGTGTTGCATCTTCAAGATCTATTCTTTTAAACTTCGTTTTTGTTATCATAAAATGAATTTTTCAGCTTCCTTTACGGCGAGCGTATCGCAACGCTCATTATATGGGTGACCTGCGTGTCCCTTTATCCAGTTGAATGTAACCTTGTGAATATCAAGAAGCGTGAGCAATTCCTCCCACAGGTCAATGTTAAGCGCCATCTTCCCGTCGGATTTTTTCCAACCTTTTTCGCGCCAGCCGTATACCCACTTTTTTGTAACAGCATCGACAAGGTATTTTGAATCCGAGGTCAGTGTGACCTCACAAGGCTCTTTCAGCGCGGAGAGCGCAACTATAGCGGCAAGCAGCTCCATGCGATTGTTGGTGGTATTTGCTTCTCCGCCTGAGAATTCTTTTTCGTGCCCGCCATATACCAGAACAGCACCGTATCCGCCAGGACCCGGATTGCCCTTGCATGCACCGTCGGTATAAATATCAACTTTCTTCATCTCGCTCCCTCACTTTCCGATATATTGTAACACTTTGTTAATAGGAAAGCAAGAAAATAGTATAAATTAAGTTTGTATGACTTAGAGCCTATATTCTATCATCTGCTTTTTTCTTTTAATTATGCAGTAATATCATGCGAGATTTGGATATTGGCAATGCGCTTTATACTGTCAGGATAAAATAAAAAGAGCTGTTCATTTTAGCTTGAACAGCTCCTTTTTTATTTCAATACGGCATTTTCAAATGCAACTGTACTGCGTGATGTAACAGACATATCAAAAAATGAGTTTTTGAGAAATACTGCAACAAGATTTCTTTCTCTGTGTAAGATAATATGTGTACCGTATGCTCCATGGCTGAATACAGTGCCCTTGGGTAAGCGGTGCTGACCGCTTATCATAAAGCAACCAATGCCGTTGTTTTCACCCCGTGCAAGCCCGTCAAGTCCGTCTGTAAGCCTTGGTGTAAGCATAAGTTCAACTGCATCTTTTGTCAGGATATTTTCGCCACCGCTTATCAGCATTTTGCAAAAACGAAGGATGTCAGGCATCGAGCTTATAAGCGAAGCGCCTGCCGCTTCGTATGAGCGCGGCATACCTCGGTAAATGTTGCCTCTGAAATTAACCTCTCTGTCCTCACCGCTGATGCGTTGATGCATGGGTACAAGTCGGGAATACTGACCATCGTCAGGCTGAAATGTGGTGTCCTTCATTCCAAGCGGAGCGAAAATCTCACTTTGCAAATAATCATTAAAGGTTTTGCCGCTGAGTATCTCAACTATCCTTGCAAGCACGTCATATCCTGCAAAGCCGCTGTATGCCGCGCGGCTTCCCGGCTCAAATGCAAGGTGAAAAGCTTTGGCATAATACTGTGTCACTTTTTCAAGCGAAACCTTTTCTTCTGTAGGCATTACCGCATATTCACGGTTGCCAAGCTCGTCTGCGCCAAGTCCTGCCGTATGTGTAAGCAGGTCAAGCAGTGTTACTTCTCGCTTAGGTATGGAAATGGGATATATCATCCCATTTGGCGCGATGCTTCCGATAGAAAGACGTGCAAAATCCGGCAGATATTTTGAAACCTTGTCGTTTATATCAAGCTTTCCTTCACAGTGAAGTTTCATTACAGCGGTGGCGGTAAATATCTTTGTCACTGATGCAAGGCGATATAAACTGTTTTCGTTAAAACGCTCATCTCCAAAACTTTCGTTAAAGATGACTTCACCGTTTACAACTACAGCCGCCGCTCCGCCAAAACATTCGCGGCTTTCTATCTGGTCACGAAACAGCTCGTGCAGTTTTTCTTGCATTTTGAATCTTCTCCTTGATGAAGGTGTATCCCATACAGGTGACAAAAGTCAATGTATAAGTAAAGACAAATCGGAACGCATAGGCACAAAACAAATCGGTTATGCCTGTTTTCGCGATGATATCATTTGCAATGTAGATATAAAGAATGTGTGACAGATACATTCCAAACGATGCTCTGTCCATAAGCGCGATAAAGCCCCACAGCTTTTTGCCCTCTGCGACAAGGAGAAATAAGCCAAGCAGAAAGAATATTATGGAGAGGCTGTAGCAAAGGTGAAGTGTTTCAAGCCATTTAAAGGCTATGCCATACACAACGGCACGGTGCGTCAAATAGAAATTTGCGTATCCTGTGACCGCTGTAAGCAGGGCGAAAAGCCATACGAATTTTTTTACAAATGAGCATACCTTTTCATAGTTTTTACCGACAATGGCACCGATGACAAAATAGCATAAGTACGCCGGAAATACGCGGTCATCATACTGAAAATGCACAAACTGTTTGAACAGTATGGTCAAAATCACCGAGCATACCGATAGTAGCCACGGGTTTATCTTTGAAACAAGCCATTTGAAAAACGGCATATTAAAATAGAACTGCATTATGGTAACTATGAAATAAAAATGAGAACAGATAGTACCAAAAGCAACATATTCGCCAAACTTGCTAAATGAGAAGACATAGCCGAAGTGGCGGATGAAATATATGTAGTAAACAATTATCCACAGTATATATGGGATGACGATTTTTTTGTATCTGCCGGACAGAAACTTTTCGTAGTCCATAGGCTTTTGCGAAGAAAAGAGCTTTACTGCGGACAGAAAGATAAATCCCTGAACAACAAACTGGCTAAGCTTCCATACAGCAAACATGACAGTATATTGTACGGTGTTTTTATCAAGGCTGTTTATAGTCCATGAACACGTGTGTACCAAAATGACCAGCATGCACATGAGTATATTCATAAGTGAAAGTTCACTTTTTCGTTTTGTCACAAAATCACTTCCTTTGCAGATATTGTAACATATCTTTGCAAAATTTGCTATAGAAAGATTAATTAAAGGGTTAAGTGGAGGATTTATATTTTTCTTGACATTTTATTTTAAATATGATAGAATTTTTTATGCATTGATCGGGAGGAGTAGTTTTCTTCCTTGCATTAAGAGAGCGTGCGGTTGGTGAAAGCACGTTGCAAGCGGAAACGAAGGTAGCCCGGGAGCATCGGGAAGAAAGGCGCATGCCAAGTAGAACCCGACGGTTTTCCCCGTTACAGGATTCAAGAGTTAAAATTTCAGGTGGTACCGTGCTTACAAGCACCCTGACTTACTGTCAGGGTGCTTTTTATTTTAAAAATAAAAATATTATCATAAATCAAGGAGAATTCTAATGAACAAAGAGTTATCCAAAACCTATGCCCCGAAAGAATTCGAGGATAGAATTTATCAGAACTGGTGTGACAAAGGATATTTCACACCCGACGTAAACGATGGAAAGCCTGCTTTCTCTATCGTTATTCCCCCTCCGAACGTAACAGGCCATCTCCATATGGGACACGCCCTTGACGAGACTCTTCAGGACATTCTTGTCCGCTATAAGAGAATGCAGGGCTACAGCACCCTTTGGGTGCCCGGCACCGACCATGCGGGTATTGCAACTCAGATAAAGGTTGAGGAAATGCTCCGCAAGGAAGAGGGTCTTACACGTTACGACCTCGGACGTGAAAAGTTCCTTGAGCGAGTTTGGGACTGGAAGCATCAGTACGGCAGCCGCATTATCAACCAGCTTAAAAAGCTCGGTACCTCCTGCGACTGGACAAGAGAGCGTTTCACTATGGACGAGGGCTGCTCAAAAGCAGTTAAAGAGGTTTTTGTAAACCTCTACGAAAAGGGTCTTATCTACCGCGGCAACCGCATTATCAACTGGTGTCCCCACTGTATCACCGCACTCTCCGATGCAGAGGTAGAATACAGCGAGCAGGACGGAAGCTTCTGGCATATCAAGTACCCGATAAAGGGCGAGGACGGCTACGTTGAGGTAGCAACCACACGTCCCGAAACCATGTTCGGCGATACCGCTGTTGCAGTAAACCCGAATGACGATACCACAAAGCACCTCATCGGCAAGACTCTCATTCTCCCCGGTACAGGCAGAGAGATTCCCGTTATCGCTGACGACTACGTTGAGATTGGCTTTGGTACAGGTTGCGTAAAGATTACACCTGCGCATGACCCCAACGACTTCCTTGTCGGCGAACGTCACGGGCTCGAGCAGATCAAGGTTATGAACGACGATGCTACCATGAACAAGTGGGCAGGCAAATACGAGGGCATGGACCGCTATGAGTGCCGCAAGGCTCTTATCGCTGACCTCGATGCCGAAGGTCTCCTTATAAAGGTAGTTCCCCACAAGCACAACGTTGGCACCTGCTACCGCTGCGGCACTACCGTTGAGCCTATCACATCAAACCAGTGGTTTGTAAAGATGAAGCCTTTGGCTGAGCCTGCTCTCGAAGTAGTTTACAACGGCACAGTTAAGTTTGAGCCTGAACGCTTTACAAAGACGTACACAAACTGGATGGAGAACGTACACGACTGGTGTATCTCCCGCCAGCTCTGGTGGGGTCACAGAATCCCTGCTTACTACTGCGCTGATTGCGGCGAAATGGTAGTTTCAAAAGAAGACGTTCATACCTGTCCTAAGTGCTCGGGTAAGATGACTCAGGAAAGCGACGTGCTTGACACGTGGTTCTCCTCGGCTCTCTGGCCTTTCTCCACTCTCGGCTGGCCCGAAAATACTCCCGAGCTTGAGAAGTACTATCCTACAAGCGTACTTGTAACAGGTTATGACATCATCTTCTTCTGGGTTTCAAGAATGATTTTCTCCGGCCTTGAGCATATGGGCAAGGAGCCTTTCTCCACCGTATTCATCCACGGTCTTGTACGTGATGCAAAGGGCAGAAAGATGTCGAAGTCTCTCGGCAACGGCATTGACCCGCTTGAGGTTATCGATCAGTTCGGCGCAGACGCGCTCCGCTTTGCGCTTGCTACAGGTAATGCGCCCGGTAACGATATGCGCTTCTCTGATGAAAAGATCGAGTCTGCGCGTAACTTTGCTAATAAACTTTGGAATGCTGCTCGTTTCGTTATGATGAACCTTGACATCGAAGAAGTGAAACTTCCAGAGATAAGCGAGCTTAAGACAGAAGACAAGTGGATCCTTTCAAAGCTCAATACTCTTGCTGAGACCGTTACACAGAACCTCGACAGCTACGAGGTTGGTGTTGCACTTGCAAACATCTACGACTTTGTATGGGATATTTTCTGCGACTGGTACATTGAGCTTCTCAAGCCCAGACTCAGCGCAGGCGACAAGGTTGCACAGAACGTTATCGCATACGTTCTTATTGAAACGCTCAAGATGCTTCATCCCTTTATGCCCTTCATCACAGAGGAGATATACACCACAATGCCTCACACATGTGAGAGTATCATGATTTCGGATTTCCCGAAGGCAAACGATGCACTCCGCTTTGAGGGTGATGAGGCTGAGATGGAAAAGGTTATCGCACTTATCAAGGCTATCCGTGCGCGCCGTACCGAAATGGGCGTTGTTCCCTCGCGTAAGGCAAAGCTCTACATCGTTACAAAGTTTACCGAAACGTTCAAGGGCGCTGACGAGTTCTTTAAGAAGCTTGCAAGCGCATCCGAGGTTGAGATCGTTGACACCTTCAGCGACAGCACCGCTGTACAGATTATCACCGACAGCGCAACGGTTTACATTCCGCTTGCGGATATGATAGACTTTGAGGCTGAAAGAAAGCGTCTTACCGAGGAGCTTAAGAAGAACGACGGCGAGATCAAGCGCCTTGAAGGCAAGCTTTCAAACGAAGGCTTTGTTGCAAAGGCTCCCGCGGCGGTTGTCGAGGGCGAAAAGGCTAAGCTTGCTAAGTATCAGGAGATACGCAAGGGTCTTGAAGAAGCACTCGCAAAGCTCGGTTAAGTTAAAGTATAAATGAACAGCTAATGGCACTGCTACTGATTGTTGCGGTGCCATTAACTGTTCATTCTTGTTTTTTGATAGTTCACATCTTTTTATAGCATATATCTTTGGTTTGTGGTAGAATATAATAAAAATGGTTATCATACATTAGGTTAGGGACAACCTGTCCTGATGGGAGAATGAATATGACTGATATTAAAACTAAGATTCTTATTTTTGCTGCCGCAATTTTGATCTTGCTTTCTGCGGCTGTGCCGTTTTTTATACTGTTCAGCGGTGCAAAAGCGCTTGAACCGCCTATGGTGGCGGCACCTGATGTGCCTGTTTCTGCGCTGGCTCCTATCGGTGAGGTGGAAAGCGAGATGCGTGCTGTTTGGATAGCTACGGTAAATAATATCAACTTTCCGTCGCGCACGGGGCTTTCGGCTACCGCACTTGCAAAAGAACTTGATTCAATCGTAAAGTTTTCTAAGGAAAACGGTTTCAATACTATTTTGTTTCAGGTGAGACCTTCATCGGATGCACTGTATGACTCAGAGATATATCCGGCATCAAAATTTGTTTCAGGTGAGTGCGGAAAAGCCGCTGACGGCGGATTTGATTGCCTTGAGTATATTCTTGATGCCGCGCATGCGGAGAACATCGAGGTGCATGCATGGGTCAACCCCTTGCGTATAACTACAGGTAGCGCGGCATATCCGCAGACTGATATCAGCGCGTTGCCTGAGAGCAGTCCGGCGGTACAGAATCCTTCATACGTTGTGGCATATGCTGACGGTAAATTATACTTTGATGCAGGATATCCCGATGTGCGTGAGCTCGTTGCAAGCGGTGTGCAGGAGATATGTGAGAATTACGATGTTGACGGCATTGTTTTCGATGATTATTTTTATCCATATCCAACCGACGGTAAAGACTTTGACGATTCGGCAAGCTATGCCAAGTACGGTTCACTGTTTGATGATGTAGCGGATTTCAGACGCGATAATATCAATAAGCTTGTAGAGCTTTGTTATACCACCGTAAAACGTGTGAATAAGGATATTGATTTTGGAGTTTCTCCATTTGGCATCTGGCGCAACGGAGACGGTGAAAACGGCGGTAGCCTTACGCGCGGCTTGTCTGCCTATGATGAGATATACTGTGATGCACTTGCATGGGCAAACGGGGGTTATGTAGATTATCTTGCTCCACAACTTTATTGGACATTTGAAACTTCCAGCGCACCGTTTGATGTTCTTGCAGAGTGGTGGAGCCGCGCGCTTGACGGCACAGGTGTAAAACTCTATATTAATCACGGTGTATACAGATATGATGACGGCGGAATGGCAAGCGGAGAGCTTATAAAGCAGGTTGAGTTTTCGCGCGAGCTTTATTCATATCGCGGCAGTATGTATTATGGCTATGCGGCACTTCACGGCAATGCAGGCGGTGTCGGTGACGAGGTGGCACAAGCTTTCTCAAAAAACATTGCGTATTTTGATTATTTTGAGGGGGATAAACTTACTGTCGACAGCTACTCCGACGGTGACACGGCAGGTTCTTTGGCACTTATAAGCGGCAAGTCAAATCTTGCATACCCGATAAGTGTAAATGGCATCACTCCGCTACGGTATAAAGACGGTACTTATGCCATAACATTGCAGCTGTTGAAAGGCGATAATCTCATCACTGTGATAAACGGAAATGAGAAGATAGAAATTATGCTTAAATATTGACATAATTACCTATATGTAGTATTATTATGATGTGAAAGTACAACATACAGGAGGTATGAAATGAAAAAGAAGTTCATTTTTGCGGCTTTTGCAGTTGCAATGTTTATGTCATTGGCTATTTTCGCTTCGGCTGCCTGCGAGCACAACTGGCGTATAGATTACGAAAAGTGCATCGCGGCAACATGTACGACGAAAGGTAAGGATGTATACGTTTGTTCACGTTGCTCCGAAACCAAGAGCGAGACAGTCGCTGCGACAGGCCATGACTATGTAAAAGAGTCCGGCGAGTATGCTACCTGCGAAAGCGCAAGCACTGTTGTTGAAAAGTGTTCTGTTTGCGGCGATGAACGTGTAGATACCGCAAAGGCTACAGGTCACGATTATAAGGAGACCAAGCGTGTTGATGCCACATGTTCAAAAGAGGGAACTATAACATATACATGTACAAAGTGTAAGGGTATAAAGACAGAACCCATAAAGACTAAAGCGCATGATTTTTCAAAGTTTATCAGCACGTCGGCAACCTGTACCGCGGCAGGTAAATCCACATATCAGTGCACAATGTGTTCAGAACTTACATTGAAGACAAGCTCAAAGCTTGGCCATGATTATGAAAAGAGTGGCGGCCCGACTTGTACTACAAGCGGAAAGTATGTAAATACATGCACACGTTGCGGCGACAGCTATACAAGCGCGACCACTTCGAAAGCTCTTGGACATGATGTTCCCGACGAGGATTCCTCTTCTTGGTATGTAAGCAAAAAGGCTACTTGTGAAGAAATGGGCAGAAAGCGTGCAAAATGTTCACGTTGTAAAGAGTATGTCTATGAAGATATTCCAAAGAAGGATCATGATTACAGTGAGACTTCGTATCTTGTAAAAGCTCCAACCGCAACAGCTTCCGGTAAGGCAAAGCTCATATGTGCTGATTGCGGTGCATCGACGTCCAAGACAATTGTAAAAAATACAAAGGATCTCACAGCTTACAAGGTCCCTAATGTCACAGCATCGCTTGCAAGCGGAATAAAGGTTTCGCGTGGTACAGAGGTAGAGTTTGAATGTGAGCTTGACGGCGTTACTATCTATTATGCGCTTGGTGGCAAGAACCCCACCTCCAAATCTGCACGCAAGATTTACAAAAATCCTCTCGTTATCACCGATACTACTACTGTGAAGGTTTATGCGGTTCATGACGATCTTCTTGTCGATGAAGGTGAGGTTGCAACATTCAAGTTCACTGTTAATTCGGCGGAGCCATGGGTATATCTCACTGCATATGCATCCGAGGGCGGATATATGGATCTTGAGGATGATGACACATTCCGTCCCGATGAGTATGCTACCCGTTACGAAGTTATAAATGCACTTGATATGCTCTTCGAGTCATGGGCAGATGATGCTGATACTACTTTTATTGATGTGGACAAATCACACAAACATGTAGTAAAAAAGTTTGTCGGTGCCAAACTTCTCAACGGTTATGATGACGGCACATTCCGCGGCAATAATAATATAAAGCGTTCCGAGCTTTGTAAGGTGCTTGCCCTCGCGGTGGGCATTGAGGTTGATCCAGAGGCGACAGTACAGTTTAAGGATGTTGCCGAAACACATTGGGCATATCCTTATATCGCGGCACTTACCGACGCCGGATATCTTGCAGGTGATACTGACGGCAACTTCCGACCTGAGGATAATATCACACGTGCAGAACTCGCTGTTGTAATCAACCGTATTGCCGATGTTGAAAACGGCGATGGTGTTGAGATTTCCGACGTTAAGAAATCTCACTGGGCATATGGCTATATTTGCGGCGCGGTTCAAAGAAAGAAGTAAAAAAATGCTCCCGAAAGGGAGCATTTTTTGTCGTTGTTTTGTGACACCTTGGGTGGAGGGATGTTGACACCGTAAATTAGTGATATTATACTAAAAAAGAACGGGGAGCTATTGCACCCGCGTTCAGTTCTTTGCATTGTCGTGATTTTTGCTTTTTAGATGCTCAATCATGCTGTGCACCACGGAAATGTCACCGTCGGTCAACCCCTTAACGCTGACGGTGGCAGAGGTGTCAACTCCAAGCAGATAGTCTGTTGAAACATTAAAAATATTTGCAAGCACAACTATATATTGCGATGATGGTGAAGAAATGCCCATTTCCCATGCGTTTACACTTGAGCGAGTAATACCCATGAGCCGTGCAAGACCTGCTTGTGTCAGTCCTCTTTTTTCTCTGAGAGTTCGGATTCTGTCTGCAATCATAATATCACCTCACTATATTATGATAAAATAATAAACAATATATTGCATTATCAAAAGGATAAATAAAATTGACAAAGGATTACTTTTAATCTATGATTAATATTAAAGAACATTTTTAGAACAGGAGGATATTATTGTGAAAAACAAATTCAGACTTTCTTCGCTTTTTGGTATGCTCACCGGTTTTTTGTCCATAATTCTTTCGTTTGTAATGTATGGCACTTATGCCGGCAGTCATGAGTCATATCTTAGCTACGGCGGAGACGCTTACACCGGTATTCAGAATGCTGGGGCTTGCGCAGCCAACAATGTAAAAGCACTCACCGAGGCGTTTTGCTTTGGTATGGGGTCTTTGCTTTTGGTGATCGGACTTGCGCTCGTATTCTATAATGCAGGCAGTGTTATTAAGCATTCTGCAGAAGAAGAGACAGTTGCTCCTGAAGAACCGGTCAAAGAGCAGGCAGAGCAGAGTGACACGGTTTATATTCACTAAAACAAAGTATTGATAAAAGCATACACGCATTTTATGCGTGTATGCTTTTACTTTAAAAATGTGTTGACAAATATAAATTCATTTGATATAATATTATGGTATTAAAAATAGGTGTGCCGCAGCTTGTAAGGGCTTGCTTTGCAAGACCATGAGCGCATGCGTTTGGCGTAACCGAACGCAGTGTCATTGTGACATTCCCATTTACAATTTATATAGTTTTTTATCGGGGTGTGGCTCAGTTTGGTAGAGCGCTGCGTTCGGGACGCAGAGGTCGCGTGTTCGAATCCCGTCACCCCGACCATATTTGATACCGCAGTTGATACAATTACGTCAACTGCGGTATCGTTATTTTGTAGCCGTTAACCCTTATACCATAAGCACTCATAAAAACAAGCGTTGCATTTGAGAAAACAACCTCTCAAATGCAACGCTTATTTTGTTGATATTTGTGTGTACTATGCCATCATGTGCAACAGTACATCGTTAAATTATGGGTAATCGTTAAAAGGCAATCATTCGAGTTTACCGAGCTGTCTTTCCCACCGGAAATTCCTACAACCGCATTACATCCTTTTCCGTTTCTCTCGAAAAAATCTCTGATCCATAATACACATTTATCTTTTACTTTTACTGCATCAAACATGGTTTTCTCTCCTAATACAA
>JAFQDK010000052.1 GCA_017399305.1 Clostridia bacterium
GTAGTGGTTGAAGCAAACGCAGTTGTTGAAAAAGATTTATCAAATCACGGCGACTATGATTATGTATGCTCCGACGGTAAAGTGGTTTGCTACGGTTGCAAGAGTGCGGTAGATTCAATAGATTCTCCCGTGGTAGTGACCGCCGCTTGTGAACCTTCGGAAAGCAGAGAGGTTAGCGTTACCCTTTCTCTTAAGGCGGTAGCCCCCATCTTGGCAAGCAGATTTGCTATAGATGCTCCCGACGGATTTACTCTTGTTTCGGCAGAGTCGCTTATCGGCATAGCGGACGAAGCTGCAACGGGCTTTACGCTTGTACTTCCGGATAGCACCTCGCTTCCTTATGACGTAATCGTTATGAATATGTCACTCGAGGACGCAACTATTGATGCGGCAGTTCTCAAACTGACATTTGCAGTAGAGGAGAGCGGAACTCACAAGGTATCAGTAAGTGCGCTCGAAACCTACAATTGCGAAAAAGAGTCGATTGATACTTTCGCTATTTCTGCAGAGATTACTGCAGAAGAACATACGCATGAATACGAAGCGAAAATAACTGCACCTACTTGCACCGAGGACGGCTTCACCACCTACACTTGTGCATGCGGCGACAGCTTCGTAGCAGATGAAACGGATGCAACCGGACATATATGGGACGGCGGCAAGGTAACCAGTCCTGCAACGCCCGATGCGGCAGGTATAAAGATTTACACCTGTACGGTCTGCGGTGAGACCAAGGAAACCACGTTCAGTTGCACGGAGCACGTGTACGTAGCAAAGACAGACGGCACGTACTACTGTGCAAACGGCTGCGAAGTTTCGGCTCCCGATGCTCCCGTTGTAGTTTCTATTGCACCCATAGCTGCAAACGGAGAGGAAGTAACCGTAACCGTTTCGGTCAGAGCGACTACTCCCATTGTTGCTCACAGATTCAGAGTAAATGCTCCCGAAGGCTTTACGCTGAGCAGCATTAACAGCCTTCTCGGAGAGGCTGCTGCAAATGCAACCGGCTGGACACTTACCGGTGAAAACAATACCGCAGTGCCTTGCGATATTTCTCTCTTTAATATGTCCGGTACAGACGATGCTATAGACTGCACAGTTGCAGAGTTTACTTTCACAGTTACAGATACTGTAGAAAACGGTACATATGTATTTGTAGTAGATTCTCTTGAAACCTACAATTACAGCGAAGAGGCAATTGATGCCGTTTCCGTGGATGCAGAAGTAACTTATGTTACGCATATCCACGATTACAAAGTGGTAGTAACTGTTCCCACATGTACCGAAGGTGGTTACACCACCTACACTTGCGAGTGCGGCGATACCTACGTCGCCGACGAAGTAGCAGCACTCGGTCACACAGAGGAAATCCTTACTGCAGTTGAGCCCACGTACGAGTCAACCGGTCTTACCGAGGGAAAGAAATGCTCGGTATGCGGCGAAATTCTTGTAGCACAGGAGGAAATTCCTGCACTTGAAAAACCGGTTATTTCAGGCGACATCAACGGTGACGGAACTGTTACGATTGCAGATGCTTTATTGCTTATCCGTGTAATCCTTAATGACGAGACTATAGAAAACGGCGACGTTAACGGTGACGGCAAAGTAGGTCTTGCAGACGTAATCCGTACAATAAAACTTATTTCACAGTAATTCTATACTGTCATAACCGCCGCTTTAGCGGTGGTTATGACAGATTCAAAAACTAGAAAATTTATGGATAAATACATTCCTGTTGTAGTTATAAAAGAACTTAGTGAAGTTGATAGAATTCTTTTAGCACTAAAAGCCAACAACATATATTGTGCAGAAATCACGTTCCGAACGGCCCCTGCCGCCGAGGCTATAAAAATTGCGTGCGAAAAACATCCCGATATGCATATCGGCGCAGGTACGGTTATAAGTGCCGAGCAATGCGAAGCCGCATTAGCCGCAGGTGCAAAGTTTATTGTATCTCCGGGATTGTCCGTCTCTGTAGCCAATATTTGCAAAGAGAATAATATTCCTTATTATCCTGGATGCGTTACACCGACCGAGATAATGCAGGCACTTGAGCTCGGAATTACGACGCTTAAATTCTTTCCTGCGAATATATACGGAGGGCTTTCGGCATTGAAAGCGCTTTCCGCACCCTTTCCGCAGATAAAGTTTATTCCTACGGGCGGCGTTGACAGAGGAAACATTGATGAATTTCTCGCTTTTGACAAAGTAGTGGCAATAGGCGGCAGTTTCTTTGTCAAAGAAGCCTTGGAGAATAGGAAGGAAATATAATGAAAAAATATCTTGCTTTGATTTTAGTAGCAACAGTATTTTTCTGTTTGTTTGCTTTTTCGGCGGCGGCAGAAGAAACCTTTGTCAACCCCGTTGCAAACGGTGCAGACCCGTTTGTACTAAAGGACGATGACGGCACGTATTATTTGTACGTAACAAGCGGTCCTAATTACGGCTACCGCGTTTATTCCTCGACAAATCTTGTTGAATGGGAATCACAGGGTTACTGCCTGAAGCCCGAAGACGTTTATATCGACCAGAATATTGTTTCCAGAACTCTTAAGAGTGATGGCACGTATTCCGATAAGGTATATCCCAACCTCTGGGCGCCCGAAGTTATTAAAGAGGGCGATACCTATTATATGGTTTACACTGCGCAGGAGCATATCGGTATCGCAACGGCAGACAGTCCGCTCGGTCCTTTTAAAAATGATGCTACGTCTTATCTGATTCCCTATGAAATCACCGGCTTTGAGGACGGCGATACAGGTGCGGCAGAGTCTACTTTCAAGTGTATAGACGGTCATTTTTACAGGGACGATGACGGCACGGTTTACCTCTATTTTGTTTCGCTTGGCTCTTTCTCTCTCAATGGAGATTCCATTGGTATCGGCAATAATATCTGGGGCGGTCCATTTGACCTTGAAACGCTCACGTTTGCAAGCGGCTATCCCAGACTGCTTATTAAGTATGATGACAAAAACAAGGTCAGCTATGACGGTTGGGAGAACACAAGCTCCTACAGCTGGTTGTATCCCGACAGATACGACGGTGATGACGTGGCAGAAGGCCCTGAGATGCTGAAACATAACGGCAAGTACTATCTCACCTTCTCACAGGATAACTATTCGAGTCCGAAGTATTCGGTTTTCTATGCAACGGCAGACAGTCCTATGGGACCGTTCAGCGAGAAAAAACTTGCCTTTATCACCGATGACCAAAAGCAGACAGACTCTGCAAATCCGCACCTCTACGGTACGGCGCACCATGCGTTTACTACTTCGCCCGACGGTAGCCAACTTATTATGGTTTACCATGCACATCGCAGTATCAACGCCGTATCGGAAAGACGCGTTTGCCTTGACGTTGCAGGCTTTGATGAAAACGGAAACTTTTTTGCAGGTACCGTAAACAAGGGACACCCCACCGCCACCGCTCAGCCTATCCCCTCAGGCGGCACACTTGAGCGTGAAGTACATTTTGACGGCGCATTCGCAAACATCTCAAGCCTTCCCACCGTTTACGTGGCAAACGAAGACGGTGACGATAGTGCGGCGGGTACTGCAGCGGCACCCTTAAAGACTATCACTGCAGCTTGTGCGGCACTTCCGAACGGCGGTACCGTTATTCTCACGCAGCTTTATAATGCAAGCGGAGAAACCTCATCCGACTATCTGGATATCCCTGCAGTAAACGGTCCTCTTATGATTAAGGGTGCTATGGAGGCAACTCCTTTTTCGTTCAAGTTCCTCAGTGTCAACTCCGACGTTTATTTTGATAATATTTCCTTCTGGCCCGCAACTCTGACAAACGTTTCGCTGATTGAATGTAATTTCAATAACGTTGTTATGGGCGAAGGCGTAAGCTGTATTTCCCAGCCGACAAGAAAGACCTTCCCATATCTCGTGGGCGGCAAGTGGTGGTCGGGCAATACAACCGGCGTATATACAAACTTTACCCACACCTCGAATGCGGATATTACAACCGACAAAGCATATACACTCACCGTTCTCAGCGGTACCTGGTCGGTGGTTACGCCGCTAAGTCTTAAGAGCAATAAGGTTGTTGCATCCTCTGCTCCGAATGCAACGCTTGTTTTTGACGGCGATGCAAAGATGCGTCCGGCAAAGGCGAAAGCTCCCACAGTAGAGGCTTCTGCAGACGGTGCAAAGCTTTCCTTTACCGAAGTGGAATATGCTCCGAACTATGTAGTTTACAAGGACGGAGAAGTTGTCGGTTATACCGAAAGTACTTCTTTTGTAGATACCACGTGGACACCCGGCGATGCGGCTGCTGCATACTCCGTAGCAGGATATGTAAACGGTGCGTGTATCGGTGATGCAAGTGCGGAGACAACACTTGAATTTGTTGCAGACATTGACGGTGATAGTGACATTGATATCGTGGATGCATTAACTCTGCTTAACAATATTACTTATGGAACCAGCCAAGCATCACTTCTTGATGTGCTCATAATTTTCAAAACTGTTGTTAAGTAAGGCATAAAGATAGCCCCTTGCACTTTTGTGCAAGGGGCTATTATCATAACAACTCTTTTGTTTTTCGAGCGAGGTATAGCGGAATGTTTACAAAACTACCATCCTTGCGATATCCACGCTTGGAAAAACGAATGGCATTGGCAGGGCTGTTTTCTGCAATATATTTTTTGAAAGACGGTGCGGACTTGTCTTCGCCGCCTTTAGCCTCAATAGGGACGATGTCAGTACCAAACTGCAATATAAAATCAAGCTCACTGTTTTTATCGGAATAATAACGCGGTTCCACTTCAAAGAGTCCTTTTAGCTGCTGTAGCACATAGTTTTCAGTTAAAGGACCTTTGAATTGATAATCCGATTTCAACAGAATTGCACTGTTATCCACGCCAGCCATGTGTTTGAGAAGTCCTGTATCAAATACAAATAGCTTGAACTGGTCGAGTTTATCAAAGGCAGAAAGCGGATGCTCAATTTTGGATACATTGTATACTCGGTTCAACATACCAGCGGATACAAGCCATTCGATAGCCTCTTCAAAGTCGCGCGCTCTTCCGCCTTCGCGTACAGCACCGTACATGAATTTTTCATTAGGCTTTGCAAGCTGCGCTACGATGCTGCGGAAAACCACAAGGATTCGCCCACTGTTCACTTTGCCGTTGTGCTTGGAAAAGTCATTTTCGTAAACTTCGATAAGTTCTTTTTGTATCTTTGCTATTTTTGCAGGATCCTTGTGCTTTACCCATGATGCAACGCACTCCGGCATGCCGCCGATAATGAGATAGTTGTTGTAGGCTTCGAGTAAACGGTTGTGAAAAATCTCCTCGATTTGTTGCCCTTTTTCAATACTTGCATAATAATTGAAAAGTGCACTATCCGTTGCGTCAAGAAATTCATCAAATGTCAGCGGATAAATGTCGAGCAGATTTACCATGCCTACCGGATATGACTTGGGCTTTGCTAAAAGTGTGCCTAGCAGACTGCCGGCTGCGATAATATGATATTCATTTGCCTTTTCGTAAAAATATTTCAGTGTGTTAAGTGCCTCAGGACATTCCTGGATTTCATCAAAAATAATCAGCGTTTCACCGGGGACAATTTTTTCACCGACAATCATCGAAAGAAGTTCGATAATTCGGTGAGGGTTTTTGTTAGACTCAAAAATTGATTTCAGTTCGTCTTCTTCGTCAAAGTTAAAATAAACAAAACTTTGGTAAAAATTCTTACCGAACTCCTTCATCAGCCATGTTTTGCCGACCTGACGGGCACCGCGCAACACAAGCGGTTTGCGCTCCTCGTCATTTTTCCAACTTCCTAAATTTTGAATAGCATTGCGCTTCAAAAGAACCACCTACCTTTGCTCAAGAGTAGTATAACACATTATTCTAACAATTTCAACGCCATATTAACACATTATTCTGACTTTTTGTGATAAAATTCGCACGTTTTGCAAATACACATGTGATATAATACCGATAAAAGGAGTTGATGCCTATGACCTGACGCGCACATCTTTGGAAACAAAAAAGAGAGGAGGAAAAATACGTGATTTCCAAAGAGCAATTTTTAGCGATGCACGAGCTGCGAGAGCAGGGAGTGACAATCGGCAGAATCGCCGAGCAATATCGATTCGATCGCAATACCGTCAGCCGATGGCTACAGATGACCGAAGAAGAGTTTGACCTGCATAGGAAGGATAAGGTTACAGAACTTGAACAGTACCGAGGATACATTTTAGACTTAATAAAAGCCTGTCCACAAATCCGAGAGACAAACATTCTGTTCCGCTTGCAAGAGGCATTTCCGGAGTTCGAATGCAAACGCGGTGTCTTCTATAAATATATGAAGAAGCTGCGTGAGCAAACAGGACTTCCTCAGTTCCCGAAAAGACAAACAGGACTGCGAGAAGAGCAACCACCGGGCTATGAAGCGCAAGTCGATTTTGGACAATTCAAAATGAGGGATATGTACGGCATAAATGTTCGCGTGTACTTTTTCTGCATGGTGCTATCATACAGCAGAATGCACTTTGTATATTTCAGCCGTGAGCCTTTCAATACCGCTACAGCAATCGAAGCTCACGAATACGCCTTCCGTTTCTTCGGCGGCAGAACGCAGACAATTATGTATGATCAGGA
>JAFQDK010000010.1 GCA_017399305.1 Clostridia bacterium
CGCAAGCCTATACAATTTTATATGGAGACGTATCGAAGTGGTCATAACGGGGCTGACTCGAAATCAGTTAGGGAGCAATCCCCCGCGAGTTCGAATCTCGCCGTCTCCGCCAAGGACTCCTTGAAGGTTTTATCCTTCAAGGAGTTTTCTCTTTTTATCCCAAGGCTGAGCCGATTGCCATTGCACTTGCTTTCTTACTCTCACTATCAATGTGGCTGTAAATATTGGCGGTGGTTCCCATATCAGAGTGACCGAGCCAGTCCTGAATCATTTTCATTGGCACACCGTTTGCGAGGAGTAGTGATGCACAACTGTGCCTGAGATCGTGAAAGCGAACGGGCTTTAATCCATATTCCTTCAGTACTACTTTGAAGTGGTCGGTTACATAGTTTGGCTTTATGATTTCACCGATAGCATCGACACAGACATAGTCTGAATATTTTTTGCAATAACCTCGGCGCATCACCCGTTTCATTTCCTCTTGCTTTTCACGTTCGGCAAGTAAGGCTTGTTCCACTTGCGGTATGAGAGGCAAGGTTCGGTAGGATGATTTTGTTTTCATAACGTCCATCCCAACCACACCTTTATCGTTTTGCACCACTTTGTGATTGATGCTGACCGTCTTGTTTTCGAAGTCCACCGCCGACCATTTGATTCCAAGCACTTCGCTTCGGCGTAGTCCATAGTAAGCTGCGAGAAAGATTACGATGTGTATGGGGTCGTCCACCGTTTTGTCAAGCAACTCTTTCAGTTCACCGGCATTATAATATTTACCGATGTACTGTTGTGCCTTTGGTCTGTCTGCTTGCTCAACGGGATTGCTCGGTATGATTCTCCGCTTGACCGCCGACTTGAAAGCCAGATGCAACAGTGCGTGATGGCGTTGAGCAGTGGTGCCTTTGAGTCCGTCATTGCGGATGCGGATATAATAATCATTGATTTCATCACCCGTAATGTCTTTAACCTTAAGGTCACCGCAGGCTCGGAAGAACGGAACCATTCGCGACTGTATCATCAGCTTGTAACCCGTGTAGGTGGTTTCCGACACATTTACCTTGTGCGACTCCAACCACTCGGGAAGGTAATCCGACACCTGCATGTGCGCCACTCGGCTACGCTCCTTGTCTGCGTGGGACATGTTTTCACGCTTGTATAGGTCGTCGGTATTGTATTGGTCAAGGATCTGGCGGAGACGGTGTTCCGCCTCACGCTTGTTTCCTTTGTTCGCATCAAGATTCAGACCTTGCCATTTCTCTTTTCGCTTGCCGTCCGTGTCGTACAGATTGATGACTGCATACCACTTTTTGTTTTTCTCGGTCAGGTGTCCTGTGATTCGTTTCATTTACTCACGCTCCTTTCTTTTGAGATTTAGTGTTGGTGTATTCTCGGGCAACACCAACACTATCACAACCATCTTCATAAGTCCAGAGATTATTCGGGACTGTCGGGGACGGAGTCTGATAGTTTCCGGCATTGGTTAAAAACTCAACCAAACATACCTTCGGCACAATGATTTTCTTGCCTTGCTTGATACTACTGATCCTACCTTCCTTGATAAGACCGTAGACGGTGTTCTTCCCGAATTGTAACAGCCTTACCACATCCGGCACGGTCAACACATCGGGTTCATTTTTAAACATCGTATAATAATTTCTAATATTCATAAGCGGTTCCTTTCTTCAAGATTTCCGTACCGGATATCTCAATTACATTTTCATAGTTATTTCGTTTTGTTCTTCCGCGAGATCCTCGGGAAGTTCATCATCAGTGCTGTCGGTTGCGGCAGAGGCAAGCCCTACCGCAAGACCGATAACTGCACCGAGGTTTGAGGCATTTTGTTCTTCCTCAATTCTTTTACGGCGTTCTTCGGGGTCTTCACTGCCGTCTGTTACACCAGCCAAAGAACGCAGAGCAGAGTTGATAACACCGCCGCCAACAGCGAGGCTCCCACCGATATCGCCGTGCGGATCAACCATGTGCGGCGGTCTGTTTTCTCCTGCGCCTTGGCGATAGCCTTCTCCAACTCCTTGCCCTGTACCAAAGTATCGTTCATAACTTTTTCGAGATGACTCCCAGCCTGTTGTTCGTGGTTCTTCATCTGAAGCAAAATATTCTCCACCGCCGTTTGCTGAGTGTTCAGTTTGTCTGCCATCCCCTTCAACATTTGGTTGAAGTATTTTTCCTCTATCTCCGCCCATTTGTCGAGCATTGAATCCATTTTTGATACGGTCAGAAGGGTTCTCATCAGTTCGTACACCTTCGGTTGAAAATCCACCGCCGACTGTAACAGACTCACCATCGTATCCCAATCCTTTTCCTGAATCGGAACCATAACGGGCAGAGCGTCTTTGCGCATCTCGGCTATCCCTTGCGCGTTTTTCCTCGTAAGGTTCTCCACCAAACTGTTTTCTGTTCTTGTAGTGCTGTTGTCTGAATTGTAATTCATATTCGATATTCTCCTTTAAATATTTTTCATCGTGCAGAGTTTTATCTCTGCATTTTTTACCGTTAGGACAAGCGAATGTGATATATTTTCGTTCGTCCGTCCATGTGATTTCATATCCGCGTCTTTGCATTTCGAATATAAAATCTTGTTTGCTGTCGCTTTTGTTCATCGCCGAGTCGATGTCGGACATCAACCTGAACTTCCAACTCTCACCCTTGACGGCGGCTCGGTACTCTCGGCTTGATACTTTTGAACCGCCGCCTTCATATCGGGCGAGGGTACTCAGTCCATACGCTTTGCAAATCTCATCACTGAGCGCACGAAGTTTTATCAGGGACTGCGGATTTTGACGAAGCTTATATCCGTTTTCAAAGTTCACCGAGTTTATAACAAAGTGGGAATGGATATGCTCGGCATCGCTGTGGGTAGTCACTAATACTTCGTGACCGGGCCACGCTTTTTGTGCAAACTCCAAACCGATTTGATGCGCTCGCTCGGGAGTAATATCCTCTCTCGGTGAGAAGGACTGCACGTACTGATAAAAATTCATGCCCGTTGTTTTGCCATAAGAATTTTTTGTTGTCATAAACTCGGTGTAAGCATTCTCGCCGTTACAATTTACACCGCCGACAAGTCTGCGACCGCTTTGCTCGTCCCGGACTTTGCAGTCTTGCAAACAGTAATTGATAAGACCGCGCATTGCACTGACCGACTGCTTTGCTTCGGGAATAAAAGTTACCGTTGCCATCTGCATTCCTCCGTGAGTTTCAAAAGTAAATTGTAAATCTTATTTTGATTTTCGATTACCTCTGTGAGATTTTCTACATAGGTCACGCCCGAATTGACCTTTGCCGCAATTTGATTTAGGTTGTTGCCGATGCGCTTCAGTTCCAAAATTATCGGCGCGGTGTCGGGCGGCAACACGATTTTTGTGTCCTTTGATATTGCCAAGATGTACTCGGTCAATGTCATCTTGGCTTTTTTTGATTTTGCAATGATCGTCGCCTTTTCCGCTTTGGTGAGGCGGACGGTCAGCGTTTTACTGCGCCTACGGTTTTCTGCCATTTTCATCATTCCTTTCGTAATAATAGTGGGTTCGGGCTACTGCCCGTAATTTTAGTGACACGGCGGATAGCCGGACGCTCTGCTTGCCCCAGACTGAAGTCTGGGTATCGAAAACCCGAAGTTTCCAAAACCGCCCCAAATTTGTGTTTTAATTTGGAGGTGGGGTGTTTACTCCTTTTTGTATTTTGGTCGCCACACAGGGCGAAACACAGCGCATAATCGGCGGCGGAATTTAACAATGCAACAATGCAAATGACTCCCATTGTCATCATTTTTACAATGCAGAAAGGACACACTGCAATGTTGCAATCTTTATTCGGGTATCGACCACGCCCAACCTTTGCCGACCTTTCGGGTTTTGATATTCGAGATCTTTTTCTTGGCCTCGTTAACAGTTCGTCGAGAGATATTTTTGCTTTCAGCCATTCGGAAGATTTCATCCGCCATAACCTCTTTACCGTCATCAAGCATATCCCGAATCAGTTCTTCAGCCACCGCCGTTTTGGTTTCGGTAGAATAACCGCAGAGCAGTTCTTCTGCGCTTATCTCACTGTAACCATCCAGCCAATAAAAGCCGTCCTCGTTTCCGAGATTGAATGCCATCGACTTTCCCTCGGGTGCCAGTGAAGATTTGTCGTGAACGATGATGCGCACATTCGGTTCTTTGCGAAGGCGACCCACGAGCAACACGCTACGGGCGGCGGCACGGAAGTCAATCGAACCAAGGCCACGATACTGCGAGCTTGCGCCTTTGGCTTTGTTAAGATGACCTACCAAG
>JAFQDK010000053.1 GCA_017399305.1 Clostridia bacterium
GAACTTTTAAACACTGCAATAAAGCATTGCAAAATTGAAAGATTCTTTTCTGAAATATTCTCTTGTGCTACTCTTGGTAAAGGCAAGGACAAGCCTGACATATATCTGCTCGCAAAAAAGTTTTTGGGAGAGAAGACAGAGGATACATGGGTTTTCGAGGACTCGCTGACTGCTATTGAAACCGCTGTAAAAATTGGCATGCCTACAGTGGGAATATACGACCGCTACAATTTTGGACAAGAAAGAATCGAGAAAATTGCTACTGAATACATTGCCGACGGCGAAACACTCTTAAAACTCTTTTACATAGATAATTAGCAATATAAATATTATGCTGCCCTAAGGTCTTCCTTAGAAACACGGCTATGACGTCAGTTTCACCAAGTACTGCCTACTTCCCAATTCCGTGAAAAGCATTGGTCACACGCCGCGTCCACCATAAAGCCACGCTGATTTTGCCGGAATTAGCGTGGTTTTGCTTTTTATTCGTTTTTTGAGGTCGTCCCATGATAGTCTTCTCCGCTCCGCGCCATCGCTCGATAATTTAGAGGCGTTGTCCCCACAAGATTCTTAAAATGCTTAATAAAATGCGAGCAATCAAAAAAGCCTGTTTCGATACTGATTTCTGTTACGGAAAGGTCGGTATCGAGCAGAAGCTCTTTGGCCTTGTCGATTTTTTGCATTACAATAAATTTTTGAGGTGTCGTGTCTAACGTACTGCGGAAATATCGATTGAGGGATGCAATACTGCACCCGACTTTTTTTGCAACATGTTCAGTTAGAATGCTTTCTGAAAGATGATTTGTAATATAGTCAATAGCACCAATCACAATATTGTTTTGACTTTTATCGGATATTGCGTTAATCTGATTTATATAATGCCGACAAGTTAGCGCAACAATCTGCACAATGCACCCTCGTATAAGCTGTGTGTCGATTCCGTCACAGGGTGAATTTTTGGCGTCAATCGGTGCTATAGAATAAACGGTATTGAATAAGTCAAGCAGCTTATTGTAGCCCTCCCCCTCGAACTTTAACATATACTGAAAATTATAGTCCTTCTTCAGCTTGACATCGTAATTGAAAATGAATGCATATTCCTTTATATTGGCAAACTGTATGCCAAGTTGTTTTAAGAAGGCTCTATCAATCACAATGTGAAAAACCGTAATACCTTCGTCATAGACATAACCGTGTCTAACATTTGGCGGCACGATAAAAAAACATCCCTTTTCAACATTGAATTTGTTGTCGCCGAAAAAGTGCACTCCTCTGCCTTCGGTTATAAAGTTCAACTCATAGTAGTCGTGGCAATGCATAAAAATATGGTAGTTTTTGAAAAGGATTGCCCTTGCTATGTTATTTTTATCATTCAAAAAAGAAAAAGGGAACGACTCGGGAACGCATGAAGGAAGATGCTCGGATGCCTCTGTATACTTTCCGCTATCATCCCAAAGTAATCGTTTATCCGCCAATCCAATCCCCCCAATCATCGATTTGATTGTATTATACCATAAAATGCGTAAAATTAACAATATTTTTTGTAAATAAATTGCTACAATATAATTAGCATCATACGGAGGTTTTGTTATGAAAAAAATATCACTTCTTATCATAAGTTTTTTTGTCTTGCTTTTTAGTTTTATCATTTCGGCAGTTGAGCAAGATACATCCGTTTTCACACATATTATAGATGATAGCGAAACGGACAAAATTACCTATTTTGGCAGTAACTGGACGGTGCTAAACCAAAAAGAAAATCGATATAAAAAAACACTGCATTCAGGGCAGACCATCGGGATGGGATACGAATTTACCGCCGCAGATTGTACCAGAATTCAAATCTTCGGTTGGCGTGCAAGCTATGCCGGAAAAATGGAAATTTGTCTTGACGGAGAAAAAACATTCGCCGTTGATACAAACAACGGCAAGAACGGCGAGGTAACACAAACGCTTTTGTGGGATTCCGGCTATATACCGCGTGGTGAACACACTATCCGCGTTACCCATATGAGCACAGAGTGGGTTGAACTCGATTATATCGTAATAGAATGCGACACCCTGGCGCCTAATACAAGCATTATGGATGATACATCGGGCGAAATCACATACAACCGTTTCAGCGCCTTCAAGAATCAAGCATATTTGTATAACGGCACTGTGCATTCAGCACTTGCAGGCGAAGCATACTATGAATTCTCGGTAATTGATACGCGCCAGGTTGAGATTTATGGCGATTGCGGCGTAAATCGCGGTAAACTTGATTTTTATATTGACGGCGTCTACGACAAGACGGTGGACCTATATTCGAGAACTACCGTGCCGACCGCGCTTATCTACAGTTCACCAATCCTTGACGAAGGAACACATACGATAAAGGTGACAAAATCTGCAAGCAGTAACGGTGCGGCAACTGCAAATCAGGAATGGGTTACATTTGACTATGCAAAAAAGAGGACATATATGAAATCATATCAATTCGATCAACATTCTTTTGCCTATACAGGTTCGTGGACTTCCTTTTCAAACCTTGATACCACACAATATATAAACGGCGACTGTCTTTCTTCATATCTTAAAGGATCTACGGCAGAATTTAGCGTAAAGGGCGCAAAGCGATTGCAGTTTTACAGCAGCTGCAAGTATGACCGGTGCAACGCAGACATATATATCAACGGCGAAAAGGTCGCAACCGTCACACAGTATTCGGATTCTTACATCAAAGAAAAGCTTTTGTTTGATAGCGGACTTTTGAAAACAGACATCACAACAGTTAAATTTGTCATCAAAGGTGAATCCGGTAATCCGGATCGTGCTGAAGCAAATAACTGGTTTGAGGTGGACAAGATCACTGTATGGAGTGATGATAGCGTCACGCCGATTATCTCATCAGGTAACAACCAATTCTTCCGCTACGATAACGGTGTAAAAACCGTAACGGATGCAACGGCTGTCGGCGGTACATATACAAGCCTGACGCACGGGCAATCCGCGTATGTCACCGCGTGCGGAAAAGAGCTTCGCTTCTATGCACTAAATGCAAGCGATGCGATTGGTACCGTCACCGTTGACGGCGTAACATACGATTTCAATTCCGCCGCAGACGAATGCTTCTTCAAAGCTCAACTCTCGGAAGATAAAATGCACACAATAGAAATTCATGTTCTATCCGGCGAATTGAAACTGAATTATTTGGTTACCGACGACGAAAATCTCACCACAGTAAGCTTTGAAATGCGTCGCCTCGCACTTGCGGAAATGGCAGAGAAAAAAGCGGGAACATGGCAAACCAGTTCCCCCGAAGCCTGGGTGCGCCAAAACTACACCGCGAATTCTCCCGTAAACGGTGTACACCTGCTTGACGGCGCACTAAAGGTCGCATTTGACAACAATATTTCCTACGTAAAGAAGTGTTACGCAAAGGAAAACTACGTGGACTCGTCCTCGTCATGGATAACCGTTCTGACCGGCTCTAACTACGGCAGAATGCTCGGCGCCGCAGGCAACGCACTCCGATTTACGAACGATGCCGAGCTTTCCGCAATTGTTGACGATATCGTCGGCGTTGTAAAAAGCAATCAGCAGGAAAGCGGATATCTTATGCCCTATGATGAATCCTATATGGGCGGAAATTCCAATTCCTTCTATGACGAAAGACGCGCCTACGACGTGGCAAATCTTACAAAAGGGTTGCTTTCGGCAGGGTATGCAAAAGAGTTGTCAGGCACACCCGCCGCGGATAACGAGGCGTATACCTTGCTCAGAGACTTCTATGATTGGTGGGGTACAAACGAAAAAGCAAAGGAATACGGCAGAAATGTTCTGAAAGGCCACCTTGGTGTACAAGGAATGCCCGGATTTACCAAAATGTATCTCTCCTCCATAGGTCAGCCGCAGGATCTGCTTTGCGCCGAAGAATATTTCGTGCAGAATTGGTGGATGGAGTATCTTTCCAAAGGCGTTGTGGAAAGTATATACCGCTTCCCGATCAACCGTCCGCACTGCTACCTGACGACGGTCGTAGACAGCTATTTCGATATGTATATGGCAACAGGCGATGTGCGCTATCTCGAAGCATGCAAGGGCTATTACGAGATGTACGTCGAAAACTTCATGCACAAGGGCGGCATCGCAGCTATTTGCGAGCATACCGAATATTCGCCTAAATCTTATCATCTTGACACAATCTATCACACAGGCGAAACTTGCGGCAGCGTGTTCTTTATTGAACTGAGTCAAAAGTTTTTAAATCTCTATCCGACGAACGAGATGTATGCTGCAAATATTGAACAGGCGCTTTACAATGTAATCCTTGCATCTCAAGTAGGCGATACAGGCATTCGCTACCATAACAGAATGAACGGAACGCTCAATCTTGCAAAAAATATAAATCATTGTTGTGAGGTAAACGCAACGCCTTTGATTGCAAGGCTTCCCGAGTTTGTATTCTCTGTTTCAAGCGATGCAGTATACGTCAATCTTTATGAACCGGCAATGATAGAAACGGTAGTTTCGGGAAAAGAGGCTTCGGTGCGTATCGATGGCTCTACTCTCGCAGAAGATCCTATAACGGTAACCGTCAGCGGTGATATCGCAAATCTGTATCTTCGTATACCGAGTTATGCAGCGGACAAAAAGGTTACGTTTTACATAAACGGTATTGCAACGACTGCAGAACGCGGAACATATACAAAACTCGAAAACGTTGCAGATGGCTCCGTTATTACAATGGAATTCGGCAAAAAGCTTGAAAGCTCGCTTTACGAGGGGGCAACACAAGTAGAGGGCAAGGAAAGATACTGCTTTATGAAAGGGTCCGTCCTCTACGCCGTAAAGAGCACAAACAACGCAAGATACGATTACAAGCGCACTGTTCACGGCAAAGCCAGCGCCAATAATGATGAATATGCGATCGACCTCGATATGAGTAAAAACAAATTCATCCGCGGTCTTGTACAGAACAGTGACGGTACCTTCGCATATACGGAAAAAGGCGAAAGAGTTTACGAATTAGTTCCATATAACTCGATCAAAGACGGTGAATTCTTCTCAATCTATCCGCTGTTTAACCCTCCCGTCCTCGGTGACGTTACCGCTGACGACGCTTTGAGTCTGTTAGATGTTCTCCGCGTGTTAAAAGATATCAGTAATGTACCAACCATAAATACTGACATTGCAGACATGGACGGTGACTCCGATGTAGATCTTGCTGATGCACTGCTTATTTTAAAAAAGATACTTTCCAACTAATAGAAAGCCCCCTGTTTTGCACCCCCTCTCCTTTTTTGAACCGCAAATTTTGCACCCTCTTTGAGCGAAAAATGTGCAATTTGCACCCCCTCCCCCTCAAAAAAGGGCGTTTTGCACCCCCTGTTTTTTCTATCAAAATATGCGTTCTTACACATTCAGTCTCGCGTCCAGCGATAACTAAACAAAAAGTGCCTTATAGCTAAGCTTTACTTGCTATATGCCGATTTGTCCTATCTTAATTTTTTCATAGTTTCTCACCTCTCACTTTACTATTTACATTTTGATACGCAAAAAAATGTAAATAGCACAGATGATATTATTTAACCGAAATGATATAAATTGTTCTGCAAGCACAACGTTGATTTGCTATAATATTTTAAAGAGATGGTGTAAAATATATGGACTTCTCTTTGGAAAATATCAAAATTACAAAAATCCGCGGCGTCTACAGTGTTAACTTCAAAGATAAACGTTTTGCAGAAAGAAAAGACCGTAAGGTTTGCGCTTTCGCTTACAAAACATGCGATAAAACGGAATATATCTGTGAGCAAAAAAACTATATAGCTGACAAAAACAACGTATTGCTTATCCCTCCGCAAAAACCGTATACCTACAACGTTTTGGAGCTTGGAACGTGAATCATGATAGAGTTTGAATGTAATAAAGATATCAGTGATTTTTACCTTTACAGAATCTCAGACAGCGAGCAAATACGAAGTCTTTTTACCGAAGTTTCACAACTCTAGGCTGCAAAAAGTAACGGATATAATCTCGAAATCATTTCGGTTGTCTATAAAATTCTTTATTCCGTTTACATCAGCGGCAATATTGATTACAGTATTCAAAAAAAGAAACGGCTCTGTTGCCGGCGGTAAAATACATTCAGGAACACTATTGTCGAAGCGATATAAGCAATGATGACCTTGCTCGCCTTGCAGATATGAGTACGGTATATTTCCGCAAGATGTTTACAAAGAGATATGGCGTTTCTCAAATGAAATATATCAGCAATATTAAAATCGAAACGTCAAAAAACATGTTACTCAGCAACAGTTTAACCGTGTCAGAAATTGCAGAAGAAGTAGGCTTTTCAAGTGTATACTCATTTTTACGTATTTTTAAAAGACAAACCTGTCTTTCGCCCACAGAGTTTTTGAAAAAGAACAGTACATTTTCAATTTGATAGCAGCAAAAAGAATCTCGTATTTTGCATCCCTATACTTTAAAAACAACGAATGCATTCCCCCGTTTTTAACAGTTCTGTTCATAACCTCGGGAGAGTACTGCTAATCATGAGCTTATTATAGTAAAAAAGGTAATGAAGATTGGAAAGAATAAAAAAACTGACTCCGTTTAAAAAACGGAGTCAGTTTTTTACTTAATCTTTAATACTACCTATATGTTACATTGTTTCATATACTGAGAATGTTTTAATCAATGCTTTCCCGCTTGACTTAAGGGATATACCGTCTGCTGTCAGGAAGATAAAGTCTGCAAATACCTTTCCATCAGAGGTAAATGCCTCAATAACCGAATTGTCAAGCAGTGCGTAAAGTGAGAAGTATCCGTCACTGTCGCAAGTAACGGTTGCGGTTTTTGCAATTCTTGATATCGGTCCCGAATTCTTTGTATTCATTGTTACTTCAACAGTGCTTGCACTCAGATACTTGAATGTAAATGTAGTTGCATATCCGTCGCCCTCACGCATAGAAAGAGTAAGGGTTGCCCCCTCTTCAAGTTTTGCGTTAAGGTCGAAGATGCCATATACAGCATTTACCTCTTCAAGGTCAAGAGCGTTACTCTCGAGCGTTACATCCGTAAACTCACAAAGTGTATCGCCCTTTATGCCTTCGATTTCTTCAATTGGCTCAAACTTAAGAACCATCTGACCGTTTTCGGTAACAAGCGAAGTTACATAAGGAGTTGACTGCATGCCGTGCCAATATTTGTTATCAAGCAAAAATCCCGATTTATTATCACGCATCCAGCTCATAACAAGTGTGCGTCCATCAGCATCATTGTAGAAATTCTGAGTTGCGTAATGAGCATCGGCATAGAACATAGTATTATTTCTTCTCTGCTCCGCAACAAATTTAACTGTGTCACCGTCCCATACGAGGTCGCCGACAACATAGAACTTGCCCGAACCGACATAAACATACTTGATGTTGTTCTCGTCGCCATCAAGCGGAAGTGCAAGCAGCATTGGGCACTCGCTTTCAATTGTGGTGCCGTCAAGGTACTTCATTGTTCCCTGCGAAGTCCAGTTGATAAGGTCGGGCGAAGTATAAAGCTCCATAGGTCCGCCGGCTATAACCATAAGCCAAAGTCCCTTTTCTTCGATCCACTGTACCTTAGGATCACGGAAGGACGCAAAGTACGCAGAAGAAGCGATTACGGGGTTGTTTTCATACTTTGTAAATGTGTAGCCGCCATCGGTTGAATATGCAAGCTCCTGACGGAACGGTCCTGTTGCGGTATAGAGCGCAACCACACGGTTTTCGGGTGCTGTGCTTTCATCAAAAAGTCCGCTTGTGTTATCCTTATCCACTACTGCACAACCGCTGAAAATACAGTCACCGTCGGCAGGACGGTCAATTGCAATACCGTAGTCTGTCCAGTTAAGCAAATCCTTTGAAGAAGCGTGTCCCCAAACCTGATTTCCTATTTTCATTACGGTAGGATTCCACTGATAGTACGTATGGTACTCGCCTGTGAGTTCATTATAAAACAGTCCGTTCGGGTCGTTCATAAAATTAATCGGAGGAGTAACATGGTATTTAGGACGGTAAGTATCCGAATATATAAGTTCAGTAGGTATATCACGCCAAAACTCGAACGTAACGGTGCTCTTGCGTGCATACTTATCACGGATATCTACTTTAACTACGTTTTTGCCGTATTCGGGAGTAAAGGTGTATTCTCCATCCACAAAAGCAGTAGTACCCACACTTGCGGTATAACCGCTTGGCAAATCCGCTTTTATTATAACCTCGCCGCTATAATCTCCTATATCAACCTTGTGATATGTCTGAGATACATCAATATCAATACTCTTTTCACCGTAAGCCAAAGACATATCGCCAAGAGTTTGCTTTACACCGTCTACAGTAATTACAATATCGCTGAAGACTACATTGGATTTAAAGGTATTAAATCCGATATATCCGCCTGCAAAATCCGACTTAGTACCCGTTATTATGTGTTCACCGTCAAGATAGCAATTCATTATTCCGTCTGCACTAACATCAATTGAAACATCGAACTCGGTTTGAGAAAGTTTTTCATCAGAAAGTGCAAAAACATTTGAAGTACCGCTTATAGTTCCTACTTTGACACCGAAAAGGCGAGCTCTCTTTTCTGCAACTGCCACATTCAAGCAATACCATCCCGAAGCGGGATTGGCTTTGTCACCAACACCAAATACGATACCGCCTGTTTTGCGGCCGGCAGTTACATTTAATTTAGCATCAACTTTAAAAGCTGTTTTTGCCGGAACATAAACATCTGTCATCGCAAAGCTGTCGCCTCTTGTGGAGTTAGTTGCAGTAAGGATGCCGCTGTTATAATTCCAGTTGCCGCTTACTACATCGATTGCTTTGTTTTCATTAAAAGAGTTTTCGCCGGTACGCAATTTTATGTTACTGAATACCACACGGCTCTTGAAAGAGTTAAATCCGATATATCCTCCCGCAAAGTCCGGCTCATTATATGAAGCAACAAAAGCACCGTCCAGATAGTAAGATATCTTTCCTCTTTCGGTAACCGAAACTTTAATTGTAAAGGTGTCCTTTGCAAGCTCTTCTTCGGTAAGAGGTCTTTGCGCTGCCGAATTTGTGCCCACAGTTCCTGTGCCGACCGAGAACAAACGTGTATTTTTGCTTCCCTTGTTTACGTTCACGCAATACCACGCAACTGAAGGGCTGATAGGTGCAGCCACGCCGAAAGTAATACCGCCGCAGTTTCCGTCGGTTATATGCATAGTAGCCTCTACTTCAAATGCAGTACCGGCAGGAACGTATGTGTGGCTGGTTGCAAAGCCGTCAGCACCTGTGGTACTGTTTACCACAAGTTGACCGTCAACATAGCTCCATGTCGCACTAGCAGCTGTAAATGCCAGTTTCTTAGATACATCGACCATCTCGTTGTTTTTGGGATCGTTTACGATACGGCTGAGCAGAACAATGCCGTCAATAACCGTCACCTTGCCGTCTCCGTCAAGGTCGAGAGTCTTTGACGGATTTTCAACTGCCACTTGCTTAAGCACGGAGATAACATCAATCAGATTCTCTTTGCCGTCTTCGTTAACATCGCCGCTTTCGGCAGAAATACCGAGAATAAAAACCAATGCAAGAACCAACAATGCTATAATCTTTTTCATAAGTGCCACCCCTTTTAATGAATACTTTTGAGTGTGTGCCATGTAAAGTTATCTATTGTAATTTTTTCATTTTTATTTAAAGTCACCATTGGAAGATTGTAATCAGCAAATGCAACCGCCGCCGCAAATATCTTTCCCCCGTCTGCAAATATCTCAACAGAACATCTGTCAACAATTATTCGCACATCAACCATATCACCGTTAAGCGAAAGCGGCATTTTTACATTCCTGCATCTAATCTCATTCTTATCCATATCGCATGCAAGGTCGGTTCCGAACATATTAATTACAAGTTTTTCTCCGTGCGCATACGGCATCGAAAGTGAAATATCAAGTGCTGCCGCTCCTGTTTGGATCGTCTTTTGCTCGACAAGAGAAATATTCTGCAAGCTTTCACCGTTTACATACAGGTTTTCTATCTCCTTTACCGGCATTGCCACAAGGTAAAGCTCATCATTAACTCTTTTAAGCTGCATTTCAGTGGGAATGCTCATCTGTGAAGCGAACCTATCTGCAGGAGCATTAAGTATATGCCATGCAATGCGCACCACTCTGCCATTGGGAACTCCCGAAAAGCTCTGCGCCGCATAACTCATTTTAAGGTGAGTGAGTTTTTTCTCACTGTTGTCGATTACAAAGCGGTCTTTTTCAAAATGTCCGACTATGTAGATATCCTTTGCGCCCATAAGAACATAGTACTTCTTCCCGCCGCATTCGAGCGGAAACAAATCCGGGCATTCTGCGTCTCCGTGAAGCTCAATCTCCTGAAATTCATTCCAGTTTAAAAGGTCGGTTGAAGAAAGCAGTTCATACCTATTGTCAGCACGGTAAATTGCCATGATGTATTTGCCGATTTCTTCTACATACACTACCTTGGGGTCACGGTTTGCTGCCTCGATATGCGGGACCACGGGGTTACCATCATATTTTTCAAAAGTTTTTCCGTCTTTTGAAAAAGCTAAGCACTGCGTAAACTTCTGTCCCTTTGAAAGCAGGTTTGTTCCGCCTGCCGCCGTATAGTAAAGCAGCATAGCACCCTCACCGAGTCCTGATGCATTTTTCTCATCTGTAATGGCTGAGCCCGAAAACATAGTTCCCTTTTCATCGGGAAAAAGTGCAATGTCCTTTTCTTCCCAGTGTAAAAGATCACGGCTTACAGCGTGTCCCCAGTGCATATTTCCCCACACGGGTGCCGCAGGATTATACTGATAGAACATGTGATGAATTCCGTCACGGTAAACAAGACCGTTAGGGTCATTGTTCCATCCGTTTTTAACTGTAAAATGCACTTCGGGACGTAGAGGCTCTTTCCAAAGGTCAGAAAGCACCATTTCACTTGCGAACCTCGGCTCATATGTTACACACGGATTTACCGTAAGTTCAACTTCTTTGCCGATAAATGCCGACACATCGACATGTGCGGTAAAATCAGGATTCAAATTATCAATACGGCAGTCAAAATCAAAAAGTAATCTGTCGCCGTCATAAAAACATACCTTTTTATTTGCCGCCCGTGAATTTACCGGGAGCAACATATATTTGTCCGAAATCAATACTTTCACAACGATCACCTCTTATATTTTCAGTATAGCATGGCAAATGTACACGCATCAAGTGAGAATATTGAAAATAAGTGCCAAAACACGACTTTTGTATTGACATTTCAAAAATGACATTATAGAATTTAAACAACAAATATCGGGAGTTTAACATGATAAATTTTCCTATTCACACCGAAGCGTACAGGCGCGAAAAGGATCCTTTCTTCACAGACGTTTGGAACATACAAAAGGTAAGCACCGACCTAGACGGCTGGGAGCTGTTACCGAGTATGCAAAATCACTCTGTTTTGCTATATGTAGAAAGCGGCAGTATTCTTTTTTCTTTAAACGGCGAACCTTTTTCGCTAAATAAAGGAGAAGCACTGTGTGCCGATGTCGGAACACGACTTGGACTACATTCTTCAAGTGGCGAAAGCTCATGCTTTTACCTTGTACGGTTTGATTGCAGCGATCTGCATTTTTTCATAGGTGAGAAAAACTTTCACACCGTAGCCTTGCAAAGCGGCATTGCGAGTGCCTTTGCTGATATGTACCGTGCTACACATCAGGCAAAATATGATTCAATTTCAAGCGACTGCTATCTTTTATTGATTTTGCAATCAATAAAGCAAAGCTTCAATGCGATTCCCGCTCAACAAAAGCTATACGATGATGTGTGTGCATATATCAGCGAATATGCGAAAGAAGATCCTTCTGCCGAGCAAATTGCCGATGCACTCGGTTACAACAAGGATCACATTTGCAGAGTTGTAAAGAAGTGCGGCGGAAAGACACTCAGCGAGATGATAGCGGCTGAACGCATTAATATTGCCAAAGGGCTGCTTGCCACCACCAACTATTCTTTAGAAAAAGTTGCCGCGGTGCTTAACTTTTCAGGTGCAAACAGTTTTCTCAAATTCTTCAAATACCATGTTTCGATGACGCCATCAGAATACAGACGAAAAAAATGAGGTAAATATGATGCCAAAAATCTTGTCTTTCGGTGAAATAATCTGGGATGTATACGAAAATGAAAGCCTTATCGGCGGTGCGTCTTTGAACTTTGCCGCGCATGCAAAAAGATGCGGCGGAGAAAGCTTTATGATATCCGCCGTTGGAAATGACAAACTCGGAAAAGATGCAATAAGAATAATAAAAAACCTGCAGGTAGATGAACGGTTTATTAAAACAACCGCGTTTCCAACAGGCAAATGTGAAGTAACATTAAATGAATGCGGTATTCCCTGTTACAATGTTTTAGAAAACACCGCTTTTGACAACATAGTTTTATCGGATGAAGATATAGAAAAAATAAAAAATCAGCAGTTTGATGCACTCTATTTCGGAACCCTTACACAGAGAAACGCAGTATCAAAAGCCGCTCTTGAAAAGCTATGCAAATCTTGCACTTTCAGAGAAATTATCTGCGACATAAATTTGCGAAAAAACTGCTATAACAAATCTTCAGCAAAATTCTGTATTGAGAATGCAACAATACTCAAAATAAGCGACGAAGAAGAACCGCTTCTCCGCGAGCTTGGGTTATACTCTGTATCTGGTTTGTCTTATGAAAGTATTGCAAAAGCAATTACTTCTGCATTCCCGAATATAAAGATTCTTATAATAACTCTCGGCGCAAAAGGCTCGTTTGTATATGAGAGTGAAAAGCAAAGCGGATTTTTGTTTGATGGCGAAAAGGCGCAAGTTGTATCAACCGTTGGTGCCGGCGACAGTTATACTGCCGCATGGTGTGTATCTTTTCTATCCGGTGAAAGTGTAAAGCAAGCAACCGAAAAGGCAACCAAGCTCTCCGCATATGTTGTATCACATAAAGATGCGATACCGTCATAGATATCATCATAATAAAAACAGCAACACTGAAGTGTTGCTGTTTTTTTGATTACACTGGTATTCATTTATCTTTTTCATCAATCTCTCTAAGAACTTTACAAGGATTACCTACAGCTACCACATTTGCAGGAATGTCCTTCGTAACCACACTTCCTGCACCTATAACAGTGTTATCTCCGATAGTGACGCCGGGAACAATGATTGCACCTGCTCCTATCCAACAGTTTTTGCCTATATTAATAGGTAGATTATACTGGTATCCTTTTTCGCGCAATTCAGGCAATATCGGATGCCCTGCGGTTGCTATAATAACATTTGGTCCAATCATTGTATAATCTCCGATATATATATGCGTATCGTCCACTAATGTCAGATTGAAATTAACATATACACTTTTGCCAAAATGAACATGGCGACCGCCCCAATTTGCACGAAGAGGCGGTTCTATATAACACCCCTCGCCAATTTCTGCAAACATATCCTTGAGAAGTTTTTTTCGTTTTTCAGATTCTGAAGGATGTGTCTGATTAAAATCATAAAGTCTTTCAAGACATCGCGCTTGTTCCGCCACCCTTTCACTGTCTCCGCCAAGATAAAGCTCGCCGGAATGCATTATCTCAAACTTATCCATACTGTCACCTCATAAAAAACTGAAACTATATGGTTTATTCTATCATATTATCTCTGTAAATTCAACTTATAACAATACAGATAATCTCAGTTTTTCACTTACCGTTATATACTGACTGTAAACGCTCACCGAAGACCTTTTCGGCGTAGCAAACAACAAGTATACCATTTTTCAAATCACACCCTATGCTAATTACAAAAGTGAAAAAGCCTTACGGATTATCCGTAAGGCTTTTTACACTATAATTTATTTCTTATTTTCCTGTCTCTTTGCAAAACGCTTGTCAGCAAGGTCAGCAAACTGCTGAATAATCTTGATTTCCTTTGCTATGTAAGGTCTGCCGTTGAAACGGTAAAGGTCATGCTGGAACTTGGTGAGATCGTGAGGACCTGCATAATCTGGATCCTCAATCTCCTTATTATATACGCCCCAAGGCTCATAAGTCTGAGAGAATCCCTGGATAAGTCCCCAGTGATAGGAACCAACCTCTTCAAGATAGAAGAGCGGGAAAATCTCGTCAACATTGTTGTGAGTGATACGGTTGAGCCACTCGTTGTTGATAACAGGTCTGCCCCAGTCTTCCTTAAGCTTTTCAATAAGGCGAACCATGGTCTGGAAAGAACCATAGTAATGGAAAGTAATAATATCGGAAAGCTCAAGTGCACGGCGTTGAGCAGTAGTAGATGGCTCAAGGTCTGCGGGATTATATGCCCATACGTCAGCAGTCAAAGGCTGAATAGGATCGTGAGAACGGATAATCTCAAAACACTTCTCCATCATAGGAACAGAGAGGTCTCCTCTCTTGCCGTTGGAAATCTCGTTCCATACATCCCAGATCTGGATACGGTCATCCTTTGCATACTTTGCAGAGATCTCATCTACCATTTCAAAGAAGTGAGGCTGCATATCAGGTTCATCCGGTACCATGTAACCGTGAGTAGTGTAACCGCCAGCGTGAGGTCCGCGGAAAATACCACTGTGATAACCCCAGTCGACATTCTGTTCACCGAACTTTGCAGGAATAAACAGTTCTTTAGGTACTGTACAGTCGTTACCGATAGTAAGCATTACCTTAAGGCCGTACTTATCAGCAAGAGTAATGTACTCCTCAAGGTTTGCCATAAAGCTGTCATGCTCATAATACCAAACCTCAAACTGAATGATAGCACGGACCGCATTGAGCTTAGTCTTCTGTGCAAGCTCAAATTCGTACTCAATCTGCTTGATAACCTCATCATGCTTATATTTCTGCCACATAGCAATGCGGTTTACGCAATTCGAGGGATAGCCGTTGAATCCACGAATCCAGGGCTGATTATTATACCATTCCCAAGCTTGTTCTTTAGTCCATTGTTCTAACATAACACGATCCTCTTTTACAATTCTGTGTGATTTGTTTTATAGTTGACAACGCAACTATATAAGTAGTTTATCATACAGCGTATTCTTTTTCAAGATTAATAACAAACTAATATTTACAGTTATTTTTGTATTTATCTTGTTTCATATGGGTTTGTATCAGGAATCTCAAGCAACCAACTCATGCCAACAGGAGAAACAATTACAACAACACAGCAAATCAAATGAAACAAAGCTGCCGATAACAATACTGACACTTTAGGAATCACCAAATGAAATAACTCTGTTATTGAGAAGAGCCAAGAGTAAACAGTTGCAGGGAGAATTGAAATCAACAAAAAATCAACTGCAGCGAAAGCAAAACAACTGATCAAATTCAATAAATAGAACAGTTTATAATCTCTCAAATCGAAAAAGCAACTGCGAAGCTGCCAAATGTTTATACCATAAAAGAAAAGAACACCTGTAATCATAGATACAATCCATACAGCAAACGAAGATGCAAACTCAAACATACTTAACATTGTCAACGCCGCAGATAATGCCACTTCTGATATAACAAGTTCAAAAAAACGTCTTATGATAATTATTGTCTTTACTTTAGAATCAAACTTCAAATTCTTATCCTCCGCTAATTGCAGATTTTTTCATTATTGTACCATTTTTCTTTTAAAAAATCAACTGCGGGTGCTTAAAACCAATTGTTGATTAATAACCTTTTTCAAAACATATTGCTTTTTTTGAAAAAAACTGAGATAATAATTAAGATGGTATTTTTAAACAGGAGGGTTAATTATGATACCCGCTATTATTCTATTTGCAGTCACATATATTCTGATGCTTGTTTTCAGCAAGTTTCGCCCGTACATAGCACTTGCATCTGCATTATTATTCATAGTCACCGGCATGTTGCCATTGGGGGATATAATCGGTTCTATTGATTTCAATGTGCTTTTGATGATTGCAGGTACAATGGGGCTTGTTGCACTATTTATTGAAAGCAAGATGCCAGCCCTGCTTGCCGACATCGTTATGGACAAAGTTCCGAACGTTCAGTGGGCTGCAGTTGCAATGGCACTCTTTGCCGGCGTAATCTCCGCTTTTGTTGACAACGTTGCCACAGTACTTATGGTTGCTCCCGTTGCGCTTGAGATATGCAAGAAGTTTAATACCAACCCTGTTCCGTTTATTATCGCAATTGCGGTCTCTTCCAATCTTCAGGGCGCCGCCACACTTGTAGGCGATACAACAGCTATCATGCTTGGCTCTGCACTTGATATGAGCTTTATGGACTTCTTCTGGTATAAAGGAAAGCCAAGTATGTTCTTTGCTGTAGAACTCGGTGCGCTTCTGTCTGCAATCATACTCGCCTTCCTTTTCCGCAAAGCTAAATCTCCTATCCCGAAATCTAATAATCGTACCAAAGTCACTGACTATGTGCCATCCATCCTTCTCGTAGGCACTATCGTGCTTTTGATTTGCGCATCGTTTATTGAAAACAAGCCTGATATTTCAAACGGTCTCATTTGCTGTGCACTTCTTGTTATCGGTCTTGTTTACAACTTTATCAAAAAGCGCAATATTTCTGCAATAATAAATCCGCTTAAAGAAATTGACTTTGACACCATCGGTCTTCTTCTCGGTCTGTTCCTAATGATCGGCGGCATCTCTGCCAAAGGTGTTATCGCGGCAGCGGCAGACCTTCTTGCAAAGGCAGGCGGCGGTAATCTGTTTGTACTCTACACTGTTATCGTTTGGGCTTCGGTACTTATCTCGGCTTTCATCGACAACATCCCATATGTCGCAACAATGATCCCGGTTATAGCCGGTCTTGCTGCAAATCTCGGCGTTGACCCAACTGTTCTTTATTTCGGTCTGCTTTCGGGCGCAACACTCGGTGGCAACTGCACTCCCATAGGTGCATCGGCAAATATAACCGGTATCGGTATTCTCCGCAAGAACGGATGTACCGTTAAGAACAGCGACTTCTTTAAAATCGGTATCCCCTTTACACTAGCGGCTATCATTCCTGCATATATCTACATTTGGATCTTGTACGGTAATATTTAATTCAACCGCTTGATAATTTAATCCGACCAAATGGTACATACTATTCACATGAGGTGAGAGTATGAAATCTATTTGGTCGGATTTTTCTATGCCGCACTTTGAAAGACTTGAAAAAGATATAAAAACCGATGTACTTATCATAGGCGGCGGAATTGCAGGACTGTTAATCGCACACGAGTTAAAAAAACGAGGTGTAGACTGTGTAATAGCGGAAGCAAATACCATTTGCAGCGGCATAACAAAAAATACTACGGCAAAAATCACATCGCAGCACGGGCTGATATACAGCAAACTGATAAATGATGCCGGCGTTGAAGCAGCAAAGCTATACCTTGATGCAAACGAAAAAGCTATATCAAAATATAAAAGGCTATGCAAAAGCATTGACTGCGATTTTGAAGAAACAGACTCCTATGTTTTTACTTTAGCTGACAAGAGTATTCTCGAGAATGAGATGCGTGCACTTAGTTTTTTGGGAAGCAACGCAGAATTTGAAAAACAACCTACGTTGCCGTTTGAAACAGCAGGGGCAGTTAAATTCAAGAATCAGGCGCAGTTTCATCCTTTGAAATTTGCTGCCGCGATTGCAAAGGATTTGAAAATATATGAGTCCACTGAAGTGACAGATATACTCGGGCACACTGCAAAAACCTTGCACGGAAAAATAACAGCCGATAAAATCGTTGTAGCAACGCACTTCCCATTCATAAACCGACACGGGCTATATTTTATAAAAATGTATCAAGCACGGTCATATGTTATTGCAATAAAAAACGCACATATCAATGGTATGTACGTTGACGGTAATGACAGCGGTTTATCGCTGAGAAGCTATGGGGATTTTCTGCTTATAGGTAGCGGAGGTCATCGTACAGGCAAACAAAACGACGGCTGGAGCTATGCCCAAGATATCGCAAACCGTCACTATCCGCAAGCAGAGGTTGCATTTAAGTGGGCAAATCAGGACTGCATCACCCTTGACGAACTCCCTTATATAGGACAATATTCAAAAAGCACGCCTAACATGTATGTTGCCACCGGGTTTAACAAATGGGGAATGACATCGGCCATGGTTGCTGCGGATATTATTGCGGATGCAATTTGCGAAAGAAAGAATGACTATTCGGATTTGTACTCTCCATCAAGATCTATTCTAAAAAAGCAACTTGCAATCAACACTTTTGAAACAGCGACAAACCTACTTCGGCTATCAAAGCCAAGATGTCCGCACCTTGGCTGTGCGCTTAAATGGAACAAAAAAGAAAGGTCTTGGGATTGTCCATGTCACGGTTCACGATTCAGTGAAAGCGGAAAAGTTATTGATAATCCTGCAATGAAAGGTCTCGAAAAGCATTGAAATAAACGTTTATGTATGGTAAACTTTAAATGATCTTTTTAAGGAGGCTTTCCATGCGTAAATCATTAATGCTGTTGACACTAAGTGCACTGCTGTTTTTTTCATCTTGCAGTGGTGAAGAGGCTGTATTGAAGCCAGGTGAAGTTATTACTCAGGGGGCAACACCGTCACCCGAACAACCCGGAAAAATAGCCATAATAACCGAAGGAAAACGTATAACTATAACCACACTTGAAGAGTGGAATCGCTTTAATTACGACGGAAATTTCACCGATAACTGCAAAAACTTTCTGCGAATGTTTATTGAAGGATACTCGGAATTTGCAGAGTTTAAGAATATGAAGATTTCCGACTGGGAACTTATACGCGACCCCGACGTATACGGCAATGATCTTGCGTTCAATTTTACAGTTATTGAATCAACACTTGATACATTGCCTCCAGGTATATACAAAACAACTGTAAAAGATGCAGTAGACTGCTACATGACATTTGAAAAAGATGCCCCAAACACCTTTACCAAAGAGATTGCCAGTGAATCAGAAGCTGTTGCTACAGTAAAAAAATGGATATCCTCTTTTTATAGCTGGTATATGCCAGAATACGGAAAAGCAAGCAATGTGCTTCCCTGCATCAACTACATCATAGCTGAATACGGTGACAATGATATAATAACGATTGAAAATTTTAAAAAGCATCTTAATGAAAAAATGGGCATAGACGCGTCAAACGAAGATCTCAAAAACTATATTGTCAACATAAACGGAAGTGACTGTCTACGAATTATACCAATCGGTGGAAATACCGATTTTGCAATAATTGGCGAAACGACCCAAGACGACGTTACTACGGTAACAGTGCAATACTTTGCAGACTGCAACAGATTTATTCTCTCCGATACGGTAGAATACTATATCAGTGCTGACAAAAAACTGCTTGGATGTAACGTGACAAACTTTGCAGACTACGAGCCGTATGGAGTAAACAGCGCATTTTAACGATAAAAAAAGGAAGGCATACGCCTTCCTTTTTATTATTGCTTATTTTTTCTTTTTAGTAACAACAAATACGACTGCTGCTACAACAACAACTGCTGCTACAATACCAATAATAAGACCAACAGGAGCGCCGCCTTCTTCTGTAGTTGCTGCGGGAGCCGCAGTAGTTGTTTCTACAGGAGCTTCGGTTTTCTCAGGCTCTTCTTCGGTCTCTTCTACCTCTTCGGTAGTTTCAACAGGAGCCTCTGTGGTTTCTACGGGTGCCTCAGTTGTTTCTGCAGGAGCTTCTGTGGTTTCAGGAGCTTCTGTAGCTACAAAGGGTGACTCACCGTTAACAGTATCGAAGTAGAGAGAAATAAGACCTGCATCGATAGACGGATCTACGTTGAGATGAATTGTACCGTCGGTAACATACTCAAGAAGTCTGTCAGCAACCATACGTTCCATAACCTGAACAATCTCACCGCCTGTATAGTTTACAGTACCTCTGCCCATGATGTTACAGATGGTAAATGTAAAGATTTTACCGCCGCTGATATTGACAGTGCAATCACCATTAAGACGGCGTGTATCATCGCCCGCGGTCATAAGCTCGGTAACAGTACCGCCACTTACATTGATTTCAGCGTTCTGACCTGCACTACCGTTGCAAGGACCGCCGAGAAGCAGATTGATTGTACCGCCCTGAATATCAAGGTGAGAAGTACCGGTATACATTGCAGTGGATGCGCCACGGCTATAACCTGAAACAACGTGGAATGTACCGCTCTTTACAGTTACATAAGAGTCCTTGTCAAGAGCCATGCCCTTCTCAGCCATGAGAACTTCAGTATCGGTTCCCATATTGTCAAGCTGATGACCGCCGAGAAGATATGTTTTTGTAGGAGTGGTTACACCCTCACCAATGATGATGGGGTTGAACTGTGCAGCCATTACAAGACCCTTAGAAGGATCTGCTGCGGTAATCGTAACATTCTCAAATGTTGTTGAACCGGGGCCACTGAGAATGTAGCGGTTCCATGTGTTTGTGTTATAAACGATTTCACCACCGGTGATAACGATATCGCCGGCATGCTCAGGCTCGGTGAACTCTTCTGTCTGGGTAAAGGTGTCAATAATATGAATTGTACCACCGTTCTCTACTGCATAAATAGCAGCAGTGAGACTGCCAAGAGGAGACTCTGCACTGGAGCCGTCGCCTGCGCCGCCCTCTTTAACATAGACATCAGCCGCACTTACTGCAACTGCCATCATTACGCAAAGGAGAGCCGCAAAGAAAAGACTTAAATACTTTTTCATAAGGAATACCTCCGTAAGATTTGATATCTTAAGTATATAACAAATCTTTTATTTTTTCCATACTTTTTTTGATTTTATTAATATATTTTTTTACACCGCAAAAAAGAGAGGCCATAAAGCCTCTCTTTTTTTATAAATTATTTGCAGAAAATATCGAACATTGCAACTGCGAAATTGGTCACATCAAGCTTTCTTGCAGACTCGATGTCATCCTTTGCCTCAATTACTCTGCCGAGTGCAAGCTTACCAAAAGCCTGAAGAACAAGACCCTTAACGGTATTGATCTTGGGGAAGTTGTACTCGAAGGGACAAGGACAAGGAGAACCTACGCCGTAGTAGTTGTTGATATCCTTATCACGGATAGTTTGCTCGCCCTTCGCAATCATTTCTTCAGCGAGGTTTCTTGCAGCGGTGGTTTCACCAGCTTCATAAAGAGCCTTTACGCGGAAGTAGCTGATCTCGGAAGGAGCAGCAGTATCCTTGCAAGCAGCCTTGAGATACTTTTCATACTCACGCTTGTTGCCTGCAGCCTTATACGCCATAGCAAGACCATAGTTAAGATGGCTTTCCTGAGCGAAGTAGTTCTTCTCTTCACCGTAGCAAAGCGGGAATACATAACCGTTCTTGTATGCTTCGATAGCTGCCTTGAGGTCGCCCTCTTCTGCAAGCTTCTTACCAACGAGAGCCATGAGCCATGCATGATGACGTGTGAGGTTACCCTCGCCGCCCTCGTAGGTGTGGAACCAGTGAGCATCAAGAAGTGCCTTTGCTTCATCATATCTGCCAAGCTCGGTAAGGAGGATGGAGTGATCAAGTGTGCAGTCATCACGTACAGCACTGATCTTTGCATACTTTTCGTGGAGAGCAAGTCTTTCCTCTACGCTCTTACCGCCGTTCTTATAGAGCTGTGCAAGCTCAAAGAAGATACGGTCGTTCTTACCGCCGTCAAGCTCAAGTGCCTTGAAGAGAGCCTTCTCTGCAGCGGTGAAGTCCTCGCGCTTATCGAAGTAAGCAAGACCGAGATTACGGCATGCGGGAGCAAGACCGCCAACTTCCTTATCTGCTGCTTCCCAAAGAGCAATTGCTTCTTCATAGCGGCGTCTGTCATAGTAAAGGTTACCGAGATAGTACTTAGCCATACCGGTATTAGCAGCCTTGAGAACAGCGATGTCATCAAGACGTGCGGGGAATGCACAAGACCAGTCGCACTTATCAGCCTTATCATAGTACTTCTTGTCACCGGTGAGGTAACCGAGGTAGTAGTTAACAAGAGGAGCCTTGTTATTAGCCTTCTTAAGAATTGCGATTGCCTTATCGTTCATGCCTGCATTCATGTACTCGATTGCACGGTCAATGTAGTACTCGTGCTTGTCGGGAAGTACATCGAAGAGCGGGTCGATTTCCTTAATCTTATCAAAGATCTTCTGGTCGCCGGTGATTTCAGCCTTGAGCTTAAGAGCTTCAAGGTTCTTGGTGCCGGCATCAAGACAAAGATCAAGGTGCTTGAGAGCCTGATCAAAGTCTCCACGGATGCAGTCGATACCTGCGAGTGCATAGTAACCTGCAGCGATGTAGTCGTAGCTCCAGATGCTTCTGTAGAAGTAGTTGTATGCTTCGTCAAGTCTGCCGAGGTAACGGAGAGCAACACCCTTGTGATAGAGAGCTTCTACATCGTAGGGGTTGTCGTTACGCTGGGTAAGACGAACGATTGCCTTATCGTAGTATTCGATAGCTTCTTCAAAGCGACCTTCCTTAAGGCGGATGTTACCCATTGCAGTGTTGCAACGGCTTTCGCCGGGATCGCGCTCAAGTGCTTCGAGGAAGTAATCAGCAGGCTCATAAGCGAAGTGCTTATACTGCTCAAGGTGACGACCGTTGATGAAGAGTTCTTCAACAGTCTTGATCTCCTTAGGAGGAAGTGCAGGCTTTCTGGGCTCGATGGGCTTCTTGTGGCCGCGCTCATAGTGGCGATAGTCAACAAGTTTAACACCGTCAGCATCAGTAAAGTCAACAGAAACCTTCTTCATGTCAAGACCCTTGATGTCAAAGAGCTTGGTGAATGTAACTTCAGGAGAAATTACATCAATAGTTTCCTTGATGGTCTTGTCGCCGTGCTTAATAACGAGCTTAGCGTTCTTATATTCGCCAGTAGCGTATACGCCGATGAAGAGCTTGCCGTCACGCTTTTCAACGTTGATAGCAGCATCAATTGTAGCGTTCTTTGCTTCGCCGATGTTCTTTACAGGGTACCAGTACTGCTCAAAGGTCTTGGTTTCATAAGGCATGATCCAAGTAAAGTCAGGCTGGTTATCGGTGTAAACACCGGTCATAAGCTCTACATACTTAGAGCCGTTGTCGGTAAGGTTTGCACACCACTTGTCACCGAAGGGATGGTTACCCCAGTGCCAGAGCTTCTTACCGGGAGAGATGTGGTGGTTAGCAACTGTAACGATACCGCACTCCTTAGCCTGGTCATAACCGGAAATATAGTCAGCGTCACTCTGTCCCTTGGATACAAGGTAAGAAGAAGGAACGCGAACATTGCCAAGAACGTGGATATCGGTGCCCTTTCCAAAGTCGAAAGGACGAGCGGTGTGATATACACCCTTTGCGATAGGCCATTCAAGAATAGCACGTCTGTCGTGGTCGTTTACCCACTCAACATCCGGCGGGAATACAACACGGTAGTTTTCGTCAATCTCTACTGCGAGGTTAGCCCACCACATGAAAGGCTGGGGATAAGGAGTACGGTTGTAAACCTGTACCTCTGCCTTGAAGTAAGACTTACCTGGAACAATAGTGATACCTGCCATACCCTTCATACGAAGGAGGGGATCAACTTCACCAACCCAAACGGTCTTTTCGCCGTTCTCGCGCTCGGTGATAGTTGCCTCAAGAGGCATATATGTAGTGGGGCGATGGTGCTGAGGCCAGTTGAACTCAATACCGCCGGAAACCCAAGGACCTGCGATACCAACCATTGCAGGCTTAATTACCTCGTTGTGGTATACGAAGTCATAGTTATTTGTCTTATCGAGTGCACGCTGAATCTTACCGCCGATTTCGGGAAGAACCTCAAGCTTGATGTACTCATTTTCGAGAATAGCTGCATTGTAGGTTACATCCTGCTTCTTATCGCTGATCTTTGTGGTAAACGGAATCGGATAAAGATGTCCGCTTGCGCCCTGATAGGGCTTCTTCTCAAAGAACATGGGAAGGGATTCGTACGCGCCGGGTTTATAGGTCGGGATGACCAAATCTTGGAACTGCGCTGTAGTCTTCTTAGCCATTTTCAAAATTCTCCTTGAAAATTTGTTTTTGTTTCATACACCTTGATTTTATCACTCACACCCCGATTACTCAATACCAATTAAAAAAATGCGATTTAAGCATTTTGGTCTTGACAATTTTTTAAAGCTGTGATATAATTTTAAACCCGCGTTACAGCTGTTTATTTTTAGGAGGAAAATATCATGAAAATAAACATTATATGCCAGCCAGGCGCTGAAAAAACACACTGGTGCGGCCTGTACCTTAAAGGCATTCACTCTGAAGCAAAACGCAAAGGTGACACAGTTGAAATCTTTAAAATCGAAGATGCAATAAAAGCTTTTAAAGAAGAGCTCCCTATTTCAACAGGTGTGCTTTCAACCTCACGTACATGGATAGGCGAGGTCGTTTCTATACTCACTGATATGGGAATTGAGCCGATCATAATCGGCGGCGCTTCACGTGATGCATTCAGACACGCAAGCTATGTCTTCATGGACTACCGCGAAGCTACATATCAACTCATTGAATATCTGCGTGCACATAAGAAAAAACGTATTGCCCTGTTCGCTATCAGCACAGATTCGGCAACAGATATGATAAAAAAAGACGCTTTTCTTTCCTATGACAAGTGTCGCGACCATGATGTTTTCTACTATACAGGTGCAGACGGACTTATGAACTCGGCATGCGAACGCTTTATGGAAGTTTGCCGAAACTATGACGCGGTAATATGCTCGAACGATGCAAGCGCGGTAATACTTTTACACCAACTTGAAGAAGCCGGTATAAAAGTACCGGAAGATCTGTTTCTTTGCTCTTTCGGTGACATGGTAGTTAGTTCTAGCGGTAAAAAGTCAATGACCATGGCCAGACTGAACTGCATTGAAGTAGGCAAGCAGACTGTTAAAATGTGCCACCATCTCACCGCATCACCTAATATTTCGAGCATCAGCACGAAGATTCGCTGTGACTTCATCATAGGCGATACAACGGACAACCTCCCCATTATAAAAGAAACGCTGGGTACATCTCACGCGCCCGACGGTACCGCATCGTCTTTCCACTCAGATCCAAGTGTATCGAGAATTTTTCTTGCAGAAAAAATTCTTTCTGCTTGTGACGCAATTGACATTGACCTATTAAAACTCATAATAAACGGTTACAAATACTTCGATATTGCAGAAATACTGCATGTATCCGAAAGCACAATAAAATATAGGCTCAAACGCATCATCCAAATTGCAGAGCTTGACTCCCGCGACGAAGTAATCGACATAATGAAAATGTTTTTGAACTAACTTAAAAAGCGTGTCTCAATCTTATGATGAGACACGCTTTTGCTTATATTTCGGCAAACAGCTCCGTAAAATTCTACCGAAATTGGGGTATTTGCAAGCAATTAATACTATATCAACTATTTTACAATTGTAATTGTTTGTGTTGCTCCATCCCAACCAACCGAAGCGCCAAGACCTTCTGCCACAAATCTTAATGGTAAATAGGTTCGGTCATTTTCTATAAAAGCAGGAGAATCAAGACTATTGTTTATCTCCAAATCGGGATCGAATTTTTCATGAAACGGATCCTTCCACACTATAACTTCACTTTCACCAATAACAATACAATACCTGTAAAACTCATTGTTAGGTATTATGTTAACCGCATCGCGCATTAACCATGTAGTCCATTCAACTTCCGCGCCCAACGCTTCTGCGATCACACGAATAGGCACCATAGTGCGATCATTTCGTATAACAGGAGCCGCGTCTATTACCGTTGGAACACCGTTTATATAAACGGTGTTATCTCCTATTGACAGTTTAATTTCCACAGAATCATATGAGTTATCTTGCGCATTTACAGGCAATGACGACAGCATACAAATACATACTATAAAGCATATTATTTTTCTCATAATCTTTTCTCCGTATATTATTCAACGGTTATGTTTCCAAAACCGATTACGGAATAATTAGTTTCGGGCACTAACACTTTAAGCTGCAATCCGTAGCTTACAGGAATAGAAACGGTTTTAGGTAACCCTTCGGCATCTATATCCACTTCCTTGATTAGTTTTCCGTCAACGTAAAAACAAACAGTGCTATCATACATTTGGCTACCATCAACATGACCTATGGTAAAATTAACACGTGAATACTTACTATTTAGATTAAACAGTGCAAAACAATTGGTCATTCCCCATTGATTAGTGCCAATAGTAAAACCATTTGAGAATTTTTCTCCCGACATTGAAAACTTCTCACCCGATTGACTTGGATAGTCCTCATAATCGCTCGATGTTTCATATGGCGGACAAACATCCATCAAATATGTTCCGCCGGGAACTAATTCGTCCCACAGATACACGCTCTGAGTCCTTCCATCCCATTCTACTTCCATTCCTGCCAAATTGGCTGTTCCTCTAACCGGCATATATGTTGTACCATTGTAAATAAAAGGTTCTATAACTGTACCGTTTGCATCTTTCAATTCGCACAAAACATTATCTTTATAAACTTTGATATTATTATAAAAAACTTCAATTGTTTTGCTACCTGTTGCCGCATATACTGATCCGCCTGAAATAACGGCACCAATCAATATTCCTGCAATTAAACCATGTAATCTTTTTTTCATTTTTTAGTCCTCCACAAACTTAGTATATTTATTATTCCTATGGTAATAATTATACTAAGTTTATCATATTTATATTTATTTGTCAATATAATAAAATTATATTGGGTGATTTAAATGAATATAGAATTTAAAGATTATTATATAAAAATAGGACTAAAAATTTCTTATTACAGAAAACTAAAATCTTTAACGCAAGAGCAACTCGCCGAAATCTTAGGTTGCGGAGTTTCATTTATTGGTCAAATTGAAGCTCCAAATATTTATAAAGCTATTTCATTAGATACATTATTCAAAATTGCCAAAGCACTTGAAATCCCACCATGCAAATTACTGTCTTTTGATGACTAAAATTAACTTTTTAAACACTAACAATGCTGATATTCTTTGAACTGATATGGATGTAACTTTTAAAACTCCTGAGGGCTGCTTTAATTACAGAGCTTGCGCGGTTATTATAAACGAAGGCAAAATTCTTGCAATGATAGACGATCCTTCTTCACACTACTATCTCCCCGGCGGACGAGTAAATCTGCATGAGCGGATTGAAGATGCAGTTTTGCGCGAAGTAAAAGAAGAACTGTATATCAATGCAAAGATAGTCAGACCGCTGTGGGTAAACCAAGGATTTTTTATCGCCGGTAAAGAAAATGAGAAATATCATGAAATATGTGTTTATTTTCTTGTCGATATTTCAGATACAGACTTACTTTCCCACGGTGAAGAATTTGAAATTACAGAAGGCCCTCAGCGCCACACCTTCAAATGGATACCTTTTGAAGAACTTAAAGACACATATTTCTTTCCGCTGTTTATCAAAAAAAAGATCTTCAATCTTCCAAAGCATCTTACTTTACACACAGAAATAGAATACTAACAAAAAAGCGACGGCAATGCCGTCGCTTTTTATTCATCTTAAAAATCCGCCGCCGATATTAATTGTTTCGCCGGTAATAAATGTGTCTTTTGCAAGATACAGTGCAAGGCGTGCAACCTCCTCGGGGGTACCAATTCTTCCAAGCGGAGTTTCGTCGGCTAGTACCGCCATATCTTCGTCACTAAGGCGAGCGTTCATTTCGGTTGCAATAACACCGGGGGCTATACAGTTGACCTGTATGCCGCTCGGTCCAACCTCCTTGGCAAGTGCTTTTGTAAAGCCTATCATACCTGCCTTAGCAGTTGAATATGCAACCTCACACGAACCGCCTACAACACCGAAAATGGACGAGATATTGATTATCTTGCCGCTTTTTTTATTTATCATTCCGGGCAAGAACACCTTTGATGTGAGAAACACCGATTTTAAATCTACCGACATGATATTATCCCACTCGGCTTCTGACATATCGGTAATAAGGCCAAAATGAGAGATAGCGGCATTGTTTATCAGGATATCTACTTCTCCAATCTCATCATGCACTTTCTGAATCGATGCAATCGATGATACATCCCCTTGTATAGGTGTTATATCGAGCTCCAAAACTTCTTTCAGTTTTTCGGGTGCATTATGCCAGAGAGCAAAAACCTTATATCCGTTTTTAGCAAAGAGCACTGCGGTCTCATAACCGATACCGCGAGATGCTCCTGTAACAAGTACCTTTTTCATTAGTTGTTTACAACATCCTTTGGAGGAAGAACATATTTTTCTTTATAGTCGTTATACAACTCTGTGTAATGTGAATTCTCTTCACTCTTGAGCTTATCAAGATAATCGTGAAGATCGAGAGCATCATGTTCCATTTCGATAACACAACCTGCGATATTAGAGCAATGGTCAGCGACGCGCTCAAGATTGTTAAGAAGGTCATTGAGAACGAAGCCAAGCTCAATTGTACATTCACCTCGCTGAAGTCTTGCAACATGGCGCTTCTTAATTTTAGCATTGAGATAATCAATTACTTCTTCAAGAGGTTCAACAGTAAATGCACACTTCATGTCACCGTTGCAGAACGCATCAAGAGAAGCATCGAGAATCTCTTCTACAGCCGCAATCATAATAGTAATTTCTTTCTGCGCCTTGTCAGAGAAGGTAACCTTCTTTTCAGCCATTTCCTGTGCGGTTCCCGCAACGTTTACGGCATGGTCGGAAATACGCTCAAAGTCACCGATAATGTGGAGAAGCTTTGTAAGCTCGTGTCCGTCAGCCTCGGTGAGCTCCTGCGAGCTTACCTTTACAAGGTAAGTTCCAAGGGTGTCCTCATACTTGTCAACCTTATCTTCTTCTGCCTTGACAGCCTCAAATCCCTTGTCGGTATAATTGTTGAGAAGCAGAATTGAGTTTTTGAGCGAACGAACAGAAAGCTTTGCCATATCAATAGCAACCTTACGGGATGTTTCAATAGCAACTGCGGGGGTTGCAATAAGACGCTCATCAAGAAGCTCGGAGGTCTCTGTTTCGTCCTTAGAATTGGGAACTGTGAGAACCGCAAGCTTTTCAAGCAAGCGGGAAGCAGGAATAAGGAATACAAGCGCTATTAACTTAAATACTGTATGAACTATAGCAATACCAAGGGGGTCAATAGTTGCGGGGAAATTAAAGTCGACAAACGAATCCACAATATAGAAACCGCCGCCAACAATAAATGCCGCCGCAATGTTAAAGTAAAGGTGAACAAGCGCTGCTCTGCGTGCATTTCTGCCTGCACCGATAGAAGAAATCATTGCGGATACGCAAGTACCGATATTTTGGCCGATAATAATCGGAATAGCAGTATAGTAAGAAATTACACCCGTCATCGAAAGTGCCTGCAAAATACCGACAGACGCAGAAGATGACTGAATGATTGCAGTAAATACAGTACCAACAAGAATACCGAGAACAGGATTTGCAAATCTTGTAAGTACACTTTGGAAAGCAGTAGAAGTCTTAAGATCATTTACAGAGTCGGACATAAGGCCCATACCTGTCATAAGCACGGCAAAGCCGATAAGAATAAGTCCGATGTCCTTGCGCTTTGCGTTCTTCTGAAACATAACAAGCAGAATACCGACAAAAGCAAGTAACGGTGAGAAGCTTGAGGGTTTGAAGAATTCAAGAATTCCTCCGCCCTGAATACCTGCAGTACTGAGCAGCCATGCGGTTACAGACGTACCGAGGTTTGCACCCATGATAACACCTGTCGCCTGATGCAGCGTCATAATACCTGCATTTACAAAACCGACCACCATAACAGTGGTAGCCGAGGACGACTGAATAACAAGAGTTACACCAAGACCGAGCAAAAAGCCGTTAAAGGTGTTTGAAGTAAGCTTTGCAAGAATGTTCTTGAGCTGCTTGCCTGCGCTCTTTTCAAGTGCATCGCCCATAACTTTCATGCCGTAGAGGAACAGCGCAAGTCCTCCAAGCAAAGTAAACACATCAAAAACGCTCATGTTTTTCTCCTTTTCTCATACAAAAGCATTTATTTTAGTATTATCTTTTTTAATATACCATATTTGCTAAAAATCCGCAATTGTGAATTTTTTACGAAAATTTACATCACGGATTGCCCGTTTATAGTAATACCAAAAGACAAACCGAGAGTAAGTGCCGCATTTTTGCACATTACCATACGTGTATGGAAAATTTCGAAAAAGTCCATTACAGAGCCGTATGCGGTGTCTACATCAAGGCGAAGAGTGAGCTTTTTCGTGTCTTTATCAAGGTCAAGGTCGGTTGAATAAACAGAATAATTTACTCTGTCATGAATATCGAAAGTAGACTTATCATCATTGCGGACGCGACTGCGCCGGACATCACTTTTATCTGCAATAATAAGCGCCGCAGCTATCTCATTGACCGGCATACCGGTTCCCTCGTCATGATTTCCGATTGCAGAAACAACACGCGAAAGATCAAGAGGATCCATCCCCTCCTTGTCGAGTATACGGAAAGCCATGACCGCACCGCTTTGTGAATGGTCGACACGGTTAATGATGTTTCCGATATCATGCATGTATCCCGCAATTTTCGCAAGGTCAACTGTGTGCGCATCATGCCCGAGTTTTTCAAGGATATCACCTGCAAGTGTCGCAACCTTAGTTACGTGTGCAAACCCGTGCTCGGTATATCCAAGTGCATGAAGGGCACGATTAGCTTCTTCGATATACACCTTCACCGCAGGATTATTCTTAATCTTTTCGTAAGTTATCATTTTTACTCCTAAAAGTCGAATTTGGCTCCTGTGCCGTCGAGCTTCAGCACAGCATCAAACGGCTTTCCAGCCTTTGAAATAAATCCTCTGATCTTTGAAGTTTTCCCCTGAGTCAACAAAAGCTGAATATTCTTTTTCGATATAACTCTGCCGCATATAACCCGATTGACACCGAATTTACAGCCCTCTTTATAATTTGAGCATCCGTATCCGAACGTGGTGCGGCGTATCATTCCGCCACAGAATGGACACTTCCCTATCTCATCTCCAATAAATCCATCGTCAAAATCATCTTCGGCAGAAAGCTCTCTTTTAGCAAAAACTTCGCTGATTTCTCTCTCCGCAAGTTCAACACCGCCGCCAATAGTCATTGTGCCACGGAATATCTGTTTTAACGCTTTGCCAAGTTCACTTGTTTTATATTTATCCATCGAGATGCCCATTTGTAAAAGCGACTGAATTAAAAACTCTCCGCCCGGCAGGATATAATAAACATCTTTTTTCAGCTCGATATACCCACTCTTGCGTGCATTATCAATAATGCCTGTTCTGGTTGCCTCTGTGCCAAGTTCAAGTCCTTCAAATATTGCCTTATAATCTTCCTCGTCGTTCTCTTCAACGCCGTCTTTCGCCGCCGCTTTTTCCTCTTTGAAAGGATTCTTGAGATAGTTATTCAGCGTTTCGATAGTATAATGCTTTGGCGGAGTAGTCTCCTTTTCCGCCGGCATAAAATTGACATTTACTTCGTCGCCTTTTTCAAGAGGAGGAAGCATCTTATCCTTTTGTGAATAGTCGTCAAACTTTGTCCATCCGGGTTCAAGAATAACAGTTCCCTTCAGGGTAAACTCTTCAAGGTCACCAACCGCTATCTTTATCTCGGTCTTCTCCGCTTTACATTCAAGGGCGCAGAACACCGCTACAAATCGGCGGAACACCGTGGAATAAACCTTATTCTCTGCTTCGCTTAGGTCACCTTTTTTAGGTATCTTATAGGTTGGCGTAAGTGCAGAATGCGACTCTATTTTTGAATCGTCAAAAATAGATTTTTTAAATTTAAACTCTACAGGATAACCAAGAGATGCAACATTCTCAAGTATCTTCTTTACCTTGCCCTGCTCGGCTGTTGCAAGATACTCAGAATTAGTACGCGGATATGTGAGATAACCGCGCTCATAAAGGTTTTGCACTATCTCAAGGCTTTCGCCCATTGACATTTTATACTTTTTGCCAAGCACGTTTTGTAGCTTGGAAAGCGAATAAAGCTTACCGGGAAGAATCTCGTCTTTCTTGCGTTTTACATTTGTAACCTTTGCACCTGTCTGATTATACTGTGCACAAAGTGCTTCAACCTTATGGTGCTCGTTTGCAGAGAATTTTACTTTACTTGTAAGCTCAACGGTATACCCTTTTGTCTCCTCTGCACTTCTGCCGACATAATATTTTTCGGGAACAAAATGACGTATTGCCATGTCGCGATCATAAATTGCCTTTACAATAGGCACGATAACTCTACCGACTCTGAGCAACTTACCGGTTTTAAGTGTTGCATAGCGAGTAAGGTTTACGCCGTAAAGCCAATCGATATAGGTACGCGCAAAGCCCTCGTTTGCAAGAGTTTCATACTCGCACTCGTCCTTCATTTCTTCAAGCGCGGCACGGACAGTTTCATTTGTCTGATCCGGTAGCCACAATCTTAGAAAAGGCTTGCTTCCTTCAAGTGCATGCATCACGCAAAGGCGAACAATTATTTCTCCCTCGCGGTCGGCGTCTCCAGCGTTTATAATAGCTTCAACATCGTTTCGGTTGCAAAGATATTTCAGCGTTTCAAACTGACGTACTACGCCGCTATCCACCTGCTTGTCCGCTCCTCTTTTTAATGTAAAACGGAATTCTTTCGGAAAACATGGAAGATTTTCGATAGTCCAGCGAGCATCAGCAGACGGATTATCAAGATAGTCCTCTATGTCGCAGAGGGAAAATAAATGTCCGAACGCCCAGCTAACAATGTAGCCGTTGCCCTCAAAATAGCCGTTCTTCTTTTGCTGATTTCCGATAGCGCCCGAAATGTTGCGTGCAAGGCTCGGCTTTTCGGCAATGATAAGCTTCATTTTTTCCCTCCCTCATTTTCATTATGAATAATTTTATCATAAAACAATGCTTCTTGCAATAATGTGCGAAAAATAATATGATTTGGTTTTCCTTTTGCATTGCAAACAAATGAGTAATATGGTAAACTTTGAACAAAAGGAGTTCATTTAACTATTTGTGCCGCGCCCCGCGGCAGAACGGAGTTTTATATGCTTTCTGTAAAATATAACAACGGAACTTTTTCTTTTGGCGTTGACAACGACGAAAAAGATGCCGTTTGCTTTATTCCTCATGCCACAATCGAGTTGATCGGCGGAAAAGAGATTCCTATCAAAGAGTTCGATCAATTCATGGCATATGACAAATGCACTGACGAGGGAAACGGACTATTTAAGATTGTGCGCTCGATAAAAAATATCAGCGACAGCGACATTACTTTCCGTGACATTTTCGAGGTAAAAACCGCATTTATTCCCTCCCGCTATCTTATCCCCTGTGTGAACTACAACGGCAACGAGGGCTGTAGAGAAAATACACCTATAGGTCTTGAGCGTGACGGTAAACCTTGGATCTTTGCATATGACCGCATGGGTATTCCTTCATGTTCGCTTTGCGAGAACAAAAATTTCGGCACTGCTATTTTTGCAAGCGATTGTGACGAAAGCTCGCTCCGCTCATCGTGTTCACTCATTAAAAACGATGACGGAACATTTACACAGCGTATTTATCACCCTGTAGTTGAGGCTCCGTATACATATTCGAGCAAGAATATTTTAACCGAACGCTATGATGAATATATCACGCTCGCGGCAGGCGAAGAAATTACTTTTACCATGTATGTTTTCGCCTGTGTTCCTATGTACGAAAACTATGCGGCGGCAAATCTCCTTGACCGCACGGCTGAAGTTTTCAACCTTGAACGCAACGTTTGTCTTTCACCTAAAGAGGTTTGGGATCTCGGCATTAAATATGCAAATGCCCTACTCTATGACTACAAAGGACACAAAATGATAATCACACACTATGCACCACGCCTTTTCCGTTCGCAGCATGGCGCACAGGTGACCGGCGAAGAAATGGCACGCAAAATGCAGGATCCATATTACACCGAGATAGGCTGCTTTGATGAGCGCTTTGAAATGGGTTGGGCCGACCAAGGTCTGCTCAATTCCAGAATGCTTGCAGCTGATGCTATTGAGCGCGGAGACAAGGAGCAGCTTGACATTGCTATTGGCATTTTTGAAAGTTGGGCGGACAAGCAACAAGAAAACGGACTTATCCGCACACAGTTCCAGCAGTATTTTGAAACTGAGACCTACGACTTTGCAACACCAGACATATGCAACTTTGGTTGGGGTGCATGCGAAATGTCGAGGATGTATACTCTTCTTAAAGAAAACGGTATTGACAAACCAAAGTTTAAGGAATTTGCAGTTAAGCTCTGCGATTTCTTCTGCGAAAACTATTCGAAAAAGTTTGCTTTTGGCAAAGCATGGACACTCGAGGGCGAATGTGTAATGCCGAACGGCACTATCGGTGGCTTTATGGTGCTTGGTATGCTTGAAACCTACCGTATCACAGGCGACAAAAAGTATCTTGAAACAGCGATAAAAGCAAGCGACTTCTACTATGAGCGTGACCTTGACAGATTTATTTGCTCTGCCGGCGCACTTGACTGTCAAAGCATCGACAAAGAGACCGCATATCCTTTTATCAATTCCTCAATTATGCTATACGAAGAAACAGGCGATAAAAAGTATCTTGACCGCGCAAAAAAGGCGGCTTACTACTTCTTCTCGTGGGCTTTCCACTATGACGTACTATACCCCGCTGAAAGCGAGTTCACCGAATACGGCTACTCTACCAAGGGCGGCACAAGCGTTTCTACAGAACATCATACCATCGACTCTTGGGGTTCTGCCGCAGTGACAGGCTTCTTACAGCTTGCACATTATACAGGTGATGAACGTTGGAGAAAGCGCGCACATGCAATGTGGGCGAACGCTATTCAGGGTATCGCAACAGAAGAAAAGCGTACTTTCCATGGGCAGGTCCGTCCCCTTGGCTCACAGAATGAAGGATTCTTCCACTGCCGCTGGACAAAGTATCGCCCCACCTGCGAAGAACGAGGTCACTACAACGATTGCCTTTGCGCTTGGGCAGGTGCATACCGAATGATGACGCTCTTTGACCAGAAGGATGAAAAAATCAAAGATAAATTTTTGGAAAGATAACAAACAACAAAAACTGCAACCGAAAACGGTTGCAGTTTTTTGTTATTGAAAGCTATTTAAATGTATTCTCAATAGGTTCATCGCATTCCCAACTAATCACTTTGAAATCATGTGATTTTAGAATTTTCTCGCTTTCCTCGAAATCTTTATAATAACATGTAGTTTTATCGTATATCCTTATGGTAGGCTCAATAGGACCCGATGTTTTGTCGTTAGGTTCACCCAAAAAATACTCAGCATCCGCAACGCTTAAAAGTACTTTATATTGGTCAGTATTCTTTAAGACAATTTTGTCGTAAACAGGTTTGCGTCCACTGTTATATCCATGAAATTCAGGATTATTAATCTGTTCAACCCTGAAGGCATACAACTCATTACCTTGCTCGTTCTTAAATTCTTCTTTCCATCTGCGGGTTTTACCGTTCCCCTCATCAATATTGAATCCGTCAAATTCGCAAATTATAGTATCTTCTATTGTATGTATCTCACCGTCAATTTCATAAACAAATTTAAAATCAAATTCTCCGTATTTAATTTCCGGTTTTGGAGGAGCCGGTGATAGCAACAATCCAACTGCTAATATTATCCATGGCGACAAAGCAATAAAAACAACAATTACACATGCTAAAGCCAATGCAATAATTCCAATCATTATTTTCTTTGTAGTACTCATAGAAACTTCTCCCCCCCTCTTCTTAATCTCTACATTCAATATATCATATTTCTATATTGATTACAAGAATTAAAATATTTTATCGGTAAGGTGTTGACAAACGGAGAAATATATATTACAATCTTGTCAAATGGTAGAGGCGCGTTTGGTCGTTAGTAGCCGTGACGGAATAGGTCTTGCAAACCGTTGTCACTGCGAAAGAGGCGGACGCCGAAGGCTGCACAGCAAAGTGCTGACCTGGTTATACATAATAAGATGTGTATGACTGTCGCGAAATCAATCGCGGAGGGCTATCGGTCAATAGATTTTGAAATTTTTTTAGCAAAATGTATTTACTGAGCAGCCAATCCGTTTGGATTGGCTGTTTTTTCTACCTAGGAAGGATAAACTATGAAAAACACAGTATTCAAGGGCGTTGCAACTGCGCTCATCACTCCTCTTACTGAAAACGGTATTGACTTTGACGCTTTTGGCAGACTTATCGACTGGCAGATTGAAGAAGGCATCAATGCGCTTGTCGTATGCGGCACCACAGGCGAAGCTTCAACTCTCACTGACGAGGAACATCGCGCCGCTATCTCCTTTGCAGTTGAGCGTGCGGCCGGTCGTGTACCGATAATTGCAGGCACAGGTTCCAATGATACCGCTTATGCACTTGAGCTTACACGCCATGCCTGCGAGGCAGGTGCAGACGCTATCCTCGTTGCAACCCCGTACTACAACAAGGCCACACAAAAAGGTCTTATCCAAATGTATACCACAATTGCTGACGAAAGCACTGTACCGGTAATACTTTACAATGTTCCATCACGTACAGGCGTAAACATCGAACCTAAGACATATGCGGCTCTTGCTGATCACCCAAACATTGTGGCAATCAAAGAGGCAAACGGAAATATATCGAAAATTGTCGAAACCATGTCGCTTGTACATGACAAGCTTGACCTTTACAGCGGCAATGATGACCAGATAGTCCCCCTCATGTCACTTGGCGGATGCGGCGTTATCTCTGTTATATCCAATCTGCTCCCCAAAGAAACTGTTGAACTTTGCAATAAATTCTTCGCAGGTGATATTGCAGGTGCAGCCGAGATGCAGTACAAATATCACTATCTTATCGATGCACTCTTCTGCGAAGTAAACCCAATTCCCGTTAAGGCTGCCATGGCTGCGATGGGCTACTGTGAAAACTATCTCAGACTGCCACTTACACCTATGGAGGAGAACACCAAAGCGGTATTGCTTAAGGCAATGCGCGATGTTGGAATAAACGTTTGATATGAATATAATTTTAAACGGCGCTAACGGACGTATGGGCAAAGAAGTCCGTGCTGCTATCGAAAAAGACGGTACTCTCGGAGTTATCGCCGCTATTGATAAGAGCTATGAGCTTATGAATGCGGTGCAAATGACCAACTTTCCTGTTTACGACATCGGCGCTGACGTTATAATTGATTTCTCGCATCATAGTGCAATTTATGAAGTTGCAGAGTACGCAGAAAAGTTTAATACGCCTGTTGTTCTTTGCACTACAGGACAAACCGAAGAAGAACTTGCCGAAATACAAGCTCTTGCGAAAAACGTACCTGTTTTCTTTTCTGCCAATATGTCAATGGGGGTTGCGCTTCTCTGTGAACTTGCAAAAAAAAGTGCAGAGGTTCTTCCCGATGCAGAGATAGAGATAATAGAAAAGCATCACTCAGCAAAGCTTGATGCACCAAGCGGCACAGCGTTGATGTTGGCAAATGCGATAAAGAGTGTGCGCGACAAGTTGAAATTTGTACTTGGACGTAACGGAAGACAAGCACGCGACAAAAATGAAATTGGTATTCACGCGGTGCGCGCAGGCAGTATCGTTGGTGAGCATGAGGTTATCCTTGCTACAAAAAACGAAATCATTACTGTTTCACACAGTGCAATGAGCCGCTGCGTGTTTGCCGACGGCGCAATTGCCGCCGCAAAATGGATAAAAGGCAAGCCTGCCGGAATGTATACCATGCAGGATATGATAGGTTAAATTTATGTTATATTCCAATCTTTCAGTTAATGAAAAGGGGCATCTGACTATTGCCGGACTTGACGCCGTTACACTTGTAGAACAATACGGTTCTCCGCTTATGGTGCTTGACGAAAACAAAGTGCGCGAAAACTGCCGCACCTATATTGATGCTGTTAAAAAATATCTGCCCACAGGGTCAAAACCGCTTTATGCCGGCAAGGCTTTCTGCTTTAAATCGCTTTACAATATAATTGAAAGCGAAGGCATGGGAGCTGATGTGGTGTCCCCCGGTGAGCTTTATGTGGTGAACGCGGCAAACTTCCCTCTTGAATATGTTTATTTCCACGGAAATAACAAGACCGACGAAGATATTACCTTTGCCATCAAAACCGGAATCGGCCGTTTTGTAGCAGATAATCGCGACGAACTTATTTCAATTGACCGCATTGCCGGCGAGAATGGCAAAAAGCAACGTGTTTTGCTTCGCCTTTCGCCCGGAATTGACCCACATACTCACGCTAAGATAAGCACAGGGAACGTTGACTCAAAATTTGGTACAGCTATCGAAACAGGACAAGCCACGGAACTGCTCAAATTTGCTTTGACACTTAAAAATATCGAAGTTGAAGGATTCCACTGCCATATCGGTTCACAGATATTCGAAAGCGAGCCTTTCTGTGATGCGGCCGATATCATGCTTAGATTTGTCGCAGATGCAAAAGAAAACTTGGGATTTGAAACAAAGTATTTAAACCTTGGCGGTGGCTTCGGTGTGCGTTATGTTGAGTCACATCCCAAGATTGACATTGCAGACAACATCAAAAAACTCGGTGAGCATGTAAATGCCGCCTGTGAAAGATTTGGCATCACTGCTCCTGCGATTTTGCTTGAGCCGGGCAGAAGCATCGTTGCCGATACTTGCACTACCCTTTATAGAATCGGCAGCGTAAAAACAATCACAGGCTATAAGAGTTACGTTTCGATCGACGGCGGCATGACAGACAATCCTCGCTATGCGCTTTACGGTTCTGAATACACAGTGCTTAACGCATCGAAGGCAGACAAATCTGCCGACTTTGTTTGCACAATAGCCGGACGTTGCTGCGAAAGCGGCGACCTTATTCAGGAGGGGGTCAAAGTTGCATCTCCCGAGCGTGGCGACATTCTGGCTGTGCTCACCACAGGTGCATATAACTACTCAATGGCATCAAACTATAACCGCATCTGCCGCCCCGCTGTTATCATTGTCAAAGATGGCGAAACAAGAGTAGGGATACGACGCGAAACATTTGAAGATTTAATTAGATATGATATGTAAAAAAGAGCCTTGCGGCTCTTTTTTATTTATGTTTTTTATAATATAAAAACGAGTACACGATTGGTGTTATTACCATAACGGAAACAGTGCATATAAAAACTATCCACGCAAACTTAAAACACGAGCAAACTATAAGCACAAGTCCGCACACTACCCATAATACACCTGCAAAACGGTGGGTTGCATTCCAGTTGCCCTCATCATTCAATGTCCACGGTATTTTGATACCTATAGTATAGTTTTGGCGGCATTTTGGAAGATAGTTGCCTATTGCAAAAAACAGAATTCCGGTAAACAACATCATAACAGTTGAAACATTTACCATATAGCCAAGCGCGGTTAAATACATAAGCACACTTGTAAGTACAGAAAGTACCGGGCAAATCCAAAGCACAAGACCAAACGGCTTGTCTGTAATATTTTTGCGCTTGGGGTCAAGAGAAGTTGCCAAAACACAAATCAAATGCACTGCAAGTATAAACACAGGTATAAAGAATACTGCAAACGACTTTGAACTCCAGCCGTCAGCCGTGCCGTCTTTACCAAAATGCGTAGGAACTTGATCAGGCAATTTATCCCAAAGTAACAATCCGGCAAATATCGGTAAAAGTATAATAATTGATGAGATAATAATTATTGGTAGCTTTCTTTTAATCATTGTTCTCTCCCTTCAGCTCACTTATCCAAAGCAAGATTTCTTCAAGAACGGAAGTATTGAGCTCATAATAAATATATTTTCCGTCACGGGTATCATAAATAAGATCGGCTTCTTTAAGTACCGACAAATGACGCGAAACAGCCGCGCCGCTGACATTAAAACGTTCGCAAATCTCACCTGCTGACATTTTTCCACTCTTTAACAGATTCAAAATCTCACGTCGGGTTGTATCTGCAAGTGCGCGCATCGTATTATGAAGCCCCATAGTATCGCCCTTTCATTTAACATTTAACTTAAATGTTAAATGAATTATAGCATATACGTTTTAGTATGTCAATAAAAAAAGGCAGTAAAATACTGCCTTTATTTCATAAGCTCATTTGTAAGTCGCAGGATTTCAGGGGCGATTCTTTCGCGCTCCTTTTTTACTGTGTGCTTATAAATGGGATACGCAAGCGAAAGAAGCACGATACCAACTATGCCAACTGCTATACCGGATACAAACATTTCCCACACCATAGCAAGACTCATTCCACCGCCCATGATAAGTGCTCCGATAATGCCAACTGCTATCGAGAGTATATTCGCCTTATCGGTAACACTTTTATCAAGACGGCGAAGTTTTATAAGATTATCCTCTTCCTCTTCTGCTATATACTTTTTTCTTATGCGTCTAATCTCCTCCTGCTGCTTTGCAGAATAGGTATATTTAAACGTATCTTTGTTTTCCATTTTTAATTCTCCTGATTTCAGAATTTGTATGTACTATCATATAAATTGACAGTATAATTACCGTTATGCTTACGCCTGCGCCTGTCAGCATTATCATTAGCCGCTGGCTTTCCACTGCCATTTCTGCGCCAAACTGCGAAAACATCGCCGTTTCAAGCGAAATCATAGAAACGAGCGCCGCAGAAAGCGTGATTATCTTTGTTATCATCATAACAGGGCTGTTGTATTTGCGATATCTCACAAGATTTACTATGGCAAGTGTGGTGATATAAAATGTATATGTTGCCATTGCGTATATCAAAACCCCCTTATACTCTGATCCTTTATCCCGATACAGTATCATCAAAACCGCACCCGAAAGCACGATATTAACCGTCAAGAGAATATATGAGCAAAGTTTTGCACGGCGAAGCTCACCAAATCTATCGTTTCCTATTCCCTTTGCACGGATATAATTTGCAATCAACAAGCGCATTGTCACAAGTATAGAATAATAGACCGCAAGCACAACAAACCACATTGAACGGGAAAGAAAAAAAGAAATGATGTTTACTATAATATAAAACAGATTAAACAGCAATGAGGCGTTGACCGAAACCTCTGTTCTAAATCTCACATCATTAATATAGCGATTACCAACGGGATTTCCCAAAATTCTATCTTTAATTCCTTTAAAAAACATTTTATTCTCTCCGAATACGTACAGTAAAGGTACTTCCCTTTCCAGCTTCGCTTTCTACGCTGATTTCGCCGTGAACAATATCGACAACACGTTTGACAAGTGAAAGACCAAGACCGTTGCCTGCAGAAGCGTGTGAGGTATCTCCCTGATAGAATTTTTCAAATATATGCGCGCCGACCTCAGAAGACATTCCGCATCCGGTGTCGATAACTTTTATCACCGCATGATTGGCAGTAGCGGTAAGAGAAACCGAAACCTTGCCGCCGCTCTCTGTAAACTTGAATGCATTGGAAAAGAGGTTATTCCACACCAACGAAAGCAGTTCTGCATCCGCATTGACAATAACATTTTCTGCAATATCGGTTCCTATCTCGATATCTTTACTTTCCCACACACTTTCATATTGCAAAAGGCATTCACAAAGCTGTTCACTAAGGTCATATTCCTCAGTTTTGGGATATATCTGCTGATTTTCAAGTCGGTTTAATCTAAATATATTGGTCATCAAATCCGCAAGACGACGTGAACCGTCAGTGACAGCTTTTGCATATTCGATGCGTTTTTCATCAGAAAGCTCTGGCGCTTGCAAGAGTGTGCCGTAATTCTGCATAACCGCAAGCGGAGTTTTCATCTCGTGCGAAACATTCGCAATAAAGTCAACGCGAAGAGTTTCCACACTTCCGAGTTCCTCAGCCATTTTATTAAAACACTCGATTACTTCATTAAAAGTATCATCAAGTCCGAGTCTGCTTTGCGGTTTTATTCTCACCGAAAAGTCGCCTTTCATTATTTTATCGGCGGCATCAGTAATGCGTTTTACAGGTTTTTCAACCGTATACTTTCTACGCACTGTATCTAACATACTGAATATTAGACTAAGCAGAACTACATTTAAAAAAGTAATCTTAGCGGCACTTGCTATATTGTCATCTGTCAATACTATCCCCAAACTTTTTGCCATTGTAGAAACAAAAAGCATAGTACAACATGTGATGACAAAGGCAACAAGCAGAAAAAATGAAAAGTAGTTATTTATCCATTTCAGAACCGCTTTTAGTTTATTATCATTTTTCATTTTATCACCGCCTTGTAACCAAGTCCATGAACAGTGACAATTTCAAAATCGTTACAATCGGCAAGTTTTCCGCGTAGTTTTGTCATATACACATCTACAGTACGAGGACCCGATGCGGTATCGGCGTCCCAAAACTCATCCATAAGCTGTGTTCTTGTGAATGTCTTTTTTGGATATGAAAGCAGTTTGTAAAGCAAACTGAATTCCCTTGCAGTGAGCGTTATTTCATCGTCACCGAGATAAGCTGTATGCTCGTCCATATCCATTTTGAAATCACCTACGGTAAGTGTGCGGCTTGATGCTATCTTGGCACGGCGAAGAAGCGCGCCTATGCGCAAAAAGAGTTCGTCAAGGTCAATTGGCTTTACCATATAATCATCAATGCCTACGCGAAATCCGCGCTGTTTGGAAGCAAAATCATCACGCGCAGTCATAAACAGTATCGGTATATCTGCGTTAAGTGAACGTACGGTTTTAGCAAACTCAAAGCCATCTATATTCGGCATCATAACATCTGACACAATAAGATCAAACACATTGTCGTACATCGCATCATATGCTTCTTCTGCGCCAAGGCATCCGGTTGCTTCATATCCGCTGTTATTGAGGAACTGGCATACCGAGCGATTGAGTTCCCTATCATCTTCTACTACCAATATTTTAAACATGGATGAGCCTCCTGAGTCTAAATGTACTTTAGTATAACATATAGTAACACTCAAATGTTAACAAAATGTTAACATTTGAGTGTTACTAACTTTATCTTTTTATAGCATCGATGCGCGCCTTAGCCGCTTCGGTTCTCTCTTTTGCTTCTGCAATCTGCTTATCGCGCTCTCTTTGCATAAGCTCTTTGCGCTTTTCCGGATTGCGCATTGCCTTGGCTTCTTCCCACTGTGCCTTGGATTCTGCCTTTGCTGCCTCAAAGTTTGCCTTATCTACCTCGTGCTGTGCCTTTGCACTTTCTTTCATATCTTTAAATGCGTTCTTAAAAAAGTTTAACATTGTTTTTCTCCTTACTTATTCATTATCTTTTCGCTGAGGGCTATTATTTCTTTAGCATGCTTTGCTTTTCTTTCGGCAAGCATCTTCTTATATATCGGATATGTCAAAAGTGCCATCGCCATGCCGATAACTCCTACGACAATTCCGGGCACCATTGCATTTGCGATGCCAATAGTCGCGCCGATATCTGTCATTACAAGACTCATTCCGCTTCCCATTACAATTGCAGAGATGCTGCCGAATACATATGCAAACACATTTGCCGGACGCTTTGCTTTTGCATCAAGTGCGCGGAGCTCGTCAAGTTCGGTGATTTCTTTTGCTGTGTACTGTGCGCGGATATTCTGTGCGATAAAATTCTTGTCGTTGTTCATTTGGTGTTACCTCTTTCATTTGTTTTGTGACCTTATTCTACCGCTGAGTTGTTATTTAATTTTTTAAAAATTGTTAACGATATGTTAATTTTGAAAATAAATTAATGTTTACGAAATTACGGCGACGCACCAACATGTGGTGGGCAATGCGACCAAAGGTCGTTATTCCCCACGGTTTGTAGTTTCCAATTTGCAACGCTAAACATTAATTTACCTTATAATACTACACAGAAAAAGCACCAAGCGTTTTGCTTGGTGCTTAACAATTATACTTTATTTCCGACTTCGATGCTGATCTTATTGAAGATATTAAGAAGATCATCAACACAGGCGTTTTTCTTTTCATCGCCGCGAATATCAACAATGCATTTACCCTCATGCATCATTATAAGTCGCGTTCCGTACTCAATGGCAAAGCGGAGATTGTGCGTTACCATAAGTGATGTAATCTTGCTCTTATGCACAAACTTATCTGTAAGATGCATTACCGTTTCGGAAGACTTTGGGTCGAGGGCGGCGGTATGCTCATCAAGAATAAGCATATCAAGATCTGTCATATTTGCAATAACAAGTGCAAGTGCCTGTCTCTGTCCGCCACTGAGAGAACCGACAAGGGTATTCATTCTGTTTTCAAGCCCCATCTCACATTCTTCAAGCAATGTGCGATAATACTCAATACGCTTTGAATTAACGGCGCGAGTGAGTCCGAAAATTTTGTTTTTATTATCGGCAAGCGCCATGTTTTCAAGTATCGTAAGATTGGCACAAGTGCCCATCTTGGGGTCCTGAAATACTCTGCCGATGCGCTCCGCACGACGATACTCGCTCATTTTTGTGAGGTCCTTGCCATCAAACACGATTCTGCCGGAGTCGGGAACAAGTGAGCCGCAGATAAGATTCAACATTGTTGTCTTACCACTACCGTTTGATCCGATGACGGAAACAAACTCGCCCTCTTCTATTTTAAGATTGAAGTTATCGAACAATACCGACTCATCAGGAGTACCCTTATTAAAGGTAAGAGATATGTTTTCGAGTTCAAGCATTCTTCTCTGCCCCCTTTTTCATTGCACTGCTTCCGACAAGTGCAAGTGTAAACAGCACTGCCATAATTATCTTATTATATGCAGACGGAACGCCGAGAAGTGTTGCGATACCAAGACAGCCCTGGTAAATAACAGCGCCGAGAATAACAGCAGTAGTCGGTTTCATAAAACGGATCTTGCCGAACAGCGAAAGTCCGATAATAAGTGATGCAAGACCGATAACTACCATGCCGACGCCCATGCCCTGGTTTACGTTTCCACGGCTTTGCACGATGAGTGCGCCTGAAACTGCGGCATATCCGTTGCCGATAGCAAGACCGAGTATTTTGCAAACTCGCTGATCCTTTGCCAGCATTGTTACATACTGCGCGTTGCTGCCTGTTGCGCGGAGCAAAAGTCCGCTTTTTGTCTTGAGATAAGCATCAAGAAGCAGTTTAAATGCAACAGCGATAGCAAAAAATGTAACAAGGCGCTGAAGATTGAAGCCACCAACATCGGTGGGAAGCAAATTGGCCGGGAAGGTACGAAGCAATGTAGGCACGCCTCTGCCAAGGTCGATAGTTGAAAGTGCGCCGTCACCGGCAAAGGTGCCACCCATACCCACAATAGTTATAACAAGGTTTACCGAGATAAGCGCTGTTGACACGAGTATTCCGCAAAGGAGCGGACGTATACCAAGCTTGACATGCAAAAATCCGGTAAGTGAGCCAAACACAAAGCCGACGATAAAAGACACTATCAGCGCGAGCCAAGGGTTTACACCGGCGCGAACAAGCAGACCGAATGCAACACCGCCGGAAAGCACGGTTCCCTCAACGGTAAGGTCTGGAAAATCAAGTATTGTATACGAAACATAATATCCCATTGCAAGGATGGCATACATAAAGCCATCCTGCAATATGACATCAATTGAGCTTAAGAGTGCAGACATTTTATATGTCCTTTCGATTATTTATTGGTGGTTACGATTTCAGCATTTGCATAAGATGCTGGCAATTCAATACCGAATGCTGCAAGCACTTCGCTGTTAACAACGGGAGTTGCATCAGAAATAGTCTTAACTGCCATATCTGCAAGTTTTGCCCCCTCAAGTGCATCTGCTGCCATATCGCCTGTTACCTTACCAAGTGCTACATAGTCGATAGAAACAGAAGCAAGACAACCGTTTTTAACCTGCTCTACCTCTGAGCCATATACAGGAATGTTCGCTTCATTTGCGGCTTCAAGAACTACGGTGAGGTTATTTACAACTTTATTATCAGTGAAGTTGTTAAGGCAATCAACCTTTGCACAAAGCGCGGTTGCAGCTGCAGGAATGTCAGCGTCATTCTGAATGCTCTGAGGAACTATCTCGATGCCGTAAGGCTGTGCTGCCGCCTCAAGAAGTGCAAGTTGAGCAATAGAGTTAGCTTCGCTTGAAGTATAGAGAACGCCAATCTTCTTTACATCGGGCTGAAGAGATGTGATGAGTTTAATCTGCGCTGCCATATCAAGCACATCAGATGTACCGGAACAATTGTAACCGGGCTTTTCCATGCTCTCAACAAGACCCACGCTCATCGGATCGGACACTGCACAGAATACAACGGGAATATCCTTTGCCTCAGCAGCTGCAAAGGCTGAAGAAGCTGCAGGAGTTGCAATAGCAACTATCATATCATAATTCTGTGCGGCATACTGACTTGCATATGTGCTGCAGTCGCTGTCAGCAGAAGAGTCAGAACCAATCTGACGGGTAATCTCAACCTTGTCGCCAAAGCGTGCGGTGAGCGCCTGCTCTACGCCTGCATAACAGTTGTCAAGCGAGGGATGGCTGATATACTGAACCACACCGACCTTATATACATCGCTGTCGGTATCAGTGTCGGAACAAGAAGCAAATGCAAAAACAGAAACAAGTGCGATAAGAATGATTGATATAAGCTTTTTCATGGTAATTCTCCTAAAATAAATTAAATGTAAGTTTGGTTGAGTATAACTTATTCAAATCGCCATCGTCTTGATAAAATATACATTGTCTATCTCCTTTGTAAAAACAAAAATCCTGTCCCATATAAAATGGGACAGGATACTAAAACCTGCGGTGCCACCCAAATTTGTAAGTATAACTTACACTCTTTGCTGTGTACTATCATACACATGGCGCTGTAACGGTCGCCATCCGTCGCCCCTAACCTCTCGGCTCAGTTTGCCCTCATGAGTCCATTCACTGACGTTTCACTGCCGCAATCACACCGCCTGCGGCTCTCTTGGAATGAAAGTGTGTCAGATACTACTCTCAATCAATGGTTTATTTGGTATGTCATTATGTTATCACGCTAAAGTGATATTGTCAAGTATTTTTTTAAAATTAATCGACAAAATTTGTTTTATCAAATCCATCAAGTTTTGCAACAGACTTGAGACTATTTGAAATCGTTATAACTGCATCGCCGTTCACCTTGGGGGTATCGGCTGTATGATACAAACCAATCTCTTTTGCAAAGGTACCGCCAGTAATGTTCATAGCAATATTACCGTTAAACTGTGCCACTGTACCTGTTACATTTGAGCCTGTACGGTGAATGCCGTAAACACCGCCGGTAAAGCTACCGCCGCTGATATTAAATACAACATTACCGTCGCAACCGTTCATGCCAACTGCACTTGTTGCATTTACGCCATCATATGTAAATTCACCGCCACTGATGCTGATATTAAGAGTCACTCCCTTATCAACAGTGCCTATAGGAGTTGCCGAGGCAGTACGCATATTGCCGCCGCGAAGAATAGACCACGTGCCGCTTGTAATGCTTATCTTGCAATCTTCATGGCAAGATACATCATATGCAGTAATCGCGCCTGAGCCTATGCGGTATCCTACATTGACTGCTATATCCTTTGTACCGATGCAAACAACGCCCTCTCCTACAGTAAAGTTATTGTAATTACAATTTATTGATTTTCCGGCAGAAGAAGTATTTATTGTAACATTTTCAAGTGTGAGTTCGCTTGCGAGGGTGATATTACCCTCAAGAATTATTGATGCAGAATTGGTTTCTCTATAATCAACGCCGCCGTAAACAGATGTTACAGTCACGTTGTCCGCACACTCTACAAGATAGGTTATCTTTGTAGTGAGGGGACCGCAAACTACTACTGTACCACCGCTCTCGCGAAGCATTGACACTGCAAGTCCGAGAGTGTTTACAGCAGTATCGGCTGTCTTACCGTCGTTATCAACTTTACCAAAGTTTGAAACGTAAACAACCTTACTGTCTACTACAGGAAGCATTGGTACATCTGCTTTATGCGCAAATACCTCATTATAGAAATTGTATGCAAGTCTTGGATATGTTGTATTTGTGGGATGAACAGAGTCATTATAATTAAGCATAACATTGTAATAGTCATGCACATTTTCATGCGTAGGAATAAACGGAAGTCCAAGTTCATCCGCTATACTCTTAATAAGTCGAGGAAGTGTGTACACTGTTCCCTGATATGTAATATCTCCGTTAGGTGCAGGGATCATCGAGGAAAGATACATTTCCTTGACGGTATCAAGTGTCCTGAGATCAGCGATAAGTGCTTTGTATGATGCAACGAAATCCGCTTCTGCTGCAACATCTGTCATGCTGCGGGCATCATTGGTTCCAAGCATAACAATAACTATCTCAGCAGAGGAACTCATGTATTTGGTGTACTCTGCAGTATTGGGATACCAAAGATTTGGACTCTTCTTTTTAACATTATACGGCGAATCAAGATTCATGACATAGGATGCAGCCTTGCCGCAGTTAACAACCTTAAAGCCCTTACCAAGCAATTTCTGAAGCTGTGCGGGATAGCTGTAAATCGAAGCCGGAGACGAGCCTGTACCCTGAGTTACACTATCACCGACACATGCAACTATAATCGTTTCGCCATTTGCAATACGTTTAGCATAACCATATGCTTTTTCTGCGATAACATCATTATTAATAAGCTTTTCTGCCACTGTTTCTCCCCCTTTGCACTTTGAAGCAAGCGAATTGTAACATGCTACAAAAGCATCGCCTCTTGAAAAAACTGCAGAGGCTTCGGTATGGTCAATAAGTCCCACTTTGTTTGCAAGTTCATACGGATTGTTCCAAGTAAAGTCGCCGTCCTTATCGCTATAGTCCATTGCACGAAGAAGAAGTGTAAGGAATTGCGCCTCATCAACTATACCATCGGGGTCGAATACTTTTTCGCTGCGTCCGCTGGTGATTCCGTTTGCATATGCGTATCCGATGTAAGGCACTGCCCATGCAGGAACATCCTCAAACGATACGGTATAATTGCCGTTGAGTGCCGCCTGCTCTGCTCCTAGAAAACGTACTATCTGAACAATAGATTCTGCGCGGGTAAGCTTGTTATTAAGACGAAAATCGCTGCCGCTATCATCATATCCTTTAACAAGTCCGAGGGAATAAAGTGCATTTGCAACCATATCCTTTTTATCTTCAGCTATGGCGTTCTTTTCGATTATTTCAACATCCTCGCTGATGATAATTTCGCCATCACCCGTAATCTTCTGATATGTACCGGATTTAACGATAAGAGTAGCTCCTTTTTCAGCATAAAGCGACATATAACAAGGCTCACTTGAATAAGGACTGCCTACTGTAATTACCTTTTCACCGATAACAAGAGTGCATCCAGCTGTGATTGAGATAGTATTGCTCTCTTTTGTCTCCTGAAAAAGAATAATATCGTCAATTATTGTATCCTGATAAAGTTTCATGCTTGACCCCTGTGACATCTTGAGCGCACATGCGGGATTATTTGCAGGTTCAAGCTTTTTGTAATCAGTTGTGCCATCATTTGATGTAATAAACAAGGTGCTGCCAAGTTTTGGCATCTGATATTCGCCTGCAATAAACAGCTTGCCGGAAACGACCATTGTTCCGCCATCTTTCATAAGCGAAATTATACCGTTTGCATCAATTGACATAAGCTGCTTTTTAGCAGTAGCGGCACTAAGACCGTCATTGTTATTATTACCGTTTGTAAAATCGACATAGCCAATTGCATCGCAAGTTACCTTCGGCTCGTCTGCTGCAAATGCGGCGAGAGCGAAGGCCGATATAATAAGAGCTACCGTTAGCAAAGTAATAAAAATCTTTTTCATGATTTCCTCCATAGATGGGATAAGTCAATAATAGCACAAATATCAGCTTTATGCAACACAAAAGCAGGCTATAAAGCCTGCTCTTTATTTAGTATAGGAATATTATTTGACTCGAAATATTCTATTACTCTTTCGTCATATTTAGTGTAAAAATGTACATAGCGAGCCCAATAGGTAGTAAAATCCAATGCTCCGTTTTCATAGTTTTCAAACTCAGGACGAGTATCATTAAGATATACAATGGAATACTCATATTCGCCTTGTTTATTCTTTATATATTCAGGCGAAGAATAACGCGGCTTGAATTGAGATTTCAATATTAAAAGTCCAGCAAAATCTTCTACATTGTAATGCTTTTTTCTAAAGTTTTTATAACAGATTTTACCATCTTCTATATACAGCCCATTATTCTTTCCCATGAGATAAAAAAACGTCGGCGCAACTATACAGACAAAAATACCAAAAAGGGAAATAAAAAAATAAAATATATCCTTTTGAATCACAGCATCTATTGTACAATATATAAACAATCCCGCACAAGGAGCTATCATTATGATTGCTATGATTAAAAGAATCGTCAAATCCTTTTTTTGTATTTTGCCGTACGGAGGTATATATAAGTTCATCTTTCACCTCTAATTAAAACTGAATTAAAACTGCACTTCGTAATAGTAAAAGTTTTTTCTGATTTTCTCGGTATAAAAATAGTTTCCGTCACTGCTGGAATAACCTTTGCCATCAGGCTTCAGAGTTCCCATTAAAACAAAATCACAGGGGGTATCATTAGCGGAATAGTAAAATCCGTACTCCTTACTTGACGGTGCAATTCCACTGCCGCCGCAATAAAAATCAATTATTTCCCCTTTGCGAGAAACATCTTGAATTCCTTTAAGATTCAAAGTATCGCTGAAATCATTTTCGGATATATCCTCGGCAATAACATGGTAATTCCCCTCGACAAGATTGACTATTTGACTCTTTGACAAGTGATCGGTATTTGCTATACGAATTATCAAAAACAAAACAAGACTGACGGCAAGGCATGTTATCACAAATACCGTACGGTATCTATTAACCCTTTTCATATATTGCTCTTTTGATTCAGCCATATGTATCACCTGCTTTCGATATCAGTATAACATAGATAGTAAAAAATGTATAGTGAAATTCCGCGGGAATCTGAACCCAAAGTGTGCGCCGCGCTTTGCGATTGCTTTTTCTTTGATATAGCGCGCACTTCTTTCGTTGCTTCAGGGCGAGTGGGTTCCGATTACGTTGTACTGCAAAAAGAAAACAGGAACGCATTTGCGTTCCTGCTTTATTTCTGGGGTGAGCGGTGGGAATCGAACCCATGACCTCCAGGGCCACAACCTGGCGCTCTAACCAACTGAGCTACGCCCACCATAACCTCACCGTAGGTGAGGCATGGCGTACCTTGGGGGACTCGAACCCTCGACCTACTGCTTAGAAGGCAGTTGCTCTATCCAACTGAGCTAAAGGTACATCTAACTGCCGTGGCAACGACAGTTATTATATCAGTTTTAAACGCGCTTGTCAACACATTTTCGAAAATTAATGTCAAAAAATAATCGGCAGGCATTTTGCGTTTGTAGCTTTGATATAGTCATCAGGCGAAAGCTTTATCTGTGAGCCTATTCTTCCACCCGACACCATAATCGTATCATACAGAATACAAGTTTCATCAATAACAGTCGGATAATCCTTTTTCATCCCGATTGCGGTACAACCGCCGCGGATATATCCTGTAACCTTGGTGATATCCTTAACGGGTATAAGCTCAACCGCTTTTTCGCCGACAGCACGAGCCGCCGCCTTCAAATCGAGCTCCTCGGCAACAGGAATGACAAATGCAAAATATCCCCCGCTCTTTCCTTGTGCAATAAGAGTTTTGAAAGTTATCTCCTTGGGCTGGCCGAGTTTTTCGGCAAGATGCACTCCGTCTATAAACTCATCGCACTCATATGTTATTACTTCAAAATCAACGCCTAATGTTTCAAGAATACGCATAGCATTGGTTTTGACATCTTTTTCTTTATTCTTTGCCATTACTTTTTATGTACTCCTGCTTTTTCGAGAGCTTCAATCACATACTGGGCATATACATGCTGACCAATGGTATTAGGATGCAATCCGTCAGTATAAAATGTGCGCATCTGCGGAACCGCTTTTTCGCCATCAATAACAGCTACACCGTGTGCGGCATATACCTCTCTGAGTATTTCATAAACTCTTGTGAAAGGCATACGCTCGGGACGGCGATCCTCGTCTGCGCGCCATACAGGAAGAATACCAAATATTTTTGCATCGGAATAAATAGCACAAAGTTTATCAAAAAACTCCGTTGCCGCTGCGCGATACTTTTCTTCATCTGCAAGATATCTTCCCCAGTCATTTGTACCGTATGCGACAGTAATGACATCAGGGGTAAACGGAAGCTCCTCGTCAAGGCTTTCAGCAAGGAACACATATCCTCCGACACCGTGATTGAGATAAACAGCGTCAAAATGGCGTGCAACTGTAGTTGCGTAACTCATCGATGTGTAATGAGTATCGTAGCCATGAGTGATAGAGTCACCGATGCAGAGAAGTTTCAGTCTTCCCTCTGTGGATGTAGGAGTAAAGTGTGAGCCATCGTCAAGATTGAAGTTCCATACTTCGATACCGCAGGAATAAGGAAGGAATATGCGAACGCGACGTTCCTTTTTATCAGGGAACTTATAGAAAAACTGTCTTTGTCCCTCGCTGTCTGCATAAGTAAAAAGCGAATGTACCATAACATCGCCGTCATACAGGTCAAACGAAAGAAAATTTCGGCTGGTGCGTGAAATAACATCAAATTCAAATGCAATAAGCTGACCATCATATGTAAAGTCAAGGCACACCCCTGAATTGCAAGGCGGCTGACCTATAAAATTGCGGCTCTTGTATATCTCTTTTTGTTTATCCGTAAAACGAATAAACTCTGTTCGTCCATTTGCGCGGGTGCGCACATCAATACAGTTTGCAGCGATGCTCTTAATCTGTTCGTGGTTAAGTATCATTTTTTAACACTCCTTCATAATTAAAGGCGGGGATAAAGCTATCTGATACGCTTTCTCCGTCTTGTAAAAACATCTTTTTTACTCCGCACATAAGTGCGTAATTTACAACTTCATCATATTCACTGTCAGTGATTGGTCTTGATATCTCAGAAAACTCACAATCACTTCGCGGTGTATACTGCCGCATTATAGATATGTAAGCATCATTTCGGCAAATATCGGTAAAGGCGTCTATGACGTCCTTCGAATCGCCGGTATTGCTCGGCAAAACGAGGTGGCGTACTATAACACCGCACTTCATAATTTCACCGTCAAAAACACACGCCGGTTGCTGATGCATCATCTCACGAAGTGCGGCTTGCGCCACATTTGGATAATCGGCCGCATTCGAGTATTTTTTCGCCACAGATGACGACATATACTTAAAATCTGTAAGGTATATATCTATAATTCCACGCAAAAGTTTGATGGTTTCGACACGCTCATACCCACTTGTATTATAAACAAAAGGCAGATCAAATCCCTTTTCTTTAGCCATGTGCACAGCGGCGATTATCTCTTTTATATACTGCGTTGGTGAAACAAGATTTATATTGTGTGCGCCTTTTTCCTTAAGCTCAAAGAATATTTCACACAAGCGCTCAACCGTTATTTCAAGTCCGTCTCCGCCGCTTGATATATCACGATTCTGGCAATACACACATTTTAGCGGGCAATGTGAGAAAAACACAGTTCCGCTCCCCTGTGATCCAGATATCGGAGGCTCTTCCCACATGTGAAGTGCGGCGCGGGCAACCTTAAGGCTGCCATCTGCGCCGCAATAACCTTTAATACTATTCTCACGGTCCGCAAGACAAACACGCGGACATAAAGTACACTTCATTATCCAAATGCAAAATAAAGGATCAAGAGGTGTACAGGATAAAAAACGTAAAACGAATACTTCAATACTGCATTGGCAACTCGGGATTTGGGCATTCCGCTCTTTTGATTGTAAAAAAGAATAAATGCAAGCGAAAGCAATGCCGCAGTCTGTATCAAAGCCATTATGGGATTATAGCCAGAGAACAAATGCGAAATAATCGGTATTCTGACAAGATTGATTCTGAACGATCTGTAAACTACCACAAGAATACTTCTTGCAATAAGTTTCCAATATGCCAAAACTGAAAATCCTACAAAAAGCATTGGAATCTTGTTTTTGTCTTCAACATTGAAAACTCCAAACAAAGCAACAAAACCAACGCCTGTCACACCGTAATCAGCTGAGATAAACGCCGCGAAAAATGAGAGAAAAATAAATGTAGCGACACTCAAGAGTTTTGCATATTTAATCTGACGCTTTTTATAAAAGTCATTAAGCCACAGAAATACAAGACCGATAAGCAAAGTGAAGAATATATTATCAAGATGTATATCGGGTAAAATGCCGTTCATGGTAACAAGTGTAATCTTTCCCGAAACAAACAGGTCGAAAGGTATTTCGGAGATAATTGCAAAAGCAAACAAACGCATTGCGTACTTAGGTACACTGCGTGTATGGCGGAAACCGTTTGCAATCAAAAATGCAAAGAGTGGCAAAGACAATCTGCCTATGGCACGAAGAAAATAATACCCGTCACCAAAATCTATTGACGCAAATCCGCTCGAACCGATCGAATAGCCGATATGGTCGGCAAGCATAAATACGATTGCCAATATTTTTATAAAAAGAGCGCTCATGCAACAACCTCCTTTAAACTGATACATAGATTATATCATATAAAACTTACAATGTGAAGTTTTTTTGAAAATATCTGCATAATATTGACAACAAAACTGTATATGGTATAATAGTTAACAGGTTAATTATTAACTTGTTAACGGAGGTGCAACTGTGTATAAAGAAAGTGCAAGTGAACTCAAAGCACGAAGTACAGTTCACAAACTGATAATCACGATGAAAAAACATCGTGGGCTTTTTGATGAGATGCGTGAGCGAACAGGTTTAGGTCGTTCTGCCCACCGCATGCTGATGATAGTTTCGGATAGTGACGGGACTCTTTCACAAACTTTTCTTGCTGAAAAGCTTGAGATAAGTACAGCGGCCGTAGCAGTAATGCTGAAAAAGATGGAAAGCGATGGGTACATATCACGTAAAGCAAATGCCGCCGACTCTCGTTTTAACACCATCGAGCTGACACAAAAAGGAGCTGAAGTTGTCGAAAGCTCAAAAAAAGCATTCTTTGCCATTGACTCTGCCCTGTTTGAAGGTTTTGCAGAAAATGAAATGGATAATCTGAATGAGTTTCTCGATCGTCTGCAAACAAATATCGCAAAACTTGAAGGAGGAAAAAGATCTTGAAAACATGGGGAAAATACATAAAGCCGTATAAGCTTTATTTCATTTTAGGTCCTCTGTGTATGATAATTGAGGTCATTGGTGAGGTACTGATGCCAAAACTGTACTCGCTCATTGTTAAAAAGGCCGAAACTCAACTCACGGCTGACACTGGGTCTATTTGGTATGTTATCGGCATGGCAGCCGTAATGATACTGATTGCTATACTCATGATGCTGGGCGGTATTGGTGGCGCTTATTTCGGGGCAAAAGCTTCTGTCAATTTTGGCAGCGACCTTAGACTCGATGTTTATAAAAAAGTGCAGAAATTCTCTTTTGCCAACATCGACAAGTTCCAAACCGGCTCACTTATTACGCGTCTTACAAACGATGTAACACAGCTTCAAAACTTTGTAAATATGCTTCTGCGAATGTTTTTGCGTACCCCCGGTATGCTTATCGGTGCGCTTATAATGACTATAACGATAAGTCCTAAGCTCTCACTCGTGCTTGCCATTGCAATACCGATACTCGCAATTCTGCTTGCAGTGGTCATGAAAGTCGGATTCCCTCGTTTTGGAGCAATGCAAGGCAGAGTAGACGAGCTTAACAACACTGTCGGAGAAAACCTTACAAATATGCGAGTTGTAAAATCATTTGTACGCGAAGACTTTGAAGAAGAAAAATTCGATGCCGCAAACACTCAGCTTCGCAACAGTGCAATGAATGCAATGAACGTTATGATACTCACTCAGCCAGTCATGATGCTGGTGATGAATCTTACTACCCTCGCGGTAATCTGGTTTGGCGGTAACATGGTTTTTAGTAGCGAGCTTGCCTACAGTGACTTCAACGCTCTTCTCACTTACATAAATCAGATACTTATGTCGCTTATGATGGTTACAATGCTGTTTATGAGTTCATCGCGTGCCGCAGCATCTGCAAAGCGTATCAAGGAAGTGTTGAATGAGCAGCCAGACATCAATGACGACAATGCCGCAAGCAAAAACAGCGTTGTTAAAAAGGGCGAAGTTGAATTTAAAAATGTTAGTTTCCGTTATTACAAAAACAGCCCCGACTGCGTGCTTGATGACATTAGCTTTAAGATAAATGCAGGCGAAACACTCGGCATTATCGGCGGCACCGGCAGTGGAAAATCTACTCTCGTTTCTCTTATACCTCGACTTTACGACGCCGACAGCGGAGAGATTATGATCGACGGCATAAATGTGCGCGACTACTCACTGTATACCCTGCGCGACGGTATCGGCATGGTATTGCAAAAAAATCTGCTTTTCTCCGGTACTGTAGAAGAGAACCTGCGTTGGGGTGATGAAAATGCCACTCTTGAAGATATGAAGGCTGCCGCTGAAATTGCGCAGGCAAACGGTTTTGTCGAAAATTTCACCGACGGTTATTCGCATGAAATAGAGCGTGGCGGTACAAATGTTTCTGGCGGTCAAAAGCAACGTCTTTGTATTGCACGCGCGCTTATCAAAAAGCCTAAGATTCTGATTTTAGACGACTCTACCAGTGCTGTTGATACCGCAACTGAAGCGAAAATCCGCGAAGCATTTGCTACAACATTAAAGGATTCCACAAAAATTATTATTGCTCAGCGTATCACATCTGTAATGGATTCGGACCGTATCCTTGTGCTTGACGACGGCAAAATTGCCGGACTTGGCACACATAGTGAGCTTATGGAAAGCTGTGAAGCGTACAAAGAAATATACGCGCTACAAATGGAAAACAAGGAGGTGGCGGCAAATGGCTAAACGTACTTTAGAAGATCTGCAAAAGCAATACAACTCCTCTGCCGCTCCTCAAAAAAGCAACATGCCGCCAATGGGTCCAAGACGCGGCCCCGGTCCCGGCGGTCGTGGTATGCCAGTTGTAAAGCCCAAAGGGGATGCAAAAAAAGTTATCGGCAGGCTACTTGGTTACATAGGTGCATACAAATACCTGTTATTTGCGGCACTGATGTTTGTTGCTCTTACTGCTGTTTCCGGCACTGCGGCATCATATTTACTTCGCCCTATACTGAACATTGTTTCCGGTGAGGAAATGGCCGATGCTTCGCTTGCTGACAAGCTGACAAAAATAGCTTCTTATGCAATCATACTCATATGCATTTACGCCGCAAATATCAGCGCACAGTACCTACAAGCAAAGCTGATGCTTCATATATCGCAGAACTCAATGAAAAAACTGCGCCACGACCTTTTTGCAAAAGTACAAAAGCTACCGATAAAGTTCTTCGACAATGAAAGTCATGGCGAAATAATGAGCCGTTTTACAAACGATGTTGACAACATTGCGATGATGCTTGACCATACTTTAACAAGCCTTGTTTCAGGCTCAATAACGCTGGTAAGCACATTTATAATAATGTGTTACACAAACATCTGGCTAACTATAATTACCATTGTATTTATCCCGATATTCATTTTTGGCGGCAAAGCAATAACCAAACGCTCAAGAAAATACTACTCCTCACAGCAGGCGGCACTCGGCGCGGTAAACGGATATGTAGAGGAAACCGTATCCGGACAAAAGGTTGTAAAGGTATTCAATCACGAAGATACCTGTGTTGATGAATTCGCAATGCTCAACGATGATCTTCGCGACAAGCAGATAAATGCACAATTCTACGGTGGTATCATGGGTCCTGTAATGGGAAATACAGGTCAGATCAGCTATGCAATCACTGCCGGCATTGGCGGTGTGATGTGTCTGCTTGACAAGTTTGATCTCGGCGGTCTCGGTATATTTGTAAACTACTCAAGACAGTTTGCTCGCCCTATAAACGAAATATCAATGCAAATGAATACCGTGTTCTCTGCCCTTGCAGGCGCTGAGCGCGTATTTGACGTGCTTGACAGAGTTGAAGAAGAGCCTGATGTTCCAAACGCTAATGATATGCCCGATATGAAAGGATACGTAAAACTTAATAACGTAACATTCGGATATGTCCCCGGCAAGACAATTCTCAAAAACATTTCGCTATATGCAAAACCCGGTCAGAAAATAGCATTTGTGGGCTCAACAGGAGCGGGAAAAACAACAATAACCAATCTGCTAAACCGCTTCTACGACATCGACTCAGGCGAGATAACCATTGACGATGTTAATATCCGCAACATCAAGCGCGATGTGCTCCGAAAGAATATCGCAATGGTTCTTCAGGATACGCTCCTTTTCACCGGCACCATCATGGAGAATATCCGCTACGGGCGCCCTGATGCTACCGACGATGAAGTTATTGCCGCGGCAAAAACGGCAAGCGCGCACAGCTTTATAATGCGCCTTGAAAACGGATATGACACGGTTATCACTGGTGACGGTGCAAACCTATCTCAAGGTCAGCGTCAGCTTCTCAACATTGCACGTGCGGCTATCTCTAAAGCGCCGATTCTCGTTCTTGATGAAGCGACAAGTTCTGTTGACACCAGAACCGAGCGACACATTGAGCACGGAATGGACCGTTTGATGCAAAACCGCACAACCTTTGTTATTGCACACAGACTGTCAACAGTCCGCAATGCAAATGCAATAATGGTTCTTGAAAAAGGCGAAATTATTGAGCGCGGCACTCATGACGAGTTGCTTGCTCTTAAAGGCAGATATTATGAGCTCTATACGGGCATGAAAGAACTTGACTAAACGTAAAAAAGGACTGCTTTCGCAGTCCTTTTTTAATTTTCAGTTATGCAGTAGCAAGATACTTCAGAACACGAATGGCACTAAGTAAATTGTAGCCGCCTTCTCTATTGAGACATGCTTTAAGGATTCCGAAGCAGTCTGCAAAAGTGATCTCACCGTCGCCGTTATAATCCATGTAGTCCATCGGATCTGCAGCATACGCCGCAGCTTTAGACTCTACACTATTGATATTAGTAGCAAGATTGCTTGCAAGTGCTGTTACAGTAGCAGAAATCTCGCCTGTACCAAGAGCTGCAACATCAACAGTCTGAGAAGTGCCGGTAATCTCATAAACCTTTGCGGCGTTGCCGTCAGCATAAACTGTCAAACGGTATGTGCGCGCACCGTTAACAGCATCAAATGAAACTATATTTTCATTCCATTCAAGGTTTGCAGGAACTTCAAGCGCAGTTCTATCTCCGCGGAGAGTATTATCGAATGATGAGTTTGTCTTTGAGAAAATCCAATCAACGAGTCCGGCGGTCTTTGCAGCCTGTGCCCAGATATTATGTCCACCACCTGCAATTTCAGTGTACTTGATTGTTGTGCTGCCTGCATTCTTAATAGAATTTACCATAGCACGTGTTGCTGCAACAGGGAGGGTTGCATCTGCATCGCCATGGAAAGTCCAGATGTTCTGATGAGTATAGCGGGAAGCGATAGCATCGGTTCCGTCATAAAGCTCGCAACCTGCAAGAGGAGCAGCCGCAGCAAATACATAAGGATAACGTGCGGTAAGCGACCATGTTGCACCGCCGCCGTTTGAAGAACCTGTTATATAAACTCGTGAAGTATCTACTCGATAGGTATTGAGGAAATAGTCAAGAAGTTCAACCGCAGCATTGAGATAATCGCCGTTTTCGTAAACGCCGGTCTTAAGTTCGTTTGCAAACGCTGCGCTACCTGCATAATTTGATACCCACTCTCTTGGGCTCTTTGCGCACTGGGGTGCAATCATAATACAATCATACTTGGAGTTGAGAACCGCATTGTTGAGTGCTGCGCCGTTTGTGGTGAGCTGGGTGGTATTATCGCTTCCGCGAGAACCGTTACCGTGCATGTAAAGGAATACAGGATATGTCTTTGCGCTTGTTTCGTATCCCTCGGGCAAATAGTAGCGGTAAGGAAGCTTAATACCGTTAGACGCGGTAAATGTGTCGTATTCAAAAATGTCGTTTGCTACAAGAGTTGAGGTTGTTCCCGCCTCGGTAATTACTTTTGAAAAGTTAGCTGCTTTTGCTGCAATAGCAGCACCGTCACTGTGACCGGAAACGTCAAGAGTGGAGGTAGCACCTGTAGCAACTGTACCGTCAGCACTGATAAATTCTGTAAAATCACCGCCGGTTATCTTAATGTTAAGAGTACTTGAGATCACAGAAACATTTCCTGTAATGATCTTGCCGACAAATTTACCGCCACTTATTGTAATTCTGGTATCGGCACCAGTGCCATTATTTGCAGTTCCGGGATAAATATTATCAATTATACCACCGGAAATATCAATATGCGCCATGCCTTCAAAATCCTTGCTGACCTGACGAGAATATCCGCAAATCATAAATTTGCCGCTTTTAATTGTAATATGAGAGTCACGGTCAGTAGGTACGGTATTATACTTATCAGCACCATACTGCACACCGCCAAGAATGCTTGCAGCCTGTGCAATGGTAGAAAAATCGCCGTAATTTACACATTCAATACCTTCATCCATAACAATATGGTTAAACTGGGCAACAAAAAGCACGTGGTTATAAGCCATGGAAGTATCGCCACGGAAGGTGATATTCTTAAAAGTAGTATCGCCATTGAGAACATAGCGCTTCTGTGCTATGTTGATACCGTAATTTGTTCCTGTGCGGTAGTCATTTGCGCCGTAAACCTGTGTTACGGTAACTACACCGCCATGCGAAGGCTCAACAAAATGTTCGCTAACGGTAACCTTGCCTACAACTACAACAGTACCTCCATTGTCGCCGAGTGCCGCATATGCCGCATCAAGAGTGCCAACAGGTGTAGTTGCACTTGAACCATCGCCAATGCCGCCGTCTGCAACATAGACAACACTATCTGCTGCAAAAGAAGCAAAACACATTAGCAAACCAAGAATAATACTTGCGAGGATAAATAAAACTGTCTTTTTCATGTTTACTCTCCTTGATTATCAATATAAATTATGATAACACAATATATATTGTGAGTAAAGACAAATTATCTGTTGTTTTTTCAAAAAAGTTGTACAACATAACAAAAAGGACTGCCTGAGCAGTCCTTTTTATGTACTTATTTTTCGATTTCTGCATCGGGAGCGTTTTTCTTAACGCTTTCAATTCCGTTAAGGCAGCTATCCTTGGTGGTGTAGCCCTCAGAGGTAGCGATAACTTCACCATTCTTTGCCTTGAGTCTGAATCTGTACTCGCCCGCTTTATCCTGATATACTTCGAACTTGGGGTGCTTAACAGTCTCAAAATTCTCAACTGTCTGGTCCTCAACTCCGCCAACACAGTTATTGCGAACGCTCTCAATGCCGTTAAGGCAAGCGGACTCGGAAGAATATACCTCGGAAGTAGCGATAACCTGACCGTTACCTGCCTTTAAATCAAATTTAACTCCTGTAGAAGTTTCTTTTACAACAAACTTGCCCATCGGCTTAGTCCTCACTTTCAAAACTTATTGGTTAAAATAACCTTTTCTGTTTAAATTGTAGCATATATTGTTTTTTTCGTCAAGCACTTTTATTCAAGCTGCTTAAATCTTTTCAAGAGAGTTTGAAAGAAATGCCTTTGTCTTTTCACTCTTTGGTGCACCGAAAACCTCATCAGGAGTGCCAATTTCTTCTATCACACCGTCAGCCATGAAAATAACTTTATCTGCCACATTTTTTGCAAACTCCATTTCATGAGTTACAACTATCATGGTGTGATCCTCGCCCTTAAGCCCTTTGATAACTCTCAAAACTTCGCCTGTAAGTTCGGGGTCAAGCGCGCTTGTCGGTTCGTCAAAGCAAAGTATCTCGGGCTGCATTACAAGTGCACGCGCAATAGCAACTCGTTGTTGCTGTCCGCCTGAAAGCTCACACGGATATGCGTTGCTCTTATCCGAAAGCCCTACCCTTTCCAAAAGCTCAACCGCCTTTTGATCTATTGATTCAAGAGCCACCTTTTTTTCCACGCCAGAAAGCTTTTTCTTTTTGAGAGCAAGTGTAGGCGCAAGTGTCAGGTTCTCCATAACGTTATACTGTGGGAACAGATTAAACGATTGGAACACTAGACCAAACTTAAGACGTTTTTCGCGAATCTCGTTATCATTATACTCGACATCGGCATCAAAAACGGTTTCTCCGTCTACATAAATACTGCCTTTATCTGCCGTTTCAAGAAAGTTGAGACAACGAAGCAACGTTGTCTTGCCACTTCCTGACGAGCCGATAATCGCAAGAACTTCGCCCTTTTCAAGCTCAAAATCAATACCTTTGAGGACTTCGGTTTTGCCAAAATTCTTTTTGATGTTTCTAACTTCAAGCAATGCCATATCTTGTCCTCCCTATGCCTTGTAATAATTGAGTTTCTTTTCGAAAAATCCGAAAAGAAGTGAAAGCAAGCCTACAAAAACAAGATAGAATACTGCCGTATAGAAGAGCGGCCACATAAGACCGTATGCCGCAAACTCCTGCGCCGCTTTTATGATCTCAACGATCATAATTACTCTTGCAAGTGCGGTATCTTTTACAAGTGTTATTACTTCATTTGACATAGGTGCGAGAATACGTTTTACAACCTGCATCAGCACAACCTTGAAAAAGATTTGCGATTTGGTCATGCCAAGTACCTGCCCCGCCTCATACTGCCCTTTGGCAATACTCTCAATTCCGCCGCGGTATATCTCGGAGAAATAGCAAGCATAGTTAATTACAAACGCCGCTATAACCGATCCAAAGCGCGAAAAAAGAGGTGTGCCGAGAAAATATCCCGGTACATAAAAAACTATAATTACCTGGAGCATCAGCGGAACACCGCGTATTATCCAAACAAATATTTTTGTTATGTAAGCAAGCGGCTTAAACTTTGACATAGAACCAAAAGAAATGACCAAACCCAAAGGAAGCGCTAACACGAGTGTTAGCGCAAAAATCAGGCAGGTCTGTTCAAGTCCTTTAAGCAAGCTTAACGTGACTTCCCAAAAACCCATAAATATTTTCCTTTGTAGATATTATACTTGTTTTAAAATTACTCGATGGTCTCGGTAACCTTAAGAACATTCTCAAAGCCATACTTGGTAGCGAGCTCCATGAGCTTGCCACTTTCTTCAAGCTGCTTGATAGCAACATTAACCTTTGCTGTAAGTTCGCTGCCCTTCTTGAAGCCGATTGCATAAATCTCAGAGTCAAGAACAATATCTTCAACGATTGCAAGGTCTGCATAGTCGCCATTGCCGCAAAGATTCTGCGCAAGAAGAATGTCAACAACGATGAAATCAACAGCGCCGGACTTAACCTCAGGGAATGCATCAATCTGAGAAGGCGCGGTGTTAACCTTATCAGTTACGGATTCTGCATAAGCTGCACCTGCACTACCGCCCTCAACACATGCAGTCTTGCCTGCGAGAGCATCTGCGCTTGTGTAGTTAGCAACATTATCCTTCTTTACAACGATACACTGCTGGTTGAGCATATAACCGTAAGAAAAGTCTACAAGATCGCTTCTCTTAACGCCATTGTCGCTGGAGTTAGCAGTAAAGCCGTTCCAGATACAATCAATAGCTCCGGAGTTGAGCTCATTGTACTTCTGCTCCCAGTCAATCTCCTGGAAGGAAACATCCATGCCGATAATCTTTCCAACTTCCATTGCGAACTCAGACTCAAAGCCTGTCCAGTTGCCATCAGCGTCTTTTTCATTCATGTTTTCAAAGATAGTAACACCACAAACAAGGGTGTTGTCTTCCTTTTCTCCGCATGCTGCGAAGCAAGCTGCGCACATTACAAGCGCAAGAATAAGTGCAAGAATTTTTTTCATTTTGGTTTTCTCCTATGTATTTAATTTTTTGTTTTATCACTTTAGCGTGCTAAACTGATAACATACTAACATATACGTATCACTTTGTCAAGAGGTTTATGCAAAAAAGTTTAAAGATTTGTACTTAAATCAAAGCGAGGAGTGTAGACGCCCCATTGTATGTAGTTTATTTAGCTAATACGAGTTACCGTTCCGCTAACAGAAACAACTTCCCAAGTAAGTTTAAGAGAATCTTTTTGAATTTGATATGTCTCTTCTATACCTTCAAAAAAGACCGCTTTGTCCATACCACTTCCCCCAATATCACAAGATACTTTCACTTCTTTTTGAGTTGTTACATCTTGTGTCTTTTCAAATCCGTAATAAGTATTGTAAGTTGCGGTCATTTTTACTGTAAGAACAACATTGTTATAATCATAATTTGTAGAGGCTCCATTAACGGTAACAATACACTGCGCCTCAGAATTGCAAGAAATAGAATTAGCGCTATCCAATGGTTTTATTAACCAATTTTTCCCACTGAAATAGACATCGTGGAAAACATTTAGATATGTTTCATAATTTTCAGTTGTAAGCTCAACTTCGTTATTCTTACCACTGCAAGCGAACATGCATAAGCATAGTAGAGTTGTCAAAAATAGCAATACTAATCTTTTCATAATACTTTGTCCTTTCCGAATTCCATAAAACTATTAGAGTATTAACTTTCGAGGTACCAAGAATGACATGGATAGCGATGATTCGGTAAATTAATGTTTACGATACTATCCCTCATCCGTCACTGCGTGGCACCTTCCCCCAAGGGAAAGCAAAATTCACCTAAAAAAGCACCAACAAAAAAGCGACGGCACGAAAGCCGTCGCTTTTTTGAAAGGCTTACGCCTCTTTCTTAACGATTTCTTCGCCCTTGTAGTAGCCACATTCGCTACATACACGGTGTGCACGATTGTACTCGCCGCACTTAGGACACTTTACCATGCCGGGGAGCGGAAGCTTCCAAACATTGGAACGTCTCTTGTCTCTACGTGCCTTGGATGTTTTTCTCTTCGGTACTGCCATTTAGAATACACCTCCTTAGATGCTCTATCTATTATATTTTAATTATTTATTCTTCATCAAACATCTGCAAAAGCTTTGCAAATGCAGGATTGATTTCTTTAGTAGGACAATTGCACTGCCCTTCATTTAAATCTTTGCCGCACTTCTGGCAGAGACCTTTGCAATCTTCTTTACAAAGAATGCGTGTGGGAAAATCAAGCATGAGAACCTCAGTAAGCTGCTCATCAATATCAAGCATACCGTTTTCTACGACTACGAAATCCTCTTCTTTTTCCTCAGCATCATCAACCATGCCCTCAGGCACAACTGTGCGCTCAAAATTGATTTCAAATTCACCGCTGACATCACATGCACAGCGCGCACACACAGTCACATACGGAAGTGTAACCGAAAGTTTAAGGCGCATATAGCCTGCATTGTCAGTGATAACACCCGTAACCCTCGCAGGTGTCGGGAATGTCACGCCTGAAAGATTGACAGAATTGCCAACATCCTCAGTCGCAACAGAAAGCATATAATCAATATCCAATCTGTTTTTTTCACCCGAAAGAAGTGAAGATATATTAAGCACCATATACCGATACTCCTTTCAAGCATAGAAATGCAACATAAGCATTATACATCAGCAAATTGCGATTGTCAAGAAAAAAGTTGCAATATTTTGATGTTTTTCTTTGACATTCGCCGGATATAGTTGTATACTTATACTAACACATAAAACAGGAGATTGCAATGATAAGAAAACTGTTTAAACTTTTGGGCACCGGAATAATCTTGCTTGTAGTGGGCTTGTTGGGTTACAGAATCTTTTCCCTCAACCATTATCCAGCCTTTGCCGAGGGCATTGTTGCCGTAGATCCACTTAAAGAAAGCCATTTAAGAGGGGAACTGAGCGGAAAGACTTGGGAATTGCCGGTAGAAATGGATACGGCAGGAGAGTTCTTTGCACATCAACCTATATATTTTGAAAACGAAAAGGTACTCATCGTTACCATAAGATACAATGACTCGCTGCTTGAGGAACTTAAATTTGACGGCGATGGCAGTGAGCTTCCTCTTTTCCCTTCTCTCTATGCCGACGGCGTAAAGCGAGTAATTCCAACATGCTACGAATACGGTCATGCATTCGGTCTTTACTCATACCGCCGATACGTTTTTGAGAACGTGGATCTCGCAGCATATGAACACCTTTACCTTGACATCCACCGCGAAGAAGCTTATGAGGATGTGCCGTATACCACACTTGAGATATACAATACAAGCAGAAAAACAGAAATATACGAACTCACTTCCTCTGACAAAAAGGAACTGTTAAAATAGACAAAAGCCGACATTAGTCGGCTTTTATTTCTTTAAGTGACTTTATATAAAAAGTTCCGTCATCTCGCTTCATTAAAAGAAGTCGGTACGTTGGCGACACCGATTCATTCATTGCACAAGTAAACGTACAAACATAAGTATTCTCGGTTTCATAAAGCTCACTGATATTTATATCGGCTGAATTGTCTACACCTATACCCACTGACACATATGCATCAACTTTATCAAGATAAGTAAAAAGCTTTGTTGATGAATTGTTTACGCTGGCTGTTCCTCCAAAATAGCGGTATACCGTACTTTCAAAGTCAAGTGCCGGAATAACCGTGGTAATCTCATATGTCGGATACTGCTCACGTGTTTCGGTAATAAGTTCTATATTCGCATTATATTTCGAAAAATTGCGTTCAAGAATAAAGCACAGTATCCCGTCACGGTAAAGTTCAGCCGCCTCTGCAGGAGTATCAAATTCACCGAGATACGGTGTATTTTGCACCATGATCGGGATAATGCCACCAAGTTCACGGGCTACAGGGCTGTCGCTTTCAAGCATACCGATACTTTCCTCAGCCGAATAATCATGTGTATCAATACCAAGCACATCATACAACGAACAACTACTGAGCAAAAACACACAACTTATAACCAGAAGACATGCTAAAAAACGTTTCATAACATTTATACCCGCTCGATAGATACTACGGTAAAGCCTACATCGCTGACCGCTTTTTCAAGTTTATTTACATCAAGCGATGCAGGGCACTTGATGCGTGCGGCTTTATCGTCAAGAGAAATATTTGCGCTAACACCGCGAAGTGACTCAAGCGCAGTCTTGACACGGGCACTGCAATGCGCACATGACATACCCTCTATTTTCATTGTATAATTAACTTTTCCAAACATACAGTCATCCTCCGAAGAAGCAATATCAGGTAATTTAACATTCAACAGTCTGAGCGAGTTCAAAAGAACCGCAAAAGACAGTATAAGTGACAAAATCGAAAGCGTTGCCAATGACATTACACTTTGAGTCACTCCGGCTGCTGACAGCAACGCCAAAGCTGACAAAACAAATGATATCAACAAATTCTGTTTTATCACACGATGTGATTTTCTGCCAAGCACAAGCGAAAAAAGTATCCCCTCTAAACCACCGTCTTCAAGAGTGATGTCACTTTTCGTTGACGGCGTAAGAGTACATACGACACCGGCTTTTGCTATTGGAGCGCGGCTTACAACCATTGTGTTCATTTTAACATTATTTTTTAGTTCTTGCAACACTTTTTCACGTTCGGAAAGTAAAATATCAAAATCACTTTTTATGTCAGCGCGCTCATCTTCTGTAATGAGTATTCTGCAAACACCCAATTCCTTTAGTCGCTGCATCACTCCGCTTACTGCTTTTTTCTTCTTTCCACCAAGAAGCAAAAGACCGCAAAACTCACCGTTTCTAACCACATACAATGGAGTATAACCGCCCAAAGCAATATTTTGCACTGCATCAGGCAGTGCTATTTTTTTATCGCGCAGCAGTTTTTTATTTCCGAGGAAATACTTGTCGCCATAAACGGTAGCACCCACGCCTCTTCCGCAAATTTCAAAGTAGTTATCCGCATAAGGAATATTTGCCCCGTTCTTTACCGCCGCTTGCATAATTACCGATGCGAATGGGTGCTTTGAATGTGCCTCAATCGAAGCGCATACTGCAAGAACACCAAGCTTGTCGCCATCTACAGAATAGACATCATAGAGCGATTCAACCCGTTCGGTAACGACGCCATCTTGCTCAAAGATTATTTCTTTTACCTTTCCAAGATTTTCAACAGCGCGAGAAGTTTTAATGTGAACATTGTATTTCGACGCACATAATCCACCTATAAGTGATGCAGCGGGACCGATTATACCAACCGTGCAAGGACATGAAACAGAAAGAACAAACAGCCCTTTTTTCAGAGCAAGCATAAGACCGACTCTCAATCCAAGGTATACAATAACAGTAATCACAAATGCGCAAAGCGATATCGGCAATGCAATCCTACAAACGCGGTCACTTATGCGATATCCTGTTATGCCATTCTCTTTTGGCTCAAGATATCTGCCAATAACGACAAAAAACAAAGCCAATGCCGAATTTGCAAAAAGGTTTTTAGTATCCCATGTCGATACACCGTACATGAATGATGCAAGTGTGCCAACAAGCGTAAGCGAATACATATCCGGTTCAAAAGCGCCAAGCGCATCAAAACCTTCGCCAAGAATATCGCGAGTGATAAACAGCAAGAATAAAAATACCGCAAGCTGTACCAAAAACGGAATTTCAAATACCACAGCACCATATAAAAATATGGTTGCTGTAAATACCCCTGCCAGCCGTACCGCTTCCGGATTCTCTATATGCAATTGCCTTGTCAACATTTCTTTCATTTTTCCAATCTTTCCTTTGCGAGTTTACAAATAGTATTGACTAAATGCATACTTTTTTTCAAAAATAACAGAAAATCATTTAAATGTATAGAAATGTATGTTATAATAAAATGTATGCTTTTACGGAGGTGTGCAGATGAATATACCCAAGATTTCAGTAGGCGACATTATCGAACTGAAAAAAGTGCATCCCTGCGGCACAAACTCTATGCGAGTGGCACGAGTGGGAAGCGATATACGTATTATTTGCAACGGCTGTGGTCGTGACATGACACTTTCACGCGAAAAGCTTGAAAAAGCAATTCGACGTATTATAAGCAATGAGGTGACAGAATGAAAAACGAAGGAAACCTTATAAAAAGAGGTAACAAAAAATACCTGTGGCTTGCCTTTTTAGCGCCATGCCTTTTGATGTATGCAATCTATTTTGCACGCGGTACTTTTCCTTTTGGAGATGAGTCGGTACTTGTACTTGACCTTAACGCGCAATATGTTTACTTTTTCGGTGCGCTTCGCCGCGCGCTTCATGGCGACGCAAGCCTTATTTACTCATTTTCTCGCGCTCTCGGCGGCGAGTTTATAGGTATTTTTGCATATTACCTTTCAAGCCCTCTTTCCTGGATAGTTGCCTTCTTCCCCGAAAACATGATGCTTGATGCATTGCTGGTTCTCTTTACCACCAAGTGCGGTCTGTGCGGTCTTACCCTTGCATGGTATCTCGACAGTCACCGAATCGGAACCAAAACATCGCGAATCATCTTCGGAATACTATATGCGCTCTGCGGATACGGAGTAATATACCAGCACAACACCATGTGGATAGACTGCATGTACCTGTTGCCGCTCGTTGCTCTCGGTATTGAACAGCTTATATCCAAACGCAAATACCTTTTATTCACAATCTCTCTCGGTGTAGCAATCTTTTCAAGCTTCTACATCGGATTTATGATGTGCATCTTCTGCTTTTTATACTTTTTCTATGCATATTTCTGCGTTTGCAAGAATGAATGCGGAGAAAAAAAGCACTTTGTCAAATCCCTTTTGCGCATGGGAGTGTTCTCAGCAATCGCTTTAGGTCTTGCCGCATGTATAGTTCTGCCGACATATTACTCTCTCGGCTTTGGCAAAACCACCTTCTCAGACCCCTCTTATCTGCTTGAATCCCGTTATGACTTTCTGGATCTTGTCAGCGGTATGTTCATAAACGCATATGACACAGTTCGCCCAGAAGGACGTCCGCTGGTATACTGCGGATTGCTGACAGCAATACTGCTTCCCCTGTTCTTTATGGCAAAGAAAGTATCCATTAAAGAAAAAACAGGCACCGGCGTAATGATCGGCATTTTTGTTGTATCCATGACAATTGACGCCATTGACAAAGTATGGCATGGCATGCAAGCGCCAAACTGGCTCAACTACAGATACAGTTTCATGCTTGTATTTATTATGATTGTTGCCGCCGCAAAGGCTTTCTGCGAAATTCGTCATTTCACATCCGGGCAAAAGGCCGGAGTCATCGGTGCGTGGTTTATCATACTGATGATGTCACAAAAGACAGTAGAATTCAGTGAGGAATCGGTTGTTCTTGACAGAACACTTCTTTGCTTCTATGTAACTGCCGCTTTTCTCGCTATATACGCAACTGCGCTTGCGCTGTTCAAAGACAAAACATTTAAAAAAGCCGCTACTTCTGTACTGCTTATAGTTGTCTGCGCAGAAATGATGCTTTCCGGTATTATTTCTATTTGCTATCTCGACGATGATGTCGTATACTCAACACGTTCATCATATCTCGACAACAAAGCAAAGTACGAAGACAGCGCCGATTTCATACTTGAACACGATGACGGATTCTACCGTTTTGATAAAACGCTGCATCCACTCATCAACACCCCAATGACACTTGGAATCCGTGGATTTACCAACTCAACATCCACACTAAACAAGGACACCATAAACTTCCTTCAGCATCTTGGTCTGTCTTCGAAATCCCACTGGTCAAAATACTATGGCGGCACTCCTCCATTTGACGCTTTTCTCGCCGTAAAGTATATCATTGCGACAGACGATTATGATGTCCCGAGCAACTACATCCCCCTTTATCACGGAAACGCCACAACGGTTTATCAGAATCCCAATGCCCTTTCTGTTGCATATGCGGTAAATGATGGCATTAAAGAAATGCACCTTGCTTATCCCAAAGGTTACAAAGACGACATTGCAGCAGGCAAATATGAAGAATACACTGCTTATTATACTCCGGCACAAAGAATGAACGTCATGATGAGCACAATGCTTGGACTTGATGAAGAAATTAACGTATTTGTACCTGTAAGCGATGTAAAGCAACGCGATGCGAACATGAATTACACATACGTTGCGGAACATGGCAAGTATTCACCGATAAACGCTGACAGCGCAGCCGCACTTTATTATGACTTCATTGCGGAAACTGACGGAATCATCTATATGTATCTCCCCACAGACTATCCCCGTGAGGCAAGTGTTCTTGTAAATGGAGTTGACAAAGGCACGGTTCTTGCAAACGAAACCGACCGCATGATTTCGCTTGGATCTTTCGCAAAGGATGAATCAATAACAGTTACACTTACACTGAAAGATGACCGTATCTACATCAGAGAAGATGAACCTCTCTTCTGGTATGTTGATATGGAAGTATACGATGACAGCTTCACTTCTCTCGCTGAAAATCAGTTCACCATTGAGAATTGGAGCGATACAAAGTTTGAGGGAAAGATCACTGCTACATTTGACCGCACTGCTGTATTTACCTCAATTCCATACGACGCAAACTGGCGCGTATGGGTAGACGGCGAGGAAGTTCCAACTTACGAAAATCTTGAAGCTCTCGTCGGATTTGACATCACACCAGGTGAACACGATGTCGTAATCAAATATGTCCCTAAGCAACTTTACATCGGTCTTGCAATAAGCGCCGTAAGCGGTTTTGCGTTAATCGCCATATTCGTATGCGAAATGCTTATCAAAAAGCACCGCGCCAGCAGTGCTCAGGAAGAAGAAACGGTTTTTGAATCTGTTGAAGAAGAACCCGCTGACGCTCAGACCGAAAATGAATCCGAAGCACCTGCTAAAGAAGACACTCCCGAAGAATCAGAGGAGAACAAATAATGTTTTACTATATCTCAGGCATTCTTGCTCACCGCGAAGCAGGACTTGCCGTTATCGACTGCGGCGGTATTGGCTATAAGCTGACCGTATCGCAGAATACCCTTGCCGAGCTTGACCGCAGTGCATCACGCACTGACAAAGTAAAACTTTTCACCTACATGGCCGTGCGTGAAGACGCCGTCGAGCTTTTCGGGTTTTACACCGAAGAAGAACTAAGCACATTCAAGCTTTTACTAACCGTTTCGGGTATAGGTCCTAAAGCTGCAATGGGCGTTCTGTCTGCATTCACGCCGGATGGACTTGCCAAGGCGGTAACAACCGAAGATACAAAGGCTATCTCACGTGCAAATGGCATCGGAGCAAAAGGCGCCGCCAGAATTGTACTCGAACTCAAAGACAAGCTCTCTTATGCAGGCGATGTAAGCACTTCTCAAATTAAAACTGCCGGCACTGCTCCAAAAACAAGCAGTAAGCTTTCTGAAGCTGCCGAAGCGCTAACGGCGCTTGGCTACAGCCGTGCAGAGGTAAACGGAGTTCTCGCAAAGATAAATACAAACGGTATGGAATCAGGCGAGATAATTCGTGCCGCGCTTGCGCAGTTCATGAAATAAGGAGATAGACTATGGATAATTTCTACAGCGAAGACCTTGATTTTGAAAACCGCATAGTCGATTCTTCATACACCCCGATGGATACCGATGTTGAAGTTTCGCTTCGCCCTAAAACCCTTGACGACTATGTCGGTCAGGCTAAAGCCAAAGACAATCTCAAGATTTATATCGATGCAGCCAAGATACGCGGCGAAAGCCTTGACCACGTTTTGCTGTATGGCCCTCCCGGTCTCGGTAAAACTACGCTGTCAAATATCATTGCATCAGAAATGGGTGTAAACATCCGCACCACTTCCGGACCTGCTATTGAAAAGCAAGGTGACCTTGCGGCGCTGTTGACCAACCTTTCTGAAGGAGATGTGCTGTTTATAGACGAGATTCATAGACTGCCGCGTACTGTGGAAGAAATACTCTACCCTGCAATGGAAGATTTTGCGCTGGATATCATCGTGGGTAAAGGGCCATCTGCGCGCTCTATCCGCATCCCACTTGCTAAATTCACTCTTATTGGTGCGACTACACGCGCAGGTCAGCTTACAACTCCGTTGCGTGACCGTTTTGGTGTTCTTCTAAAGCTTGAACTTTACACCACTGAGGAGCTTGCGTCTATAGTAAAACGCTCGGCAGATATACTCAATGTAGAAATGGAAGAAGCAGGTGCGCTTGAAATCGCGTCACGCTCACGCGGAACACCGCGTATTGCAAACCGCCTTTTAAAGCGCGTACGCGACTTTGCAACTGTGAAGGCGGGCGGCAAAATTACAGAAGAAGTTGCCAAAGAAGCTCTTGCTGCTCAGGAGATTGACGAACTTGGGTTGGACAACACCGACCGCAGAATGCTTGAAGCTATCATCAAGTTTTATGGCGGCGGTCCCGTGGGTCTTGATACACTTGCCGCAACGGTAGGCGAAGAAGCAATCACGCTTGAAGATGTTTATGAGCCTTACCTTATGCAGATTGGTTTTCTTTCAAGAACACCGCGAGGCAGATGTGTTACTCGCCTTGCTTATGAGCATCTTGGAATCCCTTTCAAAGCACAACCGAAGGAAAATACACCAACGCAAGCTTCATTCTTTGACGGCGGTGAACAAGTATGAACGAAGTATTAAAGCAATTATATGAAAGAAAATCAGTAAGAGCGTTTCTCGACAAAGAAATATCTCCTGAAGACAAAAGCGCAATTTTGCGCGCGGCTGTCGAAGCTCCAACCGCCGGTAATCAGCAATTATATACCATAATAGACATTACCGATCAAAGTCTGAAAGAACAGCTTGCGATAAGCTGTGACAATCAGCCATTTATTGCAAAGGCAAAGATGGTTCTGATTTTCTGTGCCGACTGCAAAAAATGGTATGACGCATATATTGATGTTGGTGCTTCTCCAAGAAAGCCTGGAATCGGGGATCTTTTGCTCGCCGTCAGTGACACAAATATTGCCGCACAAAACGCTGTAACTGCAGCGGAGAGTCTTGGTATCGGTTCATGCTACATAGGTGATATAATGGAAAACTGCGAGATACACCGCAAGATGCTCGGTCTTCCCAAATATATCTTCCCTACAGCAATGCTTGTGTTCGGCTATCCTACAGAACAACAAATTACACGTGCAAAGCCACAGCGTGCCGATATGAAACACATCGTTCACGAAAACGGTTATCGCAAAATGAACAGTGATGAGCGAAAACAGATGTTTTCGCCTAAAGCGATTGAAAGATCATATGAAGATTGGATGACCGCTTTTTGCAACAGAAAGTACAACTCAGACTTCTCTCGCGAGATGACACGTTCTGTAAGTGAATATTTAAAAGATTTTGAATAAAAAAGACTGCCATAAGGCAGCCTTTTTTATTCATCAAACTCCTATTGCATCTTCGATGATATCGCGAATATGCTCACGGCAAACTTCGCTTGCATTAATAGTTTCGCAAAGCGCGCGTGCCTGCTGTTCATCTGTAAAAACATCTCTTACAGTATATACTTCCTTGCTATCCTCCCGTTCTGAAAACCTAAAGCCATAAACGGTTATACCATCCTTTTTATCAGTTACTATTTCACAAACCAGCATATCGACCTCCAAAAGGTAATTTTTGCCATTTACTGGTATGATTATACTATACAAAATTAAAGAAGTCAATACAATTTCCATTTTTTTACATCAAATAAAAAAACCGCCGAAGCGGTTTTTTTGAGACTTAATACAATATTGTCTGTTCTTCAAAAAGCGGAGTTGAAAAATATCTTTCTGCAGTATCAGGAAGAACGGTTACTACAGTTTTGCCTTTGCCAAGCACCTTAGCAAGTTTAATTGCAGCTGCAACATTTGTACCGCTGGAGATGCCGCACATTATTCCCTCTTTGGCGGCAAGTGCTTTAGATGTACGGATTGCTTCTTCATCCTTGACAATGCAGATATCCTCGTAAATGTCCTGATTGAGGATGACAGGAATTACACCGTCACCAATTCCCATCTGAACATGAGTTCCTATCGAGCCGCCCGAAAGGATAGCGGCATTTTCAGGCTCTACTGCCCAGATCTTTATATCGGGATTATATTTTTTAAGTGTTTCTCCAATGCCTGTAATCGTACCGCCGGTTCCTATACCTGAGCAAAAGCCGTGGATAGGGCCGTTTACCTGCTCGATAATCTCCATGCCGGTCTGGTCACGCTGTATCTGCGGATTTGCAGGATTCTCAAACTGCTGCGGAACAAACACGTTTGGATCTTCTTTTTGCATAGTAAGCGCAATATTAAGGCACTCCTCGATACATGCGCCGATATTGCCTGCATCGTGAACAAGAATAACCTCTGCACCATAGTGACGAACAAGTTTCCTTCGCTCCTCACTGACAGAATCGGGCATGATAATTCTCGTCTTATATCCAAAAACAGCACCGACAAGTGCAAGCCCTATTCCCTGATTGCCGCTGGTAGGCTCGACAATAATAGTGTTTTCATTAATCTTGCCTTGCGCCTGCGCAGCTTTTATCATATTATATGCGGTTCTTGTTTTTATAGAGCCGCCGACATTTAATCCCTCAAATTTAACGAGAACATCTGCACAGTCATCCGGCACGATGTTCTGAAGTTTAATTATCGGGGTATGTCCCATTGCTTCAAGAATATTATTATATATCATGAGTATACCTCAAATTGATGTGAAATCTTTTACATTGTATCATATATATACAAAGTTAGCAATAACAGAAATAAAAAAAGAACCGCCAAAGCGGTTCTTTTTTTATTAAACAGTACGTACGCCTGCATCAAATGTTTTGTTAAGACGCTTTACAACGCTGTTTGCAACAGCTTCAATCTCTGCACCGGTAAGTGTCTTCTCGGACGAGCCGATAACAAGTCTGACCGTTACAGACTTCTTACCCTCGGGAATCTGTTTGCCCTTATACTCATCAACGAAACGTGCATCATGAAGAAGCTCATTCTTCTTGCTCATTATGCAAGCATAAATCTCATCCCACTTGACCATAGAATCAACAAGGAATGAAACGTCATAATCATTCATCGGGAACTCAGGAAGATGTGTATATCGGTTTGTTCTCGACTTAAACGGTACAAAAGCATCCATATCAAGCTCTACAAGCACTGCAGAAAGAACCTTGATACCGCATGCGAGTGCGGCCTTCTTTGAAAGAAGTGCCATATCGCCGATTTTTTGACCGCCCAAACAGATGTTAAGCCATACAACATTATCTGCCCAATAAGGCTTTTCATTTCTCTCAAAAGTGAAGCCTTCCATATGTGTATAGCGAGGCATCATTTCGATAACACCCTTTGCGCGACGGAAAAGATTATCTATATCGTCCGACTTGCCAACAAATGCGCAGCCAAGATGTCTCTTCTGGCAAGGAAGTTTTTCGTTTTTGTAATTCTCGGTATAATCCTTATCGAGGAAAATCTGAGCTTCCTCAAAAATATCAAACTCATCAAAGTTGCGCTCGTTCTTAACAATTGCTTTACAAATGTTAGGAAGAAGCGAGGATTTGATATACTTTTCACTCGGAGACGGAGGGGTTGCGAGTGCAAGAATGCCGTCAGTGCTTGGAAGAAGTGCATTTACAAACTCTTCGGTCATCCAGGGATATGTGAAAATTTCCTGCATATTGCAGCGGAATGCAAGATACTCCTTAACCTTACGGACAAGGTCGGTATCAAGCTGATTAATTGCACCGTCAAAGGAAGTGGTAATCTGTGTTGCCTCGAAATTCTCATAGCCGTACATACGGGCAACCTCTTCCATAATATCTGCCTTTATGGAAACATCGCCTGTAGAACGCCATGTGGGAACGACAATATGCATCTTCTCATCGGTGAAAGTTACTTCAAAGCCCATTGTGCCAAGCTTCTTTTCAACAACTTCCTTAGGGATACGCTTGCCAAGACGGCGGTCAAGCCACTCAAGCTCAACGTCGATTTCCTTCTTTACAAGCTTATTGGGATACTGGTCATTGAATGCAGTAACCTTCATATCGGGATAAAGCTCTGCAAAGAGCTTCATAGCAAGAGAAAGAGCTATATCGCAACGCTCAGGGTCTACAGCCTTTTCATAACGCGAGGAAGCCTCGGTTCTGTTATCATAACGAAGCGCGGTTCTGCGAACTCCCTTTGACTCAAAGTTTGCAACCTCAAGGATAACACTCGATGTATCGGGAAGAACAGAATCCTTTGCGCCGCCCATAACGCCTGCAAGTGCAACCGCACCCTCGGCATCTGCGATAACGAGGTCATCTGTTGAAAGTGCGAGATCCTTGTCGTTAAGAAGCTGAAGCTTTTCTCCATCCTTTGCGCGTCTAACTTCGATATGATCAATAATATGGTTAGAGTCAAATACGTGTGTAGGCTGACCTGTCGCAAGCATTACATAGTTCGTAACGTCAACAAGCGCATTGATCGGACGCATGCCTACTCTCCAGATACGGCTCTGCATCTCAAAAGGAGAAGGTTTTACAGAAAGACCCTCTACTCGTGCGCCGATGTAACGGGGACATCTCTCGGTGTCATCAATTCTTACATCATAGGTCTCTGTAGTTTCGGGAACATATTTATCAAACTCAACAAGCGGAAGATCATAAAGTGCCGCAAGCTCGCGTGCGATACCGTAATGTCCCCAAAGGTCGGGACGGTTGGTCATAGACTTGTTGTCAATCTCAAGAATAATATCATCAAGGTCAAGCGCAACTGCAAGAGGAGTACCAGCCTTGGCATCAAACGATGTGATATCCATGATCTCATGCTCTTCTACTGCGGGGAAAAGATCTGCGAGTCCTACTTCAACAGAAGCACAGATCATACCAAAGCTCTGAACTCCGCGGAGCTTTGCATTTTTGATTTCAACAGGCTCGCCCTCGCCGTGCCAGCGCACCATTGCGCCGGGACAAGCAACAACAACTTTCTCGCCTGCGTAAAGGTTGCTGCCGCCGCAAACGATATCCTTGATATCCTCTTCGCCAACATCGACCTTGCAAACACGAAGCTTGTCCGCATTTGGGTGAGGAAGAACTTCTTTAATCTCACCTACAACGATCTTGTCAAAGCTCTCAGCAAGGCTCTCCGCACCCTCTACCTCGACAGTAGACATGGTAAGATCATACGCAAGGCGTGTAAGATCCATGTCATCAGGGAGCTTTACATAATCCTTTATCCAATTTAACGATAATTTCATTTTCAGTCCCCCTTTTTAATTAAACTGCTTGAGGAATCTCAAATCGGTGCTGTGGAAGAGACGTACATCGTCAACACCGTAACGCATCATAACAAGTCGGTCAAGTCCGATATTTACATAGAAGCCTGTGTATTCGTCAGGGTCAAGGCCTGCCGCACGAAGTACGTTTGGATGAGGTGTGCCACCGGGCATAATCTCAATCCAACCAACATGCTTACACACACTACAGCCCTTGCCGCCGCAAACAAGGCAGCCCATGTCAATTTCAAATCCGGGCTCAACGAATGGGAAGAAGCCAGCACGCATTCTTACAGGAACATCCTGTCCGAACACTTTGGAAAGGATACTCTTTATCATTACCTTACCTGCGGTATATGTGAAATCCTTATCAACGATAAGCGCCTCATACTGGAAGAACGCTCTCTCGTGACGTGCATCGGTAGTTTCATTTCTATAAACTCTGCCGGGATAAACAAAACGGTAAGGAGGCTTGTGAGTCATCATATAACGCACACTGTCACCGGTAAGGTGAGGACGAAGGCAAAGCTTTTCGTTTGCTTCGCCACTATCTGCTCCCTCAAGCCAATAAGTATCCATGCTCTCACGTGCAGGGTGGTTTGGCGGGAAGTTAAGATTGTCAAACGCATAATACTCGCTTGTAATCTCAGGGCCGCCAAAAACCTCAAAGCCCATAGAACGGAATGCATCGTTGAGGTCATAGCACATCTGGGTGATAGGATGAAGTCCACCGATTGCAGGCTTAGTACCAGGAATTGTATAGTCAAAATCAAGAGAGATTTCGGAAGCCTTGAGCTTAAGCTCTTCACGGCGACCTTCTATCTGCTCTGTGAGCAAATTTTTAACATTATTAACAGCTTTTCCCATCTCGGGACGAAGAGAAACGTCAAGCTTAGGAAGCTCCTTCATAAGACCGGTAATGCTACCCTGCTTACCAAGAAGTGCGCCTTTTACTTCCTGCAATTCATTTTCGGTCTGAGCCGCCTGAATTTTCGCAGTCCCCTCTCGGAGCAACGCCTCCAATTTATCTTTCATATCATAACCCTCATTTCATTGAAGTAAAATCATAACAATTAATTATAACACATATGATTTTCAAATGCAATATTGCAAAGGTAAAAAAAACGACCGTATAACGGTCGTTTTTGTCAATTATCTTATCGCTATCCACATTGCAGGACGAACAGCTATTGTGTCACTTCCCATATCGTAACCAACGAGAGAAACCTCACCTGTATTCTTTACGCGTGCTGCACCGTTTTCACCTGCTGTACGCAACCACCAGCGGCATGTTCCGTTAAGACTTGCATCATCATCCGAGAAACCGTTAGCGGTATACACACCCGCCGCTTTTGCATATGCAGTAGCACTTACAACACGGCTTTCATTAGCATCGAAAAACTCGTCAATTTCGCTTGTGCTAAGCAGAAAAACCTTATCAACAACAGAATTCTCAAGCGTTGTATCACATACATTTGTTTTCTCGGAGTCAGAGAAAGCAGTGTTTAAAAAATCATTATTAAGCCAAGCGCGAATCGTCGAGTTCTCCCATGTAACACCATCTGCGCCGGTGCTGTCATATGCCTTTGCATCAAGTGCAAAATCGCTGATAAGAAGTGCATATTTGCCGCCAATATCCAATACCGTCCACTCTATCGGCTCTGCCCCGTTTGAAGTGTCGTTATCCTGCTCATATACACCGAAACTTACTTTCTGCCCAACTTCAATGATATTCATATCAATCAAGGCATCATTACTGTTATTTACATTCTCAGGTTCAATAGCGTTCACATCTTCGGTTGTAGCTACTGTGACCTCCGCAGTACTCTCAGCCTCATCTCCGTCAAAGCAAGCTGTGAAAGACAGTGACAGCAAAAGCACAAGTGTGATTGCAAACAGTTTTTTCATTTTTCTCTCCATACTTAAATGCATAATAGTCATAGTATACCATTTTTGTGCCAAAAAGCAAGAGTTTTGTCGAAAAAGAATAAAAAAAGCCGACAGGTGTCGGCTTTTTTAGTCACCCCACTTTAAAGGTGAGTGTACGTGTCCAGGTCTTTCCTACCTCGGCTTTTTCTATGCCGAGTTTTGTTTCCCATACATGGTCGGTATCGGTAAGGTCACTTGTGCCACACCAAGGCTCGATACTGAGTATCTGCATCTTGTCCGGAACGCCCCAAATACACATGAACGGAAAATCTTTTATGCCCATTTCAACAAATCTGCCCGACTTCTTTGAAAGAAGGGTGATTGTATCCGCCTTGATATCGCTGAAAAGTTTAGGATCATCGTTAAAGAACTTTTCACCTACGAACATATCCGTGCCGTTTTCAAGTTCAACAGGAGTTTTCTTTCCGGTAAGAAGGCGTGTACCCGCCTCTGTTTCAGTGCGGTTAAAGTGCTGGGGAGGATCGAAACGAAGCACGTAGTCATCGCCGCTCTCACCGAGTTCAATCGGACAATAGAATCCGGGATGTGCGCCAAGGCAGAAATAAACGTCCTTATTATCTTTATTTACTACCTCAAAACGCTGCTCAAGCACATCATCTACGAGTTCAAAGATAACACGGAAAATAAACTCATAGGGGAGAAAGAACTTTGTATCCTCGTTTGAAGCGAGCTCCAGAACCACCTTTTTGTCAGTTGCTTCGGTTGCAGTAAAATCCATATCCTTTGCAAATCCGTGCATGGTTGCAGGATATACCTTGCCACCGATAATAGTACGGTCATGAGCAATGCGACCTGGGTTTGGGAAAAGGAGAATAGAATGTGTATTCCAGATTTCCGCACCGGGCTGCCACATATACTCTTTTTCGGTAACCTTGGAATAAATGCTCTGAAGCTCTGCACCAAGAGTTACAACGCCTACTTTAAGTTTATCATTTTCAAGTATGTATTTCACTGTAATTTCCTTCTTCACAAATAATTATTCAGATACCTCTATCCAATCTTCAAGACCTGCTGCCTTACCAAATACGGGCATATCACCGTCCCAAGTAAAGGTCTGTGCACGAACACCTCTTGCACCCCAACCGCCGTTAGGAGTGCGCATTGCATGATAAACAATTATATCGGTCTTGCCGTCCTTCGTTGTTGTGAACGAGCAATGCCCTGTTCCGTGTGTACCCTCGCTCTGTTCAAATACAAGCTCGGGATTCTTTGTCCAGTTTTTAGGATCCATGATATCACCGCCGCGGAATGTGAGAAGACCGAGACAGTAATACTGGCTCCAGCTGCCCGATGCGGAATAAACGATGTGAATGGTATCATCCTTATAAAGAATCTGCGGACCTTCATTGATATAAGGACGGAACTTGCCATCCCACTCACAATGACCGCAATGACGCTTTTCCCACTCATACTCAGGTTTGGAAATAAGCACACGTTCGCCCTCAATCTCTGTGGGGGACTTCATCTTTGCGATATAGATATTCTGAGCCACATTCTCAGTTCCTTCCCAGCCGGACCAAGAGAAATAAAGCTCGCCGTTATACTGAATTACAGTACCGTCAATTGCCCAGTGGTCATCGGGAGAAGTTATCTTGCCGATCATCTCATACTCACCGTCGGGGCGGCCGTTCTTCGACTTGAGTACATACATACGGTGGTTTACATTGCTACCGTTATCAGCCGCAACATAGAGATACCAATCACCGTTGATATAATGAATCTCCGGTGCCCAGAGTTCTCTGGAATACTCTGTTCCCTCTTCAGGAACGAAAACGGTATTTCCCTCACGGGTGAGAAGATTGATATTGTCTGCAGAGCTAACCTGAATCGAGCGGTCTGCGCAGGAATATACATAATAATATTTGCCCTCAAAAAGGACTACAAATGGGTCAGCACCTTTTTCAAGGATAGGGTTCTTAAAACGTATTGACATAATTATCTCCTTAGTTTTAGGGGTTTTCTACATTATAACATGCAAAAAGCATCATTACAATATAAAAAATCGATATATTAGTGAAAATTTTTAATGACAATTTTTTTATTTTTTCAAAAATAGTATTGCATTTTTTGTTTTAGTATGATAAAATGAAATCCGCATTGTAAAAATGCATCACTATGTCAACAAAAGATTCTTAAAACTTCGGAGGATAGATTACTTATGGAACTCGTTATTGGTATTATTCTTTTGATCGGCGCACTTTTCCTTATTATCGCCGTGCTCATGCAGCAGGGTAAGCAGAAAGGTCTTTCCGGCGCAATTTCCGGCGGTGCAGACACTTTCTTCGGCAAGCAGAAAGGTAAAACCGTTGACAAAATTCTTTCCAAAGCGACCACAATCGTTGCTGTATTGTTTGTTGCTCTCGTTCTTGTTATGTACCTCATTCAGCCTGATATGCCTGATATGAGCAACATTCAGCACGGTAAGGACACTCCCGTTGTTACTACTGAGCATGTTCACGTTGAAGGTGAAGATCACGCAGCAGAGACCACCGAGGCTCCCGTAGAGACCACCGAAGCTCCTGCTGAGACCACCGAAGCTCCTGCTGAGACCACTGAGGCTCCTGCTGAGACCACTGAGACTCCTGCTGAGACCACTGAGACTCCTGCTGAGACCACTGAGACTCCTGCTGAAACAACTGAAGCTCCTGCTGAAACAACTGTAGCAGCTGAGTAATCAATACGGTTTACAAAGTCCGCTTTTGGTATATACTAAAAGCGGACTTATTTATTATCAAAAAGGAAAAACATGAGAAAAAACAAAAAGACACCATTTGCCAAAAGCAAAGCGGCAAAGCGTTTTGCAAAAAACACAAAAAGGCGCTCTTCCCCACCGACATACGAAAGCTTGCGCAATTCATACCACGAAACAGTACGAATTGAGGGATTATTCAGCGCAACCGAACGCGGTTTTGGCTTTGTAACGGCTGATAAAGGATATAATTTACCTGCGGATATTTTCATCCCTGCTAAGTTCACCAAAAATGCAATCAGCGGTGACCGCGTTGCAATTGAGGTAAAGAAGCGCGAATTAAAACGCAACACTGACAGCCAGTTTCATATCGAAGGTCAAATAACCGAAATTATTGAGCGCGGAATAAAGAGTTTCTGCGGCACACTGATCCTTGACGCAAGACTTGTCGGACGCAACTTTTCTCCATACCGCGTTATACCAGACAATCCGCGGCTTGGATTTGAAGCTGAAATTGATGATATCAAAAGCATTGACATCGGCAACAAGGTCGAAGTCAAACTTCTGGATTACGGAAGCGGACCACGTCCTCCCAAGGGCGAAATAATTCGCGATTTGGGAAAAACATTTTCTCTTGGCGCAAACTATGAATCTGTACTGTTTGAGCACGGCATACGCACAGAATTTCCGATTGAGGCTATGCGCTGTGCCGAAGCAGCGGCAAAAGAAGAAATAAGCGAAAAAGGCAGACTTGATTTACGCGAAATGCCCATTTTCACCATCGACGGCGCTGATGCAAAAGACCTTGACGACGCAATATCGCTTGAGGTGACAAAGGACGGGTATCTTCTCGGTGTGCATATCGCCGATGTATCACATTATGTGCGTTACGGTACGCCAACCGATAAAGAAGCTTTTGCCCGTGGTACAAGCGTATATTTCATCGACAAGGTAGTGCCAATGCTGCCTGTATGTCTGTCAAACGGTGTTTGCTCACTCAATGCAGATACAGACAAATACACACTTTCCGCCTTCATAACACTTGACAAGCAAGGCGAGATCAAGAGTTGTCGCATTGAAAACGCCATCATCCGATCTAAGGTACGCGGCGTTTACAGTGAGGTAAACGATTTGTTTATTAACAAATCAAAATCAAAGTTTTATAAAAAGTACAAAGAAGTATATAAATCCCTGACGGCGATGTTCCCACTGTATCAAACTCTGCAAAAGCGCGCAAAGCTACGCGGTGTACTGGAACTTGAAAGTACAGAAGCAAGATTCATCCTCGATGAAAACGGTATGCCAACAGATATTATCAAGCGTGATCGCGGCGATGCAGAAAAAATGATAGAGCAATTCATGCTGACCGCCAATGAAGCTGTAGCTCGCTATATGTGCGCCCACTCACTGCCTTGTGTCTTCCGCGTACATGAAGCTCCAAGTGAAGAAAAACTTACCGCATACAAAAACTTTATCCAGAATGCAGGGTTATCAACGCTTTCTTTAAGGGCAAAAAAGCTTTCGACCGCGGCCTTTGAGCCAATAATGACCGAGGCTGCCGAGCGAGGCATGGAAAATGTAATTTCACGTCTCACTCTGCGAGCACAAATGAAAGCAAAATACAGCGAAATACGCGATGATCATTTTGGTTTAGGACTTTCTTACTACTGCCACTTCACTTCACCAATACGCAGATACCCGGATCTGTCGGTTCATCGTATATTGAAATACGCAATGGAAAACGGAGAACAGTCCGCGATAAAAAGATATACTAAATTCGCAGCGGACAGTGCATCCTCATCAAGTGAAAACGAGCTTAAAGCAATGACAGCTGAACGTGACATCGAAGATCTCTATAAAGTAATATTTATGGAAAAAGAAGTCGGAAAAGAATTCGATGCGGTGATAAGTTCTGTTACTTCATTTGGTCTCTTTTGCGAACTTGAAAACACTTGCGAAGGTTTTATCCCGATAGAGATATTGGGCGACGGATTCAAATTCCGCGAAGAAACGCTTACGCTTGGCAGAGGACATAAACAGTACAAGCTTGGGCAACTGCTGAGAATTCGCATTACAGATGCAAATGTACTCCGCCGAAGAATTTACATGGAACCTGTTGAATAAAAATACCAGTCATACAAGTGCACACCGTTTGTTTTTTCAAGCGGTGTGTTTTTCACTTCACTCCACTTTTTGCAATAGAAAATATCCTTAAAAAAGCATAATCTTTCAAGTGCTATCACTGCCGCATACATATCAGCTTCCGTTGCAGTCTTGGCCCGAGAAAGTCCCAAAGTATGCGCCACAGCTGGTAAAGTCGGCGGAAACGGATCATTTTCGGTTTGATTAACAAGCATCTCACAAAATGCAACTTTCACTATAAACGGCTCATCGCGCATCTCGTTTGCCACTATCCTTGCAAGGTATTCACAATCCCCATCTTCTGCCATAGCAGGAACAACCAAAAACAAAGCTATAATCAATAGAATTACTTTTTTCATACTTCTCTCCTTTTTCTTATAGTGTTTGATCAATCAAGAAACATAAACATAGTAATTGTTGACTTTGCATATTAAAAATGATAAAATAATTTAATACTATAACATTTAAGGAAAGTTATGAAAAGCATTAAAAAAAGATTTACAAAAGCAAAAATAGTTTCTAAAGTTACTCAATTTGAAGAAAAGGGCGGTTCAACTTTCAACGACAATGAAATAGAGGCAGGAGAAGTTGACACTACAACACTTACCACCGATTGCACTATCGCAGATAAGGGGTCAAGAATAGAAATAGAATATGAGGAATCCGAGATTACGGGGATGGCAGGCGCTAAAACCAAGGTCTTTTTTGACAAAAACAATCCCGGACTTGTCAGTATTCTACGCGAAGGTGCGGTGTCTACCGCGCTTGTGTTTGAAGAAGGCCGCAGACATCACTGTGTATACGAAACCCCATACTTCCCTATTGAGCTATGCGTAAACACACTCGTACTTGACAATAAGTTAAGTTATAACGGCGGCTCGTTTCATGCTTCGTATCTCGTAGAAATGAACAGCATTCTTGCTGAAAAAACAGACATCACAATTACTATCCTTTAGGAGTTATCAATGGCAGAGGTTGATATCAAAAAAGAATACAAAGATCCAAACGGCGTTTATATTCTGTTTGGTGAAGAGGACTATCTTAAGCGTTTTTATGCTTCAAAGGTCCGCGAGAGCGTGCTTGGAGATTCACCGTACGCTCTTTTCAACCATGCCGTTTTTTCACCGAAAAACTTTTCGGACGATGCACTGATGGATGCTATTGCAACTCCACCTGTATTTGAAGAAAAAAAGCTGATAGAATTATCCGAATTCAATTTTACAGAGCTGAAGTCATCTGAAATTGAAATTCTGCTTGACTTTTTCTCTGCGGCAAAAGAATACGATTATGCCGTAATACTGATGAATGTGGCAAACGGTGCCCTTGACTATGGCACTTCTAAAGGTTCAAAGATAGCGAAGCCTTCCGCAATCTATAAAAAACTGAGCGCTGTCGCAAAATGCGTATATCTGCCCAAAGCGTCTCAGCGCGATCTTATTGTATGGGTCGGCAAGCATTTTGCCAAAGACAAACTCAGCGCAGATCAAGATGCCATATACCAGTTAATAGATCAATGCTCCTCTGACATGATGACTATTGCAAACGAGATAGATAAGCTATGCGCTTTTATGCACGCAAACGCTCGCGACACGGTGACAAAAGCAGATGTAATTAACATCTGTTGTGAGACACGTGAACTTGAGCCGTTTGGCTTATCAAACGCGGTGCTTGCAGGAAAGATCGATGCTGCCCTGAAAATACTGAATTTAATGGAACAAAAACATATTCGCCCTGCAATAGCTTTTGCCGGAATATACAGCACATATATCGACCTGTACCGTGTAAAAGCGGCAACGGAAGGCGGACTTTCGGTGCCAGATGCGGCAAAACGGCTTAAGATGAACGAATACCGAGCATCATTATATGCAGCAGCTGCCAAGAACAGCAGTTTGAAAAAGATAAGCCACGTGTTATCCCTCTGTCGTGATGCCGATTTAAAAATCAAAAGTGAAACAACCAATTATGACAGATTGAAATCACTTATCTGCGAAGCAGCAAGAGGTAGATAAGATGGAAAAAATCAAAATATCGCTCCCCATAATTGTCGAGGGGAAATACGACAAAATAAAACTTGACTCTATTTTAGATGCCAAAGTCATTACCACGGGAGGCTTTGGCATTTTCAATAGCAAAGAAAAAAAGGCACTGATAAAACGCCTTTGCGTAAACGGTGTTATTCTGCTTTGCGACAGCGACGGTGCCGGGAAAGTAATAAGGTCATATATTAAAAGCTTTCTTCCTGCTGAAAAAGTAATCAACCTTTATATTCCCAAAATCGAAGGCAAAGAAAAGCGCAAGCACGAAGCTTCAAAAGAAGGTACACTCGGTGTTGAGGGAATGGATGCAGATTTGCTTCGCAATTTGTTTAAACAATACGAAAGCACGATACAAACCACTCGCACTCCGATAACCAAGCGCGACTTTTATATACACGGTCTCTCAGGAGGCGAAAACAGCGCCGCAAAACGCGACATCATTGCGCTGAATTACGGTCTGCCAAGCGGTATGACAGCGAACGCTTTGCTCGATGCGCTAAACATTATTTCATCACTTGATGAGTTTGAAGAAATGATAAGATAAGCGGCAAATTACAGTTTATATTCATGATGTGAGGATTTTTAGTTTTTTTATCGACTAATGGGTGAATGGAAATGATTGGAGAACTTTTAAAAAAATACCGTGAGCAGATTTCGTATCTGTTTTTCGGAGTAATGACAACCGTTGTAAACTATTTCACATACTGGCTGTTTTCAAGTGTGATTTTAGGTGCCGACTCTGTGCTCACAGTGTCACAGACTATTGCATGGCTGGCATCGGTGCTTTTTGCTTTTGTGACTAACAAATTCTTTGTATTCAAGGGCGCCGGCAGTGAACACCTTGCACGTGAGTTTTTCACATTTTTCGGTGCACGCGCCGTTTCAGGGCTTATCGAAATCGGTGGATTTGCTCTGTTTGTGGACATGCTGGGATTCAACGACTGGATAGTAAAAATAGTAATTGCCGTCTTTGTTGTCATATTTAATTACGTTCTCTCAAAATTTCTGATTTTCAAGAAATAAGGAGAATTTGCCATGAAAAAACTCACTCTGATTTCCTCGGTTTTAGCTCTTACAGTTATGTTATCGGCATGCAGCGCTTCAAAAGGCAACATGACTGCAGACAACTCATTTGAAAGCCCCGAAAAAGAGTATTTTTACTCATCGCAGAACTCTGCCGAGTTAAAAATGGAAAGTGATTCATCTATAAGCGGCGCTTTGAATTATGGTTCAACTGCAGATTCAGCCCAGGGAATCTCTAATACAATACGCGAAGAAAAGCTGGTGTATACTTCACGTGTAACTTTGGAGACAGAAGATTTTGACAAGGCTAACGAAACTTTACACGCAACAATAAAGTCTCTTGGCGGAATCATTATTTCGGAAAACGCATATAACCTTAATTCTGTAAATCACTCAGGACTTCGTTCAATTGACATCACTGTTCGTATTCCACAGGAAAGCTACGAAACTTTCCTTGCCGGAATGGAAGACAGCTACAACGTGGCAAGTGTTCAAAACACTGTTGACAACCTCACCGACTACTATTACGACAATGAAAACAGGCTGAGATCCTATCGCGTGCAGGAAGAGCGTCTATTTACAATGCTTGAAAAAGCCGAAACTGTCGAAGAAATGCTACAAATAGAAGAGCGCCTTTGCGATGTGCAGTATCAGATAGAAGCATTGACAAACACACAAAACACAATCGACAACGATGTTAAGTATTCTACATTCTATATCAATCTCAATGAAGTCACAAAGTACACTTCACCTGCACCAAAAACTTTTGGCGACAGGCTTAATGAAACTGTAAAAGAATCCGGCGAAGCTTTTGCTGAATTTTCTGAAGGTCTGCTATTTGCAATCATATACACTGCACCATACATTGTTATCTTTGGTATTGCTCTTGCCATCGGCATTATCGTTGCAAAAAAGAAAAAGCGTGCAAAAGCAACAGAACCAACCAAGGAGGAAAAGGATGAAAAATAAGCAAATCATTGCACTAATTGTGCTGTTTGCTATTTGCATCTCGGGATGTAGCCCCGTATCTATATCTTGCCCTCCCGCAGATGATACTACCAATACCGTAATAATAACTTGTCCCGATTTGACAGCGCCGGATGCAGGCGCGAGCTTCGCGGATAGTTTTATGAAGCTGACATCGAGTGACGGCAACCGTATGGTTTCCCCATACTCAGCCAAGATGTGTCTTGCGCTTCTCGCAAACGGCGCCAAAGGTGATACTAAGCAGCAGATACTTGATGCAATTGACATAAATGACCTTGAAGCATACAATGCACAAGTGAAAGAAACTCTTGAAAGATACAAGTCATATGCCGGTATTCTTTCTCTTGAAACAGCAAACTCACTTTGGGTAAACAAATCCATGCATGATAAGGATTTTTTGCCCGAATACAGTGAAAAAATGCAGAACTTCTACTCTGCCGAAATCCGAGAAGTAACAATTGACAATTCGATAGAAGAAGTCAATGCGTGGGCGAAAGAAAAGACAAAAGGAAAAATTGACTCTATCTTTACCGAGGATCACCGTGCGTTTTCTCTTGCTCTTGCCAATGCAGTTTATTTTAAGGCGGCATGGGAAATCCCGTTTGAAAAGCATCTGACGAAAAAAGGCAATTTTACCAATCTCGACAACAGTGTTTCCGAGATTGACTTTATGAATCTTACCGACCGTGTTGGATACTATGAAGCAGACGGCATTAAAGCTGTCAGCCTTGAATACGGTAGGTCAGGCGAACGGGACGGCAAGTATTATTATCTGCCCGACAAGAACTACTCTTTCAGCATGTATTTTATGCTTTCAGACGGCGAGTTGGATATTGAAAAATTCTTAAATGAAAATGCTGTTTTTGCAACAGAGAATGTGAATGTTTCAATACCTAAGTTTGAGCTTGAATACAAAGTTCAGATGAACGATATTCTCGTGGCACTCGGAATGGTAGATGCTTTTGATAGCAGAGCTGACCTGAGTGGGCTCACAGGCGCAAGCGGTCTCTCGGTTGATGATGTTTTGCAAAAGACATACATCAAGATTGACGAGGAAGGCACTGAGGCCGCAGCGGTTACCGCTATAACGCTTGATGAATGTGCATACATTTTCACAGAAGCACCCAAAGAATTTATCGCCGACAAACCTTTCTACTTCGCCATCCGCGACAACACAAGCGGTGAGCTATTGTTTGTAGGCAGATACGAAACAGCAAAATAAAACAAGACTGGGCTGCTGAAAAGCAGTCCATTCTTAGCAATATAAATTAATGTTTCTGATATAATCCCTCATCCGTCACTATGTGACACCTTCCACTCAAGGGGAAGCCTAAAAATCTGTAAAAAAGACGGGTTCCCCGGCTTTTTTACTCCTTAAAGGGGCGGTCGCGGTGAGCGACATGCGAATGTACGCCCCTCTACACTTTAAAATGCTTGCATTTTAAAGTGATTATATAA
>JAFQDK010000054.1 GCA_017399305.1 Clostridia bacterium
CCACGACCTCTAGCGTGACAGGCTAGCGTTCTAACCAACTGAACTACCGGGCCATATGGTGGAAGTTAGAGGGCTCGAACCTCTGACCCTCTGCTTGTAAGGCAGATGCTCTCCCAGCTGAGCTAAACTTCCATCTTATGTTTTAATCTTAAGGCCCAGAGTTTTTTGTTCACCAGCCTTGCGACTCTGTTATTATAGCACGGTACTTTTATTTTGTCAACACTTTTTTTGAAAAAATTTTAAAAAAAATTTCAAACACAATATGTGAGATTTTATTGACGAAAACCGCTACATGTGGTACTATAAATATAATAATAAAAGTAAGGAGACCGATATGCTTAAAGTTGAACATGGCTCTGTAATGAATATTGAAAACGCTATCCGTGGCGCTCGCAACCCCTTAAATTCATGGGCTCGCTCGGACAGCAGTTACGATGAAAACGGCAACTATATCCTCGGCGAAAACGATCTTGATCTCGCAAAGCGTTTGTGCAATGCAGGCAGCGATCACCGCAAATTCATGCGTCAGATACTTGTGTGCGTTGACATCACAGCTCCGCTTTATTGGTGGAAGGAATTCGATACGTATAAGGTTGCTACCGTTGCAAATTCCACAAGCACTATGCATAAGATACACGCAAAGCCCTTTGAGCTCTCTGATTTCAGCACCGATCATATGACCGACGGAGCACTTGCGGCTTTCAAAACATATGTTGATTATATGGAAGAAACCAGACTTAAATACATGGAAAACAAGGACAAGACCTATTGGTACGACCTTATCCAGCTTCTGCCCTCTTCCTACAATCAGCTTCGCACAATAACGATGAATTACGAAACGCTTGTAAACATCTATTATGCAAGACGTTCTCACAAGCTCGATGAATGGCATACTCTTTGCGACTGGATTCTGAGCTTGCCTTATGCGAAAGAGCTTATCTGCTGCAAAGGCGAATAAACAAACTTCAAAATGATGGTAACGCTCAAAAAATGTTACCATCATTTTTTTATAGCAAAACCGTCCGGCATCTGCTCCTTCTGCAATGTTTTTAAAATTCCGGCAATTCCTATTGCGATTTTACATTTTGTAATGTATAATATTTTAAAAGATAAAAAAGGGAATCAAGAGAGGTTCTTTTATGAAAATAAATCAATTAAAAGCAGGTGTCCTTTTGTCTTACATTTCAATGGGAACCAGCATTTTAATATCTCTATTTTATACACCGTTTTTACTTGAGAAGCTTGGGCAGAGCGAATACGGTCTTTACACGTTTTCCAACTCCTTTGTTTCTTATTTAAATCTGTTTAACTTCGGATTCAACAGTGCCTATATCAAATTCTTTACTCAATACAAAAGCTCCCCCGACAAAAAGGATTTAGCAAGATTAAACGGACTTTATCTTCTTATCTTTTCCGTCATGGGTCTCCTCGCTCTTATCACAGGAATGGGACTTGTACTCAGTGTGGATTCTCTTTTTGCAGAAAAATTCACGCCTCAAGAATTATACACCGCAAAAATTCTTATAACCATGTTGGTTGTAAACATTGCGCTTTCCTTGCCTCTCAGTATTTTTTCTTCATACATAAGCGCGACCGAGAACTTTTTCTTTTTAAAGGTTTTAGACCTCTCTAAAAATATACTTCGCCCCCTTGCCGTTGTGGTTGCGCTGTTATTCGGGTATAAATCCATCGGGCTTGTGCTCACCATTGTATCCTTCAACATCTTAGTAGAAATAATACACATAGTTTTCTGTTTGGGAAAATTGCGCATGCAAATTTCTTTCAGAAAGCTCAACTTCAATTTAATCGGAACAATTTCCTCTTTTTCCTTGTTCATATTCCTTGCAATGATAGTAGACCAAATTAACTGGAACATAGACAAATTATTGCTTGGTGCTTTTTGCGGAACCGTTGCCGTTGCCGTATACGGCGTTGCATCACAGCTGCACGGTTATATAAACCAGGTTTCTTCAACTATATCAAGCGTCTTTATTCCCAGAGTTCATAAACTTATAAACGACAATCTGGAAAAAGAAACCTCTGACTTATTCATACGTGTCGGCAGAATACAGTTCCTGATTTATTCGTATATCTTTTTAGGATTCGTTTCGTTCGGAGAACCGTTCATTCATTTATGGGCAGGTTCCGAATACAAAACTTCGTATTACATCGCAGTTATTCTGATGCTTTCCCTGTCCTGCGCGCAGATACAAAACATAGGCATAGAAGTAAGAAGAGCAAAGAACCAGCATAAACAGCCTGCAATTTTCATGGTTGCAGTTGCACTTATAAACCTGATAGTCAGCATTCCCTTGTGTATAAAGTGGGGCGGTATCGGCTGTGCCCTCGGAACGCTGTTTTCGCAAATTTGCAATACAATTTACATAAACATCTATTATTACAAGGTCGTAAAGCTTGACATCCCGCGCTTTTGGAAAAGCATCATTCCGCTTGTGCTGGTTGCTCTCGTTCCGGCCTCCGCAGGCATCCTTATAAATTCAGCGGTAACCATTTCGCAGTACACTCATCTCGCTCTTTATCTGGCAATCTATTCCCTGATTTACTTTGTATGTATGTGGTTTGCCATGAATAAATACGAAAAAGGGTTGGTTCTATCACTCTTCAGAAAGGTGCTAAGAAAGAATGCTTGAAATTAAAAAGCCTCTTATACAAAAAAACGGAAATAAAACCCGCCTTTGTTTTGATCTGATTTTAAACGAAAATCAATGTGAGAACATTTGGTATGAGGTTGACAGTGAATACGAGCCCTTTTTATGTGATGATCGAATTGACGGCATCGTCGTAAATATTTTGCTTTACTGCATGGAGCATGAGCTCGATATTGTTTCCGAGTGTCCTATATCCGAGAGATTATATTATCAATTGACAAATTATCTTATTCCCTCAATCTCAAACAATATCAAAAAATATCACTTTATCAAAATCAAAGCTCCTCTTTGCAGTACGCCCTTTTCAAGTGCAAAAGCTGTAGGTACGGGACTCTCCGGAGGTATAGATTCCTTCTATTCCATTGCAAAGCACATAAGCTGTGATACTCCGTCATTCAAATTAACACACCTTACCTTCTTTAACGCCGGAGCATCCGGAAACTATGGCGGAGACGTTGCAAGACAGCTTTATTCAGACAGAATTGCTTACGTTGAAAATTTCGCCAAGGAACAAAATTTAAAGCTGGTTACCGTTGACACAAACATCAACGAATTTCTTCATCAGCTTCACAGTCATACGCATACCTTCCGTGCCCTTGCAATTCCGCTCATTCTTCAAAAGCTCTTCAGTGTCTATTATTACTCTTCGGGATGCTCTTTTTCCGGATTCCGTTTTTATTACGAGCCGGCATATTACGATCTTCTTAATCTTCCCTGCCTTTCTCTTGACAACATTACGTTTTATTCCTGCGGCGGCGAAACCACCGGCAGACTTGAAAAGGTTAAAGCTGTTTCGGAATATGAGCCCTCATACAAGTACCTTAACGTTTGTGTAAGCGAAAGTTCAAACTGCGGTCATTGCGAAAAATGCATCCGCACCCTGCTTGAATTATACGTATTAGGCAAGCTTGAGCTATATTCCGACGTGTTTGACACAGAAGACTTCTACAAAAACCTCAAAAAGCATTATGCTTTTATGCTTTCACGGCGTGAAAACGCTGCTTATAAAGAGCTTATTGCAGAATTCAAGAAACGCAAGATGAAAATTCCTCTCTCCTCTTATATCTCGGCTTTTTTCATAAGAGCAGACAGAAAAATCAAGGACAATAAACTCGTTCGGCGCATTTTTAAAAAGCCGCCTTTGAATACATAAATCAACCCCCTGCATCTTTTTTGATGCAGGGGGTTGTTGTTATAATTTACTTTGTGAGTGTTGCGGTAGAAGTTACACCGTCCCAAGCAACTGTTGCGCCGAGATTTTCAGCTACGAAACGGACAGGCATATATGTTCTGCCATTTTCAATAAATGCGGGAGCGTCAAGCGCTACTTCCTTGCCGTTTACAACTGCGGTCTTTGCACCAATAGTGATCTTGATCTCGGTGTCTGCAGTCTTAACGGTTGCTGTGCTTGTTGCGCCATCCCAACCTACTTCTGCACCGAATGCCTCTGCTACGAAACGAACGGGAAGCATTGTGCGGCTCTCGCGGATAATGGGAGCCGCATCAAGAGTTTTTGCTTCATCATTGATATAGCCGACGTTCTGACCAATTGTCATCTTAACTACAGTAGTTTCCTCAGGCTCGCCGTAGGTAGAAACCACAAGATTGTCAAAGCCGGTTCTGTTAAGATTGTCAAGGCCGCCGGCAACAGTGCCGCGCAGACGGAATCCAAACGTACCCGCCTTCCAGAGGTCGTGCTTCTGGCACCATGTCCAGAGAAGCTTGCCCGTTTCAAGCTCGGTAATCGTTATCTGAATAAGATCACCCTTTACCGCCGCCTGCATATGAACATTCATACCCGGTTGCATAATTGCGCCCGAAACCTTGATATTTCCTTCAAGCCACTTGCCGTCTGTATTGCCCGCACCGATAGCACCGAGCGTGCCGTTATTGGATGTGAACATATGGTATCCCATAAAGCCCGATTCGGAATCAACGTTTATGTTCGCAAAATCCGAGCGGATAATGATACCGCCCTGTGTCTGTATGTTGTAAATGTCAACATCAACAACATAGTCCTTAAGGCTTACGAGATCCGTATCACCCGCATACAGGATATAAGGATGCGAAAGCGCACCTTTTGCAGAAAGATAAAGCTTTCCGTCATTTATCGCCCAAGTACCGCCAAACTGCTCAAAATCAGTAATATCCTCTTTTTTATCAAAGCTATTGGTGTAAACTGGAACAAGATTTGACGTATCAATAGACGTCTTAGGTTGCTCAGTGGGAACCACTGCAGTACCGCCTTCAATAATTACCTCATTTGCGGTGGTAACCTTGAGATTATCAAAATAGGCAACACCTGCAGAATAAGCATCGTTAGCCTTCATACCCGAACGCATACGGAGACCGAACGTGCCCTCTTTCCAAATCTGGTCAGACTGGCTTGTTCCAATGGTGTATGTATAATCATAAACGGTTTTACCGTTGTCGATGTTTGTGATAAGAGTATGAATCTTGTCACCCTTTACGGTAACCTTGATGTGAACGTTAGAGCTGATATTACAGCCACCGGTCTTGCCGACATTTATGTTGCCCTTATAAGCGTCAGTATCTGCCGCACATCCAAGCGCACCGCAGTTTGCATTGTTGGAAATAAACGCGAGGTAGCCGCGGAAACCGCTGACGTTGTCAGAAACAGTTGCACCGTCCGCACGGAATATAACGCCACCTGCGGTCTGAATGTTCATGTAGTCAACCTCAACGATATAGTCGGTGAGAGTTTCGTCCGAATGATAGATAATATGTGAGAAAGAGGTATCGCGCGAAGCACCGTTATTGGTTGTAAACTTATCTGTAATGTAAAGTCCGCCGTCCTTTATTTCCCATTCTGTGCGATACTGAACAAAATCGTCAAGGGTATTTGGGTCAGAGAAATCATTTTCATAAATTACGGTTTCTGCCGCAAAAGTTCCAATAGCGAGCATAGCAACAAGTGCTGCTACACAAAAACCGAATAAAAACCTTTTCATTTTTCTTCTCCTTATATAATTCTATTTTGTTAGAATGGCAGTTGAAGTTTCAGCGTCCCAAGCTACATTTGCGCCGAGCGCCTCTGCAATTGCGCGAACAGGGAGATATGTGCGGTTATTCTGAATAACAGCAGGTGAGTCAAGCGGAACAGTCACGCCGTTCACAGTCATTCTCGACTCGTATATTACAATTACAATGGTAGCTTCATCACTTATGAGCGTCGCCGTAGAGGTTTCGCCGTCCCACTCTACCTTTGCGCCGAACGCATCCGCAAGGAAGCGTACAGGCAGCATTGTGCGATTTTGGCGGATAAGGGGAGCCGCATCAAGAGTTTTTGCTTCACCGTTTACATATGCGGTCAAAGAGCCAATGGTCATCTTGACCTCGACCTTCTCTTTTGCAACAGGTTCGCCAAATTTGGAAACAACAAGGTTGTCAAAACAAGCAGTGGTTATATTACTCATTCCGTTTGAAGTCGAGCCGCGTAGACGCAAGCCGAATGTACCCTCTTTCCATAGTTCATTCACCTCAGCGTGCTTCCAGAGTATCTTGCCGGTACCCTGCTCGGTAATAGTGAGCTGAACTACATTACCTTTAACCGCGAGCTGAAGATGAATGTCGGAGCCGGGGGCAACAATCGCACTTTCGCTTACCTCGATGTTGCCGGAAAGCCATTTGCCATCTGCAAGTCCTGCACCGATGGCACCAAATTTACCGTCATTTGATATAAAGCCCATGTAACCCATGATGCCGTCATCGGTCTTGCCGGTGACGTTTGCAAGGTCACTGCGGATGATTGCGCCACCCTGTGTCTGGGTATTATACATATCAACATCTATTACATAATCGGTGAGCTTAGTAATCTCCTCGTCACCTGCATAAAGGATGTATGACTGAGAGCCGCTGGCGGCAGAGAGATAAAGTCTTCCGTTATAAGTAGCCCACGTTCCTCTATACTGCTTGAAATCTGCAATATCGGAAAATTTTTCAAAATTGTTGGTATAAACAGGAATAAGGCTTGATGTGTCGATATAATCTGCAACAATTTCGGGAGAAGTCTCGGAATCATCAACTTCAACCTTTTCCACTGCCGTAACTTTAAGATTATCAAAATATGCAGTGTTTGCGGAATTTACAGCATTCTTAGTATAATTATCGCGAATACGGAAACCGAATGTACCCTTTTGCCAGCTGCCGCCATCATTTTCGGAGCTGCCAACGGTATAGTTATAGGTATAAACCGTTCTGCCTGTGTCAATGTTGGTCATCACAACATTTATATCATTGCCTTTAACAGTAACTTTGATATGAATATTTGAACCGATTTTGACATCACCGGCAGCGCCGACATTGATATTATTCTTCCATGCACCAGCTGCATCAGGACAGCCGAATGCACCCTTATTTGCATCGTTTGCGATGAACGCATGGTAGCCATAATAGCCATTTGAGGTTTCGTCTGCTTTTTCTAAATCCGCACGGAAGATAACGCCGCCTGCGGTCTGCACATTCATATAGTCAACCTCAACGGTATAGTCAGTTAGGTCGGTGTAGCCATTATAAAGGATATGACCAAAGTTTGCAGAAGAATTGGTTTTATTGCCCGTATAATAAAGGCCGCCGTCCTTGATTTTCCACTCAAAGCTATACTGCTTGAAGTCACCAAGTGTCGTGGGATCTGAAAAATCATTTTCGTAAATAACGGTTTCAGCGGCAAATGAGCAAAGCATAAGCGCAACAGTAAAAGCCGCAATACAAAGGCTGAATAAAAGTTTTTTCATATTTTTCTCCTTGGGTTAAAAAGGAACTCTGACGAGTTCCTTTTTAGTTTATTTTGTGAGAGTAGCTGTAGAAGTTGCACCGTCCCAACCTACAGTTGCACCGAGAGTTTCAGCAACAAAACGTACAGGAAGATAAGTACGTCCATTTTCGATAAATGCAGGAGCAACAAGTGCAACTGCCTTGCCGTTTACGATAGCTTCTTTTGCACCGATAGTGATCTTGATCTCAACATCAGAAGTCTTAACTGTAGCTGTAGAGGTTGCGCCATCCCAACCTACGGTTGCACCGAGGTTTTCAGCAACAAAACGTACAGGAAGCATGGTGCTTGCGCCACGGATAATGGGTGCAACATCAAGCTCTTTTGCAATGCCATTGACATAGCCAACCTTGCTGCCGATAGTCATTTTAATAACGGTCTTATCAGAAGGTTCGCCGAACTTGGAAACCACAAGATTGTCAAAAGAAGTTGTGTTGAGGTTGTTAAGACCTGCATTTGTCGCCTTGCCACGGAGACGGAATCCGAATGTTCCCTTGGTCCAAAGGTCGTTTTCCTCAGCGTGCTGCCAGAGAACCTTACCTGTGCCCTGCTCGGTGATTATGAGCTGAATTACATTGCCCTTAACCGCAACCTGAAGATGAATGTTTGCACCATTTGAAATAATAGGAGCATTACTTACCTCGATATTGCCGTTAAGCCACTTGCCGTCTTTACCGGATGCACCGATTGCACCGAGCTTACCGTCGTTGGAAATAAAGCCCATGTAGCCGTAGAAGCCGTCATCAGCCTCGCCGGTAACTTGCGCAAGGTCACTACGGATGATTGCACCGCCCTGTGTCTGGGTGTTATACATATCAACATCAATTACATAGTCGGTGAGCTGGGTAAGCTCTTCCTCGCCTGCATAAAGGATGTAGGACTGTGTGCCTGTAGCAGCGGAGAGATAAAGCTGACCGTTGAATACAGCCCATGTTCCTCTGAACTGCTCAAAATCTGCAATGTCAGCAGCCGCGTTAAACTTATTCTCGTATACGGGGATAAGATTTGATGTATCAATAGAAAGCTTGGTTGCTGGATCTTCAGGAGTTTCGGTATTATCACCTACAACAACATCATCGCCGGGTACAACAATTCTGAAGTTGTCGAAATATGCAACGCCTGCAGAATATGCATTGTTAGCCTTCAAGCCCGCACGCATACGGAGACCGAAAGTTCCGTCTTCCCACACCTGATCGGCAGTTGTGTTTGAGCCAATGGTATAACTGTAATCATAAACAGTCTTGCCATCATCAATATTTGTAATGAGAGCATGAACCTTGTCACCCTTAACGGTAACCTTGATATGAACGCTGGAGCCAATATTTACGTTGCCGGTAGCACCAACATTGATGTTGCCCTTCCATTTACCGTTATCGCCGCTACAACCGAGAGCGCCGCAATTTGCGTTGTTGGCAATGAAAGCAACATAACCGTAGAAGCCATCCTGCTGTGAATCGACCTTATCCTGCTGAGCGCGGAAAATAAGACCGCCGGCTGTCTGCACGTTCATATAGTCTACCTCAAGGATATAATCCGTGAGTGTCTGGTTTGCCTGATAAATGATATGCGAGAAAGAAGTATCAAGAGATGCACCGGTTGTTCCCTCGATAAACTTATCAGTGAGGTAAAGACCGCCGTTCTTGATCTCCCAATTCATGCGATACTGCTTGAAATCGCTGAGAGTTGCAGGATCAGAGAAGTCATTTTCGTAAATCACCTGTCCGGGTGTGGTAGGCATTGAGGGAGAAGGAGTTACAGGCTTCTCGGGTGTTTCCGGAACTGCAGGAGTTTCCGGAACTGCGGGAGTAGTATTATTAAACTTAGAAATTACAAGATTATCAAATGCTGTATAGTTAAGATTGCTAAGGCCTGTGCTGGTAGCCGCGCCGCGGAGTCGGAGACCGAATGTACCCTTGGACCAGAGATTGTTGGTCTCGGAATGCTGCCAGAGAACTCTGCCTGTGCCTTGCTCAGTAATAACAAGCTGAAGCATATTGCCTTTAACTGCAAACTGGAGGTGAATATTTGAGTTGGGTTCGATAGTAGCAACCTTGCTTACTTCGATATTGCCTTTAAGCCACTGACCGTCTGACTGACCTGCACCAAGTGCACCGAGCTTACCGTCGTTGGAGATAAAGCCCATGTAGCCCATGAAGCCATCATCAGTGTCACCGGTAACATTTGCAATGTCACTGCGGACGATAGCACCGCCCTGAGTCTGAGTGCCGTACATATCTACATCAAGCACATAGTCGGTGAGCTGGGTAAGCTCCTCGTCACCTGCATAGAGGATGTAAGACTGTGTGCCAGTAACAGAAGAGAGATAGAGCTGACCGCCGAAAATGCCCCATGTTCCTCTGTACTGTTTAAAATCTGCAAGGTCGGATGCCTTGTCAAAGGTATTTGTATAGATTGGAGTGATATCCGAGGTATCAATTGCAACCGGATCAAAAACAGGGGTGAATGCCTCAGGAATGATACCTGTGCCGCCAAGGTCAACCTCGTTCGCAGTTGTAACCTTTAAGTTGTCGAAATATGCAACGCCTGCAGAATACGCATGGTTATCCTTAAGGCCTGCACGCATACGGAGACCGAAAGTACCGTCTGCCCAGATCTGGTCGCCGGCGTTTGTGCCAAGGGTATATGTGTAATCAAGAACGGTCTTGCCGCTGTCAATATTGGTGATAAGGGTATGAATCTTTTCGCCCTTAACAGTAACCTTGATATGAACATTGCTGGAAATGTTACAAGCACCGGTAGAACCTACCTTGATGTTACCCTTCCACTTACCGTCTTTACTGCCTGAGCCAAGGGCACCGCAGTTTGCATTGTTAGCAATGAAAGCAACATAGCCATATATACCATCCTGCTGTGAATCAACCTTATCCTGCTGAGAACGGAAAATAACGCCTCCGGCAGTCTGGATATTCATATAGTCAACCTCAACGATGTAGTCGTTCAGAGGCTGGTCTGCCTGATAAATAATATGAGCGAAAGATGTATCAAGAGATGCGCCGGAGGAAACGCCAACGAAATTCTCTGTGAGGTAAAGACCGCCGTCTTTAATCTCCCACTCCATACGATACTGTTCGAAATCGTTAAGAGTTGCAGGATTTGAGAAATCATTTTCATAAATCACTGTCTCTGCAGCGAAAGTGCCGATAGCAAGGATAGCTGCAAGAGCCACCACGCAAATACTAAGTAAAAACTTTTTCATGCTGTTTCTCCTATCTGAATATATTTTTACATTTATATTTTCTCACATCACAAAGTCAATGTCAACAGAATTTAAGTACAAATACTTCTGCAATTTGTATAAAAAAACAAAAGCACCGAGCTTTTGCTCGGTGCTTTTTTAAGTTTAATTACTTTGCTCTGTACTCTTTAGCCGCAATGCGAGTGAAGATTACACATGCCTCAGAACGTACGATCTCATCATTAGGACGGTAATTGCCCGTCTTTGCATCGCCGCCAACGATACCCGCCTTATAGAGCTTCTGAACTGCCGCATAGCAAGCCATGCCACTTGTAACGTCAGGATTTGAACCGTCACGAACAGCCTCATACTCATCATCGGGAAGAATGTTTGCAAATACTGTTGCCATTTCGCCACGGGTAATGTTCTTGGAAACATCTGCAAACTGGCCAACGTTGATAATACCATTGTCAAGGCAGTAGTTTACATAAGGTGTATACCAAGCCTCGCCGCTCTTAGCTGCAGGAACAGCAGTGCCGTGATATGCAGTGTGAATGTTAGCCGCCGCAGTAAGCGCCTGTGCAACGGTGAACTTTGCATCGGGTGAGAACTTGGTCGCGGACGTACCGTTTGCAAGTCCGTACTCATACGCGGTCTTTACATAATCATAGAACCAATGTGCAATCGTAACATCGGTAAAGCGTCCGTCATATGCACGTGTAGCCTCAAACTTGGAAGCTGTCTCGGGTACAACAACGATACCGTCGCCGCTGATAGACTCAAAACCGTTTTCGCTGTTTTCAAAAATTACGGTACCGCCCTTTTCAACCTCAAGCTTTATGTTGAAGTCACGGATAGATGTCCACATAACACCTTCACCAAAGACAACGGTGGCGCCGTTTGCAACCCTAATGGTATTCTGACTTGCGCCCTCCTGATGGAAGATGATGTTTTCAAAACGAACATCTGTTCCTATTGTAAGCACCTTGCCGGTCGCCATCTTAATTGCGCCGCCTGCAGGGTTCTTTGCAGGCTCCGGATTAACATAGTTTGTGCCGTCATAAGCGCCACTGATAACAAGCTCACTGCCGAGCTTGGGAATATCAAAGTCTACACCGATATAAAGTCTGCCACAAACGACAAGATTGCCGCCGCCACGAACTACATGAAGCGCGCCCTGAGTTTCAGATGGAGGATTGAGAGTCTTTTTGGGAGTGCTTGCGCTGAGACCGTCATTACTGTTGTTGCCCTCGTTATAAGCAACATATACAACCGCAGGAGCTACATCGGAATAGTCAACGGTAGGAACAGTGGTAGAGGTGCCGGTCTGTGTAACCTTGAGGTATTCATAGGTATAGCCCTCGATTACCTCACCGCCCTTGTTCTCGATCTCGAAGTTGCCGCCGCCAACGATAACACGTCCGCCGGCCTGAACAACGATCTTGACCTGAAAGTCGCGGTTTGTCATATTCACAACGCCGTCACCGATAACAAGAGTAGCACCGCTTGTAACGATGATGGAGTTCTGATTTGCGCCTTCCTGGAAAACAATAATATCATCAAAGATAACGTCACTGTTGATAGTAAATGTAGCACCGTCAGCCATTTTGAATGCGCATGCGGGATTCTTTGCAGGCTCGGCATTCATATAGTTGACACCTGCATACTGCGAGGTGATAAGCAGAGGACTGCGAAGCGCGGGAAGCTTATAGCTTGCGCCCATATATGCCTTGCCGGAGGCAACCATAGTACCGCCCTGACCGAGAAGACCGACAACACCGGTTCCGCGAGCCGCACCAAATCCCTTTTTAGCCGCGTCAGGCGATGCACCGGATGCAGCATCAGAGCCGGCATAATCAATAAAGCCGACAGAATCACTTGTAATATAGGGGAGATTTGTAGGAACAGCCGTAGTTTCAGCAGCAATAGCAAAAGGAACAGCCGCGATAAGCATGAGCGCTGCAAACAAAAAGGCGAGAAGCTTTTTCATAAATGTCCTCCGAAAATAATATTTTAACGAGTATATTATATAATGAAAGCCACCAAAATGTCAACACTGCAGAAAAATAGTGGTATTTTAGGGAAAACGATAGTTAAAATAACAAATAAAAGCACCCCGAAGGGTGCTTTTATTTGTTATTTAATCAGTGTTGCGGTGGAAGTTGCGCCGTCCCATTTGATATTGTCATTTGAAACGCCGAGTGCGTTTGCAATTGCACGGACGGGAAGATATGTACGGTTGCTTTCGATAATTGCAGGTGAATCAAGAGCAACGGTCTCGCCGTTTACCGTCATGCTGGGGGCGTCAATAGTAACTACTATTGTAACCTCATCGTTTGTGAGAGTTGCGGTTCTTGTCGCCGCATCCCACTTGATGCCGTCATTATCAACGCCGAATGCGTTTGCAAGGAAACGTACGGGAAGCATTGTGCGGTTGTTGCGGTTAATGGGAGCCGCATCAAGAGTCTGTGCCTCGCCGTTGATGTATGCTGTAGTAGATCCGATAGTAAGCTTAACCTCAACGCTCTCAGATGCTGCAGTACCAACCTTATCAAAGAATGCAAGCATATCATCTGTGGGGGTTACACCGGAATAATTGAGTGTGTATACGGTATCCTTGAACTCATTTGCTGCTGCGAAAGCAGTTTCTATGAGTGCGCCGTTGTAAATACAGTTGTCACATACAAAGCTCTCGATAGTGCCGCCTGTCCAGTTTACAACAGCGGACTTAAGCAAGTTACGCATATCTATCTGCTTTACATATCCGTTTTTAACATTGATTTCTGCAGTGTTGGAGCAGAAGCCCTGGTCGCCGCCAACCTGAATAAAGTTTGTAACTTTACCACCGTCTACATTGATGACAATATTATCGCCCTTGTTTGCCTGTGCAGGGCCGCCGTAGATACGGTTGACCTCACCGCCATAAAGATTCATAGTCTGAGTGCCTTTAAACTCAAAAGGATTCTCTGCAACAGTACCTCTGGAATAACCGATAAGGCAATAGTAAGAACCGCTTTCGACGGTGATGCTGCCATTGCTGTCAACAGGAACATTTTCGCTTGTGGGGAACTGATATCCGCCTACAACATAGATCTTGTTTGCAACCATTTCAAGACCTGTACCGAATGTTACATCATTCCATCTGCAGATAAAGAGGGGCGCGGAGGTAAATGTTATCTCAGTGTTCTCAAATGTAACATCACCGCTCATGAAATAACGGTTGAATTTCTTGCCGCAGAAATAAAGTCCGCCGTCAAAATAGCGCTCACCGTCATAAGAGGTGATAACGATGTGATTATCGCGCTCCGGCTCATAGAAAGCATCAGAATCAAGGGGAACATCGTTGATGAGAACAATAGTTCCGTCAATGCCCTCAAGCATCTGGAAAGCCGCACCAAGGTCGCTTATCGCAGTTTCGGGAGTAAGACCGTCACCGTTGCCGGCGTTGGAAACATAGACCCTTGCCATTGTCGCATTAGACTTTTCGGGAACCTTGTCGAGAACCGAATATACAGCAACTTCAACGTCTGCCGCAGAGGAGATTTTGGAACCGTCCTCATATGTAGCGGTATCAAAGAACTCTATGTATTCGTTTGCAATAACGCCCTTGCGAACGATGAGTGATGTGGTTCCGTCTTCAACATGGTTGATAATATCATCGGCAACCTTCTTAGCAATTGCATTGATCTTGCCGCCAAGATAATATACATCGGCATGTCCCATAACATTATTTATATTGAGGGCGGTAACGATACCGCCTGTAACAGTGACCTTTGCATCGCCATTGAGTCTGCGAGTGCTGTCACCGCCGGTGTAGATAGCTGAAACATTACCGCCGTTTACGGTTATGTTGGTATTGCCGGAATAGGAACCGTGAATTGATGCGCCGTAGAGGCTCTTAACAGTACCGCCATTTACAGTGATATTGGAAGTGCCGCGGAAAGTAACGGTGCTGTTACCGCGACAAAAGCCTACAATAGTAGTGAATGTACCGCTGTCAACAGTAATGTTGGAGTCAAGATTCTTCTCAAGCTCATTATTGGGGTCCTGATAGCCGCCAACTACAGTGAGTGAATTTGTGGTAAGTCCTTCACCGAATACTATCGGGTAAAAACGGCATACGAACATACCGGATTTTGCAGTATTTGCAGAGCCGTAAGTAAATGTCATCTTCTCGAAAGTGGTAGGACCGCTGAGATAATAACGGCTGTATGACTTATGGTTGAAGATAAACTTACCGCCTGTAACGGTTATCAAGCCATCATGATCAGGCTCGGTAAAAGGCTCGGTAAGGGTATATGTGTCGGTAATAACGATAGTACCGCCGTTTGCCACCGCCTGGATAGCAAAAGCAAAATCATTTGTAGCAGTTTCTGCTGTTTTACCGTCGCCTGTGCCATTATCGCTTACATAAACGGTGTCAGCCGCCGCAATGCACACGCAAAGCGCAAACGAAAGCACAACAACAAGCATCGAAAACAAGAATTTTTTCATACAAATCCTCCCATGATTACAATTATCTTTACATTTTCAATTATATATGAAATCACTTTGTTTAGCAAGGCTAAAAATGTGCATAATAGACAATTCATTTTTAACTCCGGCGAATTTTTAACACAAAAGCCGCCTTATGGCGGCTTTTGTATTTACTGCTGTGTAATTGTGATATTTTCGGCAAGGAAGCTCTCTACCTTTACTCTGGTTGCAACATAAAGCATAGAATTATAGAGAGATGCTTCAGACACGCCGGTAGCAATGCTGAGCTCTGCAATATTATCGCAACCGGAAAGTGTGCAAAGCTCTGCAATCATAGCATCACACTCGGTTGTGGCAATAAGACCTTCAGCCTTGGCAATCGCCATAATCACAAGTTCCTGCTTAACAGTTTCGGTAGCAAGAGTGCGAACCGCTGTTTCATATTCGGCAACGGTGATACCGTTTCCATATACGATAAGCGTTTCATATGTCATGCCATACACTGTTGCAAGCTCTTTTGTCGCCTCGATTTGCTGATTCATATAGTCTTCAACAAGTCCTTCAGGAAGCTTTGTGATTGTCGCATGTGCATATGCGGCATTGAAGGCTGCGGTAGCCTTTAAAGAGTGTATCTCTTCATCACGCTCAGCGTTAAGCTCAGCCTTTACAGAAGCCTCAAACTCAGCAACGCTCTCGTATCCAAGAGCTTTTACAAACTCGTCGTTATACTCTGCAGGGGTTTCTTCATAAATAGAGCGAAGTGTTATAGTAAACTCGGCTTTCTTGCCTGCAAGCTCTGTATAATAATCATCGGGGAATGTCACTTCAACTTTCTTGGTCTCACCGACGTTCATGCCGATGATACCCTCCTCAAAGCCCTCAACATACATACCCATGCCGAGAACGGTTTCTGCCCCCTCATCACTGCCGCCGTCGAAAGCAACACCGTCAACAGTACCAACATAGTCAATAACAACGCTGTCATACATGTCAGCAGCGCGGTCTGTTATCTCTACTCTCATGGGATTTTCAGCAACAACCTCTTCGATACGAGCGGCAACATCTGCATCGGTAATCTCTGCAGGAAGCGCCTCGGCAGCAGTCAGCCCCTTATAAGCGCCAAGGGTGACATACTGGCTGAGATCTGTGCCAACATAATCAAAGCCGTTGGGATAAGTCACGGTATAATCATCGGGGAAAGGAACAAACTCTTCTTTTGCATAAGTAAGTGTTGCAGTAGATGTAGTACCGTCCCACTCAACAGTTGCGCCGAGCGACTCAGCAACAAAGCGAACGGGCATATATGTGCGATCGTTCTCAATAAATGCAGGCGAATCAAGCTTAACAGCCTCACCGTCAACGACAGCAAACTCAGCGCCTATGGTAATCATGATCTCAACATCAGATCTTGTCAAGGTAGCTGTTGCTGTTGAGCCATCCCACGCAACCGCTGCGCCGAAAGCCTCGGCAACAAAGCGGACAGGAAGCATTGTGCGATCATTGCGGATAATGGGGGCAGCATCAAGCGTATGCGCCTCACCATTGATATAACCAACGTTTTGACCGATAGTCATTTTAACCACAACACTTTCACTTGCGGCAATGCTAAGGCAAAGTGTAAGGCAAAGAACCACTGCCAAAAGAACCGATAAAATTCTCTTCATTTATATATCTCCTCCTAAAATAAAGGTACACTTATTATATATGATACTTTTGCTTGTTGCAAGCATTATTTCAAATTTAATAATCAAACCGTTCTGCTTGTGTGAAAAACGGTATCGTATTTTACCGATACCGTTTTGATTCTTTACTCAGCAGGAGTGTCAACAACTGTGGAAGAAGCAAGTGCTATTACCTTGTCGTAATAGATCTTGGTTTCAACGCTCTGACGTGTGAAGTGCTTGAGATACTCTTCGGGAGTAACTACCACGTCCGCAGAGCTGGAAGCCTGTGCAAGAAGCGCAAGCTTTGCATCAAACTCAGCATCGGTAATGGTCATGCCCTCTGCCTGTGCAATAGCGTAAATAACAAGTTCTTCCTTGATCATGGTTTCTGCTTCAGGAACCATCATCTCACGAATGGACTCCTCAGACATACCAAGCATGGAAAGATCGGTGAGACCCCAGCTATAATAAGTAGCGATCTGGTTGTCAGCGAGAGCCTTTGCGAGAGAATCAACAACGCCTGCAGGATACTTGTTTACGGTTGCGTTCTCCATGATCTGCTCCCAAACGAGATCAGCAGTAACTGCATCTGCATCAGCGGTATATGCTTCCATCTTTTCAAGAAGAAGTTCCTGCTCTGCAGCTTCAAAAACGGACTCATCATATACAGCGTTAAGAGTGATATCAAAGGTTGCAGCCTTGCCGCTGAGCTCTTCATTGTGATAATCCTCAGGGAAGGTAACATTGATTGTCTTGGTCTCGCCAACATTGATGCCTACGATACCGTCTTCAAAGCCTTCGATCATGCTTCCGCTGCCGAGAAGAACATCCTGATCCTCAGCAGAGCCGCCTTCAAACTCAACTCCGTCGATCTTGCCGACATAGTTGATGTTTACAACGTCACCGTCAGCAGCTGCGCGCTCAACGGTAGCGATCTCTTCTTCTTCGTGACCTACATGCTCAACAACATAAGCGTTAACTTCATCTTCGGTAACTTCAACAGGATTGATATAGAGGCCCTTGTACTCGCCGAGGGTGATATAACCGTCAGCAACGAGGTCGGAATCCATATAAACGAAGTCGTCCTTAGGTGCGCCGCAGGAAACGAGCGAGAGCGCAAGCATAGCTACAGTGAGAATGAGTGCAAATGTCTTTTTCATGATTTATTTCTCCTTAATTTTCAGTTGTAGTTGTAAATGATGTATTTTCAATCAAGAATTTCCAGGTCTTGTTATAAATCACGGAAAACTCGATGGAATTGTTGAAATATCCCTCGCTTACGCCGAGAGCTGTGCACATTTCCTCTGCGGTATCATAACCGTAATAGGAAAGGAGAGTTGCTGTCTCGGTAGAGCGATCCTCGTCTGTAACGGTCACGCCCTCTGCGTCCGCAACAGCCCAGATAACAAGCTCCTGCTTTATGACATTCTCAACATTTTTGCGGATGTAAGCCTCATATGCCGACGCAGTCATGCCTGTGCCCTGAAGAACCATATCCTCATATGTCATGTTGTAGCTGTCAGCATACTTCTTGATATTGCTGATCTCCTGGAAAATGTAGTCATCAACAAGTCCCTCAGGAAATGCAATGAGCTCTGCGTTTTCAGTGATAGTTGTGATAACAAGGTTCTGCTTTTCGGTCTCGATAGCATACTCGCGCTCAGAATCAAGATAGGACTTCACTGCAGCTTCAAACTCTGCGGTGGTCTTGTACTCGGTGTTCTCGCTTACGAAAGTATCGTTAAACTCTGAGGGCACGGACTCGGAAATAGAATGAAGTGTAATTTCAAACACAGCCGCCTTGCCTGCAAGATCCGCGCTGCCGTAATTCTCAGGGAACACGGTGTCAACCATCTTGGTTTCGCCGATGTTCATGCCGATTATTCCGTCCTCAAAGCCGTCGATAAATCCGCCTGCACCAATTGTGAGTGAGAAATCCTCAGCGGTTCCGCCCTCGAAAGCCACGCCGTCTACTCTGCCGATAAAGTCAATGACTACAAGGTCACCGTCTTGTGCGGCACGTCCGGTAACTTCCTTCTCGGTAGAATACTGAACCAGCATTTCATCAATGTATGCCTTTACATCATCATCAGCGATCTCAGGTTTGCTTGCAAGAGCAAGTGTAAGACCTTTATAATCACCAAGCTTAACGTAATCGGCAAGGTTTATTGTAGAATAATCAAATCCGTCAGGATAAGCTATTTCATAATCGTCAGGGAAAAGTTCTACAGGCTCTGCATCAGTGGTTACATCTGCAGTGTCGGTAGTATCTGCGGTATCGGTAGTTACAACGCCTGTGGTCTCACCGGGAACGCCGCTTGAATTCTTGCCGTAAAGGAAAGCTACTACAGCTATCGCCGCTACAACAAGTACAGCAAGCACAGCAATAATGATGCCCTTGGCACCGGCAGGCTTCACGATAACATCGCCCTCAGGCTCGACTGTTTCAGCCGAAGCGTTTGCTTCTTCAGCAGCCTCAGTTGTTTCTTCTGCAGTCTCTTCAACCGTTTCTTCTGCATTCTCTGCAACCTCATCGGTCACGATCTCTTCGGGAGTTTCTTCTGCGGTCTCCGCCTTCTTCACTTCATCAAGCTTCTCGTTGCCGCAATATGGGCAAAAAGTGCTGTCATCTGAAAGCTGACCGCCGCATTTAGGACAATTCATGTTCTATCTCCTTTTTAATTATTTACTCAATCTGCAAATGTCGCCTGTGCAATTATACGCGGTATCACCTTGTCATAAAGTGCCGCCTCGTCAACAGACTGTACATCTATATGCATATCACGCGCGATAGCATATATCGCAAGACGCTGCTTGGCAAAAAAGTTTGCCGCCTCTGTCAGCATCGCCTCGGCTTCATCCATCGTCATGCCGTAAACGGATACAAAAAGTTCTTCATATGTAACACCGTTCTGCTCCGCTTCAGCTTTATACTTTTCTACAAGCTTGTTGTATTCTTCTTCAATCAGACTTGAGGGATAACGTATCACTCTTGCCGCAGAAAGCACCGCCGTCCAGGTAGCCGTTTCTTTGGCACTTTCGAAAATGTTGTTTTCCGCCACAGCTAGCTCAAAGCGAACCGTCTCTCGGAAAGCATACGCGCTCTCAGCATCAAAATGCGTTATCGCAATTTCATCGGTAAGCGTGGGGCAAATATAATTAAGAGTTATGCTGAACACAACTTCTTTTCCTGCGAGCATCTCGTTATAGTCGTCCGGAAAGACAACTGAAAACTCCGAAGTTTCTCCGGGAGTCATCCCAACAATGCAATTCTCAAATCCCGAGACCATGGTTCCGGAACCAAGCACAAGCCAGAGATCCGAAACTAATTGGTTTTCAAACTCGATATCGTTTATACTGTCTACATCTATGTTGACCGTATCTCCGCTAACAGCGGCACGGTCATGTATCATCACATCATCGGGTAAAGCACATATTCTGCGCGCAACCTCACTGTCAACGAGATGGTCGTCTATCTGAAGGACATCTCCAAGCCCGACCTTTATGCCTTTATAGGCACTGACATCAATATAACTCTCGAGATTTGATGTCATAAGGTCGAATGGACCGTCAGGTACAAATCCACCTGTGGTGACCACGGGTTCGGGTGTTTCGGGAGTCGGCTCTGCAGAAGTTGTAGCAACGTAAACATCTTCTGTAGTCTGGGGCGGCTCGGCCGTAATATGCACCGTAGTTATCTCTTCGGTTTCGGTAATGGGAGGCTCGGTAAGCACAGCTGTACTTTCTGACGCTTGTGGCTTTTCACATGCCGTGAATCCGCACACTGAAAGCAATGCAAGAAGCGTTGCCAAAGTTTTTTTCACAAGCACACCCCCCTAAAAACCATATACTAAAACATTATACTATAATAAAATCAAAAAGTAAATGAAAATTACGTGAATTTTTTAAAGTCCAAGAGATTTTTTATCAAATGTGAATGCCTTGTTGCAGAAACGGCAACAAATCTCCAGTTCTTCAGGCTTGCCCTCAGCAACATTTTCGGCAAACATCTCGTTCAAGTCTTTTGCGCCGACAGAAATAAGCGCACGCTTCATGCGATCACGCGAGCAATCGCACTTATATTCTACATCAAGCACATCAAAGGGGTCATATTCGATGCCCTCAAGCGCAATAGCTGCAATTTCTTCAAGTGAAAGTCCCTCGTCAAAAAGGCGTGAAACATTTGAAAGCTTTGCGGAATTCTCTTCAAGCTTTGTAATTACTGCTTCGTCCGCAAATGGCAAAAGCTGTACGAGCACGCCGCCTGCCGCACGAACGGTCGCATCCTTTTCAACAAGCACACCGAGCGCAAGCAAAGTAGGCACCTGCTCACTCTCTGCATAATATGCCGCGATATCCTCGGCGATCTCGCCTGTGCGGAGCTCTACCATTCCGATATGCGGCTCTGCCTGTCCGCACTCTCTTACAACAGTCATTCTGCCATAGCCAACCGCACCGCCGACGTCAAGGTGTCCGTTGGACTTTATGGGGAGATGCGTTGCAGGATTTTCGACATACGCCTTGACGTTGCCATAGTAATCACCAACCGCAATGAGCTTGCCGATAGGACCGTCGCCGCTTATTTGTACGGTCGTTGTGTCCTGCACCTCGCCGTTAAGCGAACCCATTATCGAAACAGCAGTTAAAAGTCTGCCGCCTGCCGCTGTTGCGGTGGGCGCGGTATTGTGAAGCCTGCGGAATTCTTCAACCATTGCGGTTGAATTTATAACATGTATTCTTGCACTTCCGTCACGCGTCATCGCGCGAAAAATCTGTGATTTTGTCGTGTTTTGCATCTTAAATCCTCTTTGCTGTAAAATACAATCTTTCGGTATCTTTTTCTACCTTGCTTCCGTCGATGTCGCCGTCAACAGAAACAAGCTCAAATCCGCATTTCGCAAGCAGCTTTTCGACTTCCTTTTGTGTAAAGCAATACTCTCTTTCGTAGTCGTCAAATCGGCTGTATGTACCATCCTTATTTTCGGTGAAAACAGTTGTATAAAAATCGCATATGCGGCTATCCTTGTCATATATATTCTGCCAACCGCAAAAGATGCCCTCATCCTCAAGCATATATGCATTAGTGCCATAGATGTTCTTGAATTTATAAGGCGAATTGAGGTCAAACATAAAAAGTCCGCCCGGCTCAAGATAATTATGCACCAGGTCGAAAACTTTTTTCAGGTCAGCCTTTGAATCAAGGTGATTCAAGCTGTCAAGGCAGCTTACAACCGCCTGCACAGTGCCGTAAAGTTCAAAATCACACATATCCTGACAAAGAAAAAGAATGTTCTCGGCTCTGCCTACTTCCTGTGCCTTTTGCCGTGCGATATCAAGCATATCGGGAGAGAGGTCGATACCCGTCATGTCATATCCGAGCTTATCAAGCTCCATTGTCATCGCACCTGTGCCGCAACAAAGATCAAGCACAAGCGACACATCAATATCAGAGTGCAGCTTTATCTTGCCGTCAAGATACTTTGCCCACGCCACATAGTCAAGGTCAGCGTTGAGACTGTCATACACCTTTGAAAGAGCAAAATAATTGTCTGTCATGGCTCTCCCTCCTTTTCTTCATATATTCTAATCTATTTCAATGAAAAAGTAAACACTTTTTTATGCCAAAAAATTAACAAATTGTGTTGATATTCTCAAAATAGTGTGGTATATTAAAAGGTGGATAAGTTTTGTTTATTACAAATTATTATATAAAGGAGTGTACATCTAATGTATAACAAGAAAACAATTGAAGATGTTGCCGTTGCCGGCAAGAAGGTGCTTGTGCGTTGTGACTTTAACGTTCCGCTTAAGGAAGGCAAGATCACTAGCGACAAGAGAATCGTAGAAGCTCTCCCTACCATTAAGTATCTTCTCGGTCAGGGCGCAAAGGTTATCCTCTGCTCTCACATGGGTAAGCCCAAGGGCGAAGTTAACCCCAAGTACTCTCTCGCTCCCGTTGCAGCTCGCCTCACCGAGCTTCTCGGCCAGACCGTTGAACTCGCAAACGATATCGTAGGCGAGGATGCAAAGGCTAAGGCTGCTGCTCTTAAGGAAGGTCAGGCAATGCTTCTTGAGAACGTTCGTTTCGACGCTCGTGAAGAGAAGAATGACCCCGAATTTGCTAAGGAACTCGCTTCCATGGCTGAAGTTTATGTAAACGATGCTTTCGGTACCGCTCACCGTGCACACGCAACCACCGCAGGTGTTGCTGACTACCTCCCTGCAGTTTGCGGATACCTCATTCAGAAGGAAATCGGCATCATGGGCAAGGCTCTCGCTAACCCTGAGCGTCCCTTTGTTGCTATCCTCGGCGGTGCAAAGGTTAAGGATAAGCTCAATGTTATCAACAACCTTATGGAAAAGGTTGACACCCTCATCATCGGCGGCGGTATGGCTTACACATTCCTCGCAGCTAAGGGCTACGGTGTTGGTAAGTCCCTCCTCGACGAAGAGAAGATCGACTACTGCAAGGATATGATGAAGAAGGCTGAGGAAAAGGGCGTTAAGCTTCTTCTCCCCATCGACACCACCGTTGCAGCAGGCTTCCCTGATCCTATCGACGCTCCCGTTGATGTAGAAGTTGTTGCTTCTGACGCTATTCCTGCTGACAAAGAAGGTCTTGATATCGGTCCTAAGACCATGGAGCTCTATGCAGAGGCTGCGAAGAGCGCAAAGACCGTTGTTTGGAACGGTCCTATGGGCGTATTTGAGAACCCCACTCTCGCAAAGGGTACTATCTCTGTTGCAAAGGCACTCGCTGAAAGCGATGCAACCACTATCGTAGGCGGCGGCGACAGCGCTGCAGCTTGTGAGCAGCTCGGCTTTGCTGACAGAATCACTCACATCTCTACCGGTGGCGGTGCTTCCCTCGAGTTCCTCGAAGGCCTTGTACTTCCCGGCATTGCATGCCTCCAGGACAAATAAAAGAAAGGATAACAACCGAGCAAAAATCAATCAAAATATATAATACCGTAGGGGGGGGGGGGGG
>JAFQDK010000011.1 GCA_017399305.1 Clostridia bacterium
AAACGCGTTTGAGCGGAAAGAGTAGCTTTGAGAAAAGCCTGCAGAGAGTTGTCGGTTGGTGCAAGACAATGGTAATATCAGAGTGAAGTTCATTCCTGCGAGCGGTGTGTTGAACTTATAGTAGATACAACGGGTACGACCGTTACATCGTTAAGACTTTTAAGCCTATAGAGGTTCTGACCGAGAGGTCAGTACGAAAGCAGAGTGGTAACGCGGAATAATTTTTCGCCCCTGTTTTATTACAGGGGCGATTTTTTATTATATTTTACTTTTTGGAGGAAACAAAAATGAAAAAGCTTTTAGCCCTTATTCTTACTGCAGTTATTCTTTGTACTGCGTGCTTTTCTTTCGCTTCATGCGAAAAGAAAGCAGATTATACCGTAGGCGTTTGCCAGCTTATGGTACATGATTCACTTGACCAGGCAACCAAGGGATTTACCGAAGCGCTCACTGCCGCACTTGAGGCAGAAGGCAAAACTGTTGCATTTGATACTCAGGTAGCAGGCGAGCCCGATCTTTGTACCACTGTTATCAACACCTTTACTGCAAAGAATGTTGATCTCATCATGGCAAATGCTACTCCTGCACTTACTGCAGCAGCAACCGCTACTACTACCATTCCGGTACTTGGCACATCGGTAACCGATTATGAAAGCACATTCGCAGGTGCTATCCCCGCTAACGTATCCGGTACATCCGATGCAGTTCCTTTTGACGAGCAGGCAAAGATGATGATTGATACTCTCGGTCTTGTTGCAGGCGATATGGTTGGCGTTATTTATTGCACAGGCGAGTCTAACTCCCTTATTCAGTATGAAGCAGTAAAAGCACTTTTTGAGGCTGAAGGCATTGTTGTAAAGGCGTATACTTTCTCAGAGACTACCGAGCTTCAAGCGCTCACTACATCCGCGGCTGATGAGTGTAAGGCAATCTACATTCCTTCTGACAACACTGTTGCTGCAAACGACACCATCGTTGGCACTATCTGCAACGAGAAGAATGTTCCTGTATATACCAGCTACGGCGGAGCTATCTGCTATGCAAGCCTTGCAATCGACTATTATGAGCTTGGCGCTGAGACCGGTAAGATGGCTGCAGAGATACTTCTCGGCACAAAGACTGTAGCTGATCTTGAGGTTAAGACCCTTGTTCCCACAGTTGTATATAATAAGGAGCTTTGCTCGGCTCTCGGCATCGAAGTTCCTGAAAACTAATATTCAGAGGTAAATAATGTTTTTTCTAAATGCGTTGCCCGGCGCTGTAGCGCAAGGGCTTATCTGGGGAATCATGGCGATTGGCGTCTATGTTTCCTATAAAATACTGGATATTGCCGACCTTACCGTAGATGGCTCTATCTGTACTGGCGGATGCGTTTGCGCAGTTCTGATAACCGCTGGCGTACCCGCTTGGATAAGCATAATTGCCGCGTTCATCGCAGGGGCGCTGACAGGCATAATGACCGGACTGTTTCATACTGCTTTAGGAATCCCGTCGATTCTTGCAGGTATCTTGTCACAGCTTATTCTTTATTCTGTGAATCTTGCTATACTGAGCGGAAGATCGTTTGTATCTTTTGTCGGTGGCAATTATAATCTCCTGCTTAGTATGAGTGATAATATTGCTGCAATCATTACACTTGTTGCTATAATAGTGGTTGCTATAGTCATACTTTGGCTGTTTTTCTACACCGAAGTCGGTCTTACTTTGAAATCCACCGGTGACAATCCCGACATGAGCCGTGCACAGGGTGTAAATGTCAGCTTGAACAAGGTTATCGGCCTTGCCATTTCTAACGGTATTGTCGCACTTGCCGGAGCGATGCTTGCTCAGTATAAAGGCTCTGCAAATATCAATGACGGCAGAGGCGCAATAGTTATCGGTCTTGCTGCTATCTTTATCGGACTTTCTGTTTCGACAAAGATAAAACCTAATTTTGTTGTAAGTCTTATCGGCGTGGTATGTGGCGGTATAGTTTATTACATAATTTATAATTTTGTAATTCTTCTCGGGCTTAAGACAGACTATCTCAAGATGCTGTCGGCAATTATCGTTGCTATTTTCCTTGCAGTTCCGTATCTCAAGGCAACATACTTTGATAAGAGAAAGCCGGTACCTGTATCCAATGCAGGAGGTGATAACAATGCTTAAAATCACCAATTTACAAAAGACGTTCAATGCCGGAACAGTAAACGAAAAAGTTGCGCTTAATGGACTTGATCTGCATCTTAAGGACGGCGATTTTGTTACAGTTATTGGCGGCAACGGCGCAGGAAAATCAACTCTTTTGAATGCAATTTCCGGTGTATGGAAGCCTGATTTCGGAACGGTTGAGATCAATGGCGTTGATGTAACCAATATGCCGGAGCATAAGAGAGCTAAATTTCTTGGTCGCGTGTTCCAGGATCCGATGAAGGGAACTTCTCCCGACATGGAGATTGCAGAAAATCTTGCTATCGCGGCTCGCCGCGGTACAAACCGTAAGCTTGTCTGGGGCGTAAGAAAAGCGGAGAGAGAGCAGTATAAAGAGCTTCTTGCCACGCTTGACCTTGGACTTGAGGCAAGACTTTCTACTAAAGTTGGATTGCTTTCTGGCGGTCAGCGTCAGGCAGTAACGTTGCTTATGGCAACTTTGAGAAAACCAAAGTTGTTGCTTCTTGATGAGCATACCGCGGCACTTGACCCCAAGACTGCGGCAAAGGTGCTTTCGCTTACAGATAAACTTGTAAATGAGGGTAATCTCACTACACTTATGATTACTCATAATATGAGGGATGCTATTGATCATGGCAACCGTCTTATCATGATGCATGAAGGCCATGTTGTTGTAGATGTTTCGGGTGAGGATAAAAAGAAACTCACCACTAAAGATCTGCTTGACCTTTTTGCCCAAGCAAGCGGAAAAGAGTTTTCAAATGACCGCGCACTGTTAAGTTGAAAAAAGGAGTTGCTTAGCAACTCCTTTTTTTATTGTTTCAGTATATCACCCACACCGCCAAGTATAAACTTTGGTCTGTATGGGAATTTGTCGATATCATCAAGGGCAGTAACGCCTGAGAGAACCAGTATAGTGTCAACGTTTGATTCGATTCCTGCGATAATGTCAGTGTCCATTCTGTCGCCGATAAATGCAATTTCGCCGCTGTGACAATCTATTTTCTTAAGACCGTGGCGAAGCATAAGGGGGTTGGGCTTACCCACAAAATATGCTTTTTTGCCTGTGGCAATTTCAATAGGAGCGATAAGCGCGCCTGTTGCCGGCATGATTCCGTGTGTAGTAGGACCTGTAATGTCGGGGTTAGTGCCAATGAGCTTTGCGCCTTTGTTGACAAGCTCGATTGCCTTTTCAATCTTTTCAAAACTGTATGTTCTTGTCTCGCCAACAACTACATAATCCGGGTTAACATCGTTCATATATATATTGTGGTCGTATAAAGCTTTTGTCAGAGCCGCTTCGCCGATAACATATGCGGTGCAGTTAGGCATCTGGCTGCTAAGAAAAGCGGCAGTAGCCATGGCACTTGTATAAAAATGGTCGGGAGTGACATTGAGACCCATTCGTTCAAGCTTCATGCTGAGTTCATGAGGAGTTTTTTCCGGGCTGTTTGTCAGAAATACAAACTTTTTGTCATTTTCAATCATCCAGTTGACAAAATCTGCAACACCGTCTAAAATCCTGTCACCGTGATATATAACACCGTCCATATCGCAGATAAAGCCTTTTTTATCTAATAATTCGTTCATTGTATGCGCCTCCGTGAAACTGTGAAAACATCATTGCTATTGTATCACATATTTTTTAAGAATTCAACTTTTGTGATAAATTAATGATTATATAATCACTTTAAAATGCAAGCATTTTAAAGTGTAGAGGGGCGTACATTCGCATGTCGCTCACCGCGACCGCCCCTTTAAGGAGTAAAAAAGCCGGGGAACCCGTCTTTTTTACAGATTTTTAG
>JAFQDK010000055.1 GCA_017399305.1 Clostridia bacterium
TCAGTGTTGATTGTAACAATAGCGATTGGGAAAATAATACCGATGCGATTTTTGTAGGCAGTGAGTCTCAGGCGCAGCTTTCCGTACAGGTTGCGCATGACGATAACAACGTTTACTTCTTGCTTTCAAGAATTGACAGCCTTCTCAACGCCGGAGACGATGTTTCTGTTTGCATTGCGGCAGGCAGTAACACTTATTACAGAATAGACATTTCTCTTACAGGTAGCTATACAATAGCCTACTGTCATCAGAATGGCAGCGAGACTGTTGTTTCAAAAGGAAATGCTGCATATAAGCTTCACGGCATGGTAAATAACAGCAATTCCGACGATATCGGTGCTCTTTTTGAGCTTGCCATAGCTAAATCGTCTGTTGGACTCAGAACCGCTTCTTCATTCAAAATGTTACCTTCCCTGATAAATGTTGATGACGGCGCCGCAATTACAGATACTCTTTGCGTTGCAGATGACATGGCTTGCTGGCCTGTTGTGGTTTTAGATTAATTTAATTAAAACGCCATCGAAATCCAAATCTCTGTGGGTTGGATTCCGATGGCGTTTTTACATATCGCATTTTCTGCTAAAGAGCGGTGACTATCAGGTGTCACCATTTCACATTGCCGATTTGTACACGTTTTCTGTATTCGCTCGGCGAACATTCGATTTCTTTTTTGAAGGCTTCAGAGAAATAGTAAATGCTTGAGTATCCGATGGCTTCCGCTATAGAAGTCAGCGAATCGTTTGTTTCTCTTAAAAGCGCTTTGGCAAGACAAATCCTTTTTTGCTGTATGTACTGCGTGGGAGACATATTATGCATGGATTTGAATGAATAACGGAAATGCGATTCACTCATTTTAAAAGTTTTGGCAACATCTTTGACGGATAAGTCGGGATCGGTTATATGTGCATCTATGTATTCCCTGGCTTTTTCCATTCGCTGATGCCTTTGAGAAGGCAAATATGCCGGAGTACTGGCTTTCAGAAAATCAGAATAAACGGCATAGAGAAGAGAAAGACAGTCAGCTTGCATAGTGGGTGCTTTAATACGACAAGCAGTAATGATTTTTCGTATAGAATATTCAATATTTTTTCCGCCCGGAGGTACTATGGCTTCGCATTTTAAGAAAACATTCTCCGGCAAATCAAAAATGAAATTTGCATATACGGCTCCATATTTTTCGCTCAACACCTCCAGCTCATATGAGCATCCGCAGGCAAGGAATAACAGATCGCCTTCTTGTACGGCAATTTTGTATTCTCCAAAATTATATACGGCTTTTCCGAAGACAACATACAAAAAAGTATCATAATCGGGGTGTTGACGGGGGTGTTTCCCGTGGGAGAAGTCCCAGCCGATACCGCGGAGAAAAGTTTTGATATTCGGTTTAAGCTCGTTTAGTAAGTATGTGTTCAAAAAAACTCACCTCTTGGTTCTATTGTATACTAAACAAAACGAAAATCAATAAAAAACAAGAAAAATATCTAAAATAATCAGCGCTTTTCTTAAAAAACGCTGATTATTGTATTTACAAACATTTTTCCCTTTGCTACTATGAAACTGAAAATGATATGAAATAGGGGGAACCGAAATGTATAAAGTGTTGTTTGATGCAGTGGATAGTTACGAAGCAGAAATTCTTGCTGCAGAACGACATATATGGGAAAATCCGGAAGTAGGTTTCCGTGAATGGAAAACGCATGCCTTCATGAAAAAAGAATTTGAAAAGTTTGGCTATACCGTTCATGAGGCGGGGGATATTCCCGGTTTTTATGCAGATATTGACACCGGCAAGGAAGGGCCGAAGATAGGCATATTTGCCGAAATGGATGCGCTGATTATTCCGGATCATCCTGAATGCGATAAAGAAACCGGAGCGGTTCATGCATGTGCCCATCACTGCCAATGTGCTGCCATGATAGGACTTGCAAAAGCGCTAAAAGCAGACGGGGCTTTGGACGATCTTGTCGGCAGCGTGCGACTGTTTGTTGTTCCTGCTGAGGAGGGGATTGAGCTCAGTTACAGACTTGAGCTTATTAATAAAGGAATTCTTCATTTTATCGGCGGCAAGCAGGAATTTATGTACCGTGGCTTTTTGGATGACGTAGACGTTGCGATGATGGTACACGGCGGAAGCCACCGCTTTTCCATTGAAGTTGGCGGCAACGGCTTTATCAGCAAAAAGCACACGTTTATCGGAAAGGCGAGTCACGGTGCGGCACCATCGGGCGGTTTGAATGCGCTTTATGCGGCAACAAATGCACTGAGTGCGGCAAATGCTGTTCGTGAGCGCTTTAGCGGAGATAATAAATTCCGTTTCCATCCCATTATCACTAAAGGCGGTGAGGCGGTAAACGTTATTCCTGCCGAGGTTGTTGTAGAGAGCTTTGTTCGCGGGGGAAACATGGAGCAAATCGTAAAAGCAAACAAGGCGATAAACAGGGCATTTGCAGGAAGTGCGGCTGCTATGGGCTGCCGATTGATTATAAATGATCAGATAGGTGCGGCTCCGAGAATTGAAGATAACAATTTGCGTGCTGCCTTTGTAGATGTTGCAAAGATGTTTTACACCGATGAAGAAATTCATGCATACCGTCCTTGGAACGCCGGATGCACGGATATGGGCGATATTTCAACCGTTATGCCTTCTATCATCGCATACGTCGGATGCAGTATGATTCCGTGCCACACAAAGGATTTTGTAGTGGAGGATGCTTACAACGCATGCGTTGTAAGCGCAAAGCTTCAGGCGGGCTTTGTATACAGACTTCTTTCCGATAATGCATATCTTGCGAAAAAGGCTATCTCGGAGGCGGAGACACCGTTTAAGTCCATAAAGGAATATTTGACCGAGATGGATAAGATTGTATTTTGCGGCGACTGTGTCTTCTATAATGAAGATGGAAGCATTACTATAAAAACCGAATAAATCTTTATAAATACATTTAAGGAGAAAACAATGAAAACTATTTTTCGAGTTGTATTTTTCTTGGCTTTAGCACTTGGTCTATGCTTTTCAATATTTGCAGCAGAGAGCACCGTATACGTTGACGGCGTAGGCACGGATGCAAATTGCTATGCAGAGCTGAAGGATGCTGTCAGTGCGGTTGCAGACGGTGGTACGGTTGTGATTACCGCAGACTATGCGACACCTACCGGCTCTGCAACGCATCTTCCTGTTAAGAGTTTTACTCTTACCTCGCAGAATGATGCAGTATTGACTCTTGGCAGAACCTTCTTTATTTACGGCGATGTTGTTTTTGATAACATCACTGTGAAAAACGGAGCTTCCTCGGGTGTTGACTTTATCTATTGCAACGGATATAATTTCACGGTTACGTCGAGCGTAGCCACCATTGCAAAGAGCGGTCGCTATACTACGATTTTTGCCGGAACAAGTAGCTCTTCCAAATATCCGCTTGTTCCGACCGAAAGTGAAGTGAAACTTTACGGCGGCGATTGGTACATCGTTTCAGCGGCGAACAATACGGGCACATTTACCAATACAGTTGACGTTTTGATTGACGGTGCAAATGTACACAGTTCATTTTATATCGGTAATTACTCAGGTGCTTCCGAAGGTACATGTAACCTTACGCTTGTCAGCGGCAGTCTCCCTACGGTTAAGGGTACGGCAGGTGCATACAATATAGTACTCAAAGGCGGTAGTGTGGAAAGTCTTGAACTTGACGCTACCGTTGCCCCCGAAGTTGGCAAAACTGTTACAATAACTTCTGCGACCGGTACAGTTACCACAAGCGCGCCTGAAGGATATAAGGTTGTGAAAAGCGGCACTGTATATTCAATTATAGAAGATGCAGCTTCTTCCACTACCGTATATGTAGGCACAGAAGAAGGTGCATATGCAACCTTGGCAGAGGCAGTAGCCGTGCTTAGCGAGGAAGGCGGCAAAGTTGTGATTGCCTCGGATACTGCAATTAATGAAGCATTTGCTTTCCCTGAAAAGAATGGAGATGTTACAATTTGTTCTGAAAACGGTGCAAAGCTTATTCTTAATGCGAATATCAATCTCGCAAACAACACAAACGGTACAAAGGTAATCTTTGACCTGCCAATCAGTGCTACAAATGCTGCTATCTTCGGTGGTTTCAGAAACGTTACCTTTACCGAAAACTGTACTGTAACAGGTAATCTTGATTTCTATGGCGGTATCGATACGGCAGGTCTTGAAATTGATACTTCTGCAATCACAGAACTTGCTTATACCATTATTGTTAATGGCGGCACCTTCAATAATTTTGCAGGAGGCAACTATCGTTCAGATTATGCTTCTCCTCTCGGTTCTATTGCGGCACCTTTGACAGTAAATATTGGCGGCGGTACATTTACAAAGAGCTTTTCTCTTTCGGGAATGTCTATACTTGCAGATAGTGCCACACTGTCTGTAACCGACGGTATTTTCGATTGTGATATATATGCACAGGGAGCTAAGGGACCGTGTAGTGCAAGTGCTTCTAAATATTCACCTACAGTACACTCTAACAGAAAATACTATGCGGCTGACGGTGATATTGCCATTAACATAAGTGGCGGTACTTTCGGCGGCGGTATTTTGGCTTCCCAAAACGAGGTTTCTTTCTATCAGGTACTCAGAGGTAATTACTCTGTTGCAATTACAGGCGGTATTTTTGCAGATAATGCCGTAATGGATGCAACACAGGTAAAAGCATATGCAGACAGCGAAAACAAAGCTACTCTCACATATGCTGAAGGCTATACATTTGACATTGTGCGTTTTGACAATGTAAACGGCGAGGACAAGACCTACGACGAGCCTCTCCGCGTTGCGTTTGTAGGCGACTCTATTACAGAGGGACCGAGACCTAACATTCATCTTAACTCTTTCCCGGCCGTATTTGCTTCTATAGCAAAAGAAAACGGTAAGGAAATTATCGTTGCAAACTACGGTAGCGCAGGATCGGGTATACTTACAACTTCGGTTTATTATCCTACTCGCCTTGCATATCCCTTGGCTATGGAAGAAACTGATGCCGATTATGTGTTTATTGCTATTGGTACAAATGACCATGCAGCAGGTCTTGATAACTATTTGCAAAAGTCATATGAGGATAGCCTCATGTCGCTTGCAACAGGCTTTGGAGCGCTTCCTGACACTGACAAAGTGTTTGTTACTACCGCGCTTGCAAGACTTAATGAAAATGTTGCTCAAATTCGCGTGGCAAGTGTTATTCGTCCGTTGCAGAGAAGAGTGGCAACAACACTCGAGGCTACAGATGCGAGCAAATACATTTTTGTCGATTTGTATGGATTGACATTGCCCGAAGTTGCCAAAGGAACTCTTATTTCAAGTGATAATCTTCACCCAAGCGTTAGAGGATACGCAAAGATGGGTGAGATCGTTTATGATGCAATTTTCAATGGCGAAAAGCCGAGTGCATACATGTTAACTGATATTTATCTCAGCGAAAGCGGAACTCCTTACGGTAAAGGAACAAAGGACGATCCTACATCCAGACTTGACATTGCGTTTTCCTATGCTCCTGCCGGTGAAGAGGTAACACTTCATGTAAGCGGAACCATTTCTTACAATGCGAATATTCAGACTCCTTTGGGTGTTGCAAAACTTAATATTGTTGGTGAAGGCGAAGATGCTGTGCTTGCGATAACGGATGGCGGACAGTTCAGACTTTACAGTGACGCTACATTGGATAATATCACGCTGAAAACTACCGTTGCGGATACATACCTTATCGGTATGTGGAATGATATTACACTTTCTGAAACCGTAATGCTTTCGGGCGATTGGTCTTTTGCGGCAGGTTACGCCACTTATAAGCGTGATACTGATGCAACCGCTTCGTGTAATACCGATTGTACGGTAACGTTTAACGGAAACGGTACGTTCAAGAACTTTATGCTCGGCAACCTCCGTGTAGATACAGCTGCACCTTTTGGAACGTATAGCGGAAATCTTACCGCCTCTTTTGGAAACGGTTACTATGCAAATGGTGGAAACGTTGGAGCAGTGGGGCAGAACTACCTCACGGGTTCTATCTCGGCTTCGTTGCCTTATGGATTTGCGTGTGCAGATTACGCTTCCGAGGGAACTGTTTCCGGTACGGTTGTATATGATGAGAGCAAAAATACCGGTTCTGTAACTGTTACAAATCGCGAAGCCATTACAAATCTTGATGTTGTATTTGTTTCGGCAAGCGGCAGCGGTGATGGCAGAACTCCTACTTCGCCCACATCCGACATTGAAATGGCTTATACGTTGCTTTGCGAGGACGGCGGTACGGTAGTTTTTGTTGGCGAATATACCACTTCGGCGACGGTTGAGTTTCCTACACATACTGCACTTGTTAAACTGACAAGCGTATACGGCGGGGTTGATTATCGCACTACAGCAGATGCATCTATTCGCTATAAGGGCACAGGATTTATTAAGTTCAACGGCCCTACAGAAATAGACGGACTTACAGTAAAGCTTGATAAGAGTTCGGCAGGTTTTTGCGCTAATCTTTATCCCCTTACCGTAGGCTATGACTTTGCGGTAGTGAATACCGACGGTACAAGCGCATACCGCATGTATCTTATCGGCGGACAGAACGGTGAAGAAAAGAACGGCGCACTTGCAAGCGGAAAAACAAATGAAATTAAAGTTTTCAGCGGCAAGTTTGCTGTGGTCAGCGCCTTCAGCCGTAATATTGCCCTTTCTCATAGCGGCACCGTAACTGTTACAGTTGGAGGAACTGCTGATATAAATTCTCTGTATTTCGGTGCCATGGGTACCGGTGCAAAGGGCGGTACGGGTATCGTTTACCTCAATGAAAATGTAAATGTAAACACCGCATATCTTTCGGGAAATACCACCGGTATGAACGGCAGTGCAATTCTCCACATGGAAGACAATGCGGCAGTCGGTGCATTTAAGAATTCTTCGGCAACTTATTTTGCAAACGGCAACCGTGAACTGTATTTTACTTCTACGGTAACACTCTCGAGTGATTATGCATCCCATTTTGATACTGTAACGCAGACAGATGTTGTTCCGGAAGCACCCACCACCGTATACGTAGACGGCACTGGCGCAACTGAGGGCGCGTATGCAACACTTCAAGAAGCGGTTGAGGCGCTTCACGAGGACGGCGGCGAAGTAATTGTTTGCGGTGATACTACCGTCAGCGGCGTAGTTGAACTTGCAAAGAAAAACGGCAAGATGACTATTACCGGTCGAAATGGCGCAAAACTCACTATTGCACGTACTTTCAAACTTTTAAGCGAAGTTGAGTTTGATAACATCGAGCTTGTCAGCACCTCGGGTACATACGGCTTTGTATATGCACAAGGCAACAAACTCACCATCGGTGAAAACGTTACAACTTCCAAAACGGACGGCGCAAAATGGCTTTCTGTACTTGGCGGTATAAGTTCAGGTACTGTCGAATATGATGCACACCTTGTTATCAAAGCCGGAACATATAATGTTATCTACGGCGGTAACAATCAGGGAACATTTAACGGTACTGCAACGGTTGAAGTTTCTAATGTAACCGTAACCGGAACACTTTCTGCAATGAGTTATTCGGGGACGTTTAACGGTACATCTAAATTGATGATTGACTTGCGTGGAAACAAGACTGTCAGTGCAGGCAAATATAATGAAAATGAACAACCCATATTCCTTGTGGATAATGGCTATGAGGCTGTTTTAGAAGACGGTATGTATTCTCAGCGTGAGATTAAAGAACCCGAGGCAGAGCCGAAGACCGTTTATGTGGACGGCACCGGCAAGATTGAAGGTGCATATACATCTCTTTCGGCGGCACTTTCGGATATGCCCGGCGGCGGAACTGTAGTGGTTGCGGGAAATACCACAATTTCTTCTGAAACCGTTCTTCCCAAGACGGCAGCGGTTACTATCACAAGCGTATATGACGGTAAGGATTATACAGATACAGCGGCATTGCAGATTTCTGCCAACTTCACACTCGGCGGCGACACTACTTTTGAAAACGTTGTTCTCGAACGTGTAAAGAATACAGACGGAAACTATTATATTGCGGCGGCAGGTAACAAACTTGTCATTGAAGAAAGCGTAATTTGTCTTAACTACACAGGTTACCAGTGGCTATCTGTTGTAGGCGGTACCCTTAGCGGTACTCACAACGGCGGCTCACACATAGTTGTTAAGGCAGGACACTTCCGCAATCTGTTCGGCGGTAACTACAAGGGCGA
>JAFQDK010000056.1 GCA_017399305.1 Clostridia bacterium
CGCAACAAATCCACCTGTGTATTCACCGCTTGAACTAACGGTGCCGCTGATAGTAAGATTTTTAATGGTTCCTCCGTTTGTATAGCCAAAAAGTGCAACACAGGTTTCACCGACAAGGTTAATGCCGCTTATCTCATATCCTGCGCCGTCAAAACTACCGGTAAACGGAGTTGTTGTATTACCTATCGGTGTTTGCGAAAGACCGTTTGTAGCATCGGAAAGGTCTATATCGGTTGTGAGTGTGTGGTTATCCGCCCACATCGAAGGAGTGTTCATAAGCGTGAGCATATCGTTTGCCGAGGTTATTTCTGCCGCAGATACAAAAAGCGAAAGCGACAAAACTAAAATAAGTATGGTAATTATTCTTCTCACCGTCATTCTCCTTTCACCGCCATACGCATAATGTTAAATGCATCCTGTAAAGTGATTTTGCCGTCGCCGTCAACATCTGCGTTTTTGCATTCGTTATTTCCGAATACGCCGCCAAGTGCCGTAATTGCATCCGCTACAGTTATGCTTCCGTCTCCGTTTGCATCACCGCTTCTTTCGCCAACATACATAGTGAAACGGTTAACCTTTGGCAAATAATACTGGTTTTGAATTGTAGAATACCAATCTGTTGTTATGATATTGCCCTCTTCGTTAAAATAAAACATCGCAACCATACCCGTAGGAGTGCAAATATCAATTCCCTGAGGATTAATAAGAACCTGTGTAACCACGTTGCCGTGATCGCCCACGCTCTTTCTTACAAGAATCTCATCCGACTCGATGTGTCCGCAAAGAACCATCAAAATATTCTCGTACTTGCGCACAAACTTTTCCCACATATCGATACCGTCATTTTCGCAGGATCTGCTGGTAGGCGCCACGTAGTCGCCGGCATCGGTAAGCGTGCCGTCCTCGTGCATATAGGAGTGCGTAACCATAATCACCTTGTGATTCGGGTGCGATTCGACAACCTGACTCGCCCATTCAATCACCTCGTCACTCATACCAAAGTCAAGCATAAGGAAAAGATAGTCGGTATTTCCGATTTTTGCAATTTTATAATGATTGTCGAGTTTGCCTTCCTCATATCTGCCAACGACATCCGAAGTATATCCGTCAAAGCCCATATACTGATTATACGGATCGCTGTAATCGTGATTACCTCGCACAACCGCATACGGAATTTTTCCCGAAAGACGGTTAAACTGCTCTTTTACAAGCGTAAATTCAGCCGCTTCGTCATAATCGTCCGTGATATCACCAAGTGCTACAACGTATTCAATTTTTTTCGTATCCTTATTTGCTAAAATCCAGTCGTACATATAATGGAGATCATCGGGATAATCATTAACCACCTTCTGTTGATCTCCGATGATTGCAAAGGAATACGCAAAGTCGGTTACCGCATCAACGTTATCCTGCCAAAACTCATCATAGCCGATATAGAGCATATCGTTCTTGCCTGCGGCATCCGCAACCTTGGCATCACCGAAAGTTGCATCGGTTAAGTCATAGTACGCCAAAAGATTTGCATCGTTTACATCCGCTTTCGTCATATCTGCCTTAATCTCGTCTTCGGTACGGGCGTCTGCATAAAGAGCGACAGAGCGAAGCTGACCTTTGTAAAAATCGCTGTTTCCGCTGAGATTTACACCGCCGAGTACGAGCGGCAAGGGAGAAAGTTCGGGAACAAAGCTAAATGTCTTTGTCTCTGAAAGTTCTCCGTTAATATAGCACGAAATTTTTTCGGCAGAGGTATCAGCAACAATGGCAACATGTGTCCACTCTCCCGTATTCACCGCAGAATTTGAGAACGTATACGATTTATACGAAAACTTCGGGCCATCCGGCACTTTGTTTACAAACTTTATAGCCGGTGCGCCGTCTTCATAAATATGTATTTGGAAAGAGTTGTTGTAATAACTGTTGGCATTACTGATAACTACACCTGAAGTGCCACTTCTCCCCTCGGGAACACGTACCCACGCCTCGTAAGTTGTGGGAACTATGTCAAGCGGTGCCTCGGTTTTATATATGCCGTACGGCTGAAACATCATATATCCGTCTTCTGCCGCAAGTGCAATATTGACAAGCGAAATCGCCGTCACTATGCAAAATAAAACACAAAAAATTCTTTTCATAATACGTTTCTCCATATTTTGAAATTACTTCTGTACAATTTTCGCTACCGTGGTAAAGTCGGAATCGGGGGTAAAGACTTTTCCGTTATTTTCCTTGAGATACTCTTCGGTGAAAACGGTGTGGTATACTTTGCCAAGGCCGTAACGGTCACGGTCGAATATTACGTGAATCTGCTCTTCACCGTTTACTGTAACAAGGGCAACATCGGGATATGTGGAATATTCTTCGCAAAGTGTTACCGAATAAGGCCAAGTAATACCCTCATCATAGGAGAGATATGCGCTCATCACAGTACGCTCCTTTCCGGCATTGGATACACGGAGAATCGCTCCGCTTGCAAGTCGGGTATAATTAAATCTGGTTTGTCCGGTATAGTAATCTGTAAGACTTGACAATGTCCATGTATAGCCACCGTCAAGTGAAAATGACTGGAGAGGATTTCCGGTAGAGTTGCGCACGGTAAGCCAGATTGAACCGTCCTTCATCTCAACCATATTGGTTTCGTCGTAGTTATAAGCTCTCGGAATATATGCCTTGCCGCGAAGCGACCATGTTTCACCCTTGTCGGTTGAAGCATAAACTACGGTAAAGCGTTCATCCATATAATCATTGGGAGAAGCAAGCCATGTTCCGTCAGAAAGCACGAGAATATTATTGCGAAGAAGTCCCGGGAAGAGATAGCGATGGGGCGAGAACTCCCACTTTGAGAAATCTTCGTTAACATTTGAAATTGTAAACGTCCATACTGCACTGCTCTTTTCAAAAGAAGTAAGCGTACTGCTCATGATATAGAAGCAATGAAGGGTATTTGCTTCGCGGTCAAACCAAAGCTGCATATCACAAACCGCTGTGGTCTTTGCTAAGTCTCCTACTTCTTCACTGTTGAGGTATGCAAACTCTGTCCACGTTTTGCCGTTATCATCGCTAAAGGCAAGCACCGCATAATTTTCAGCTCGTCCCTCGACTTTGCCGCCCGTGGTCCATGCAGAAAATACCTTTCCGCCGTCGATTGCCGCAACGGAAGGACAACCGTGCCAGGTTCTGCTCTCTAACAAATAGTAGTTATTAACCGAAGAATCAAGGAGCACCGTGTTTTCGGGAGCCACTTTCCACTCATATACCGACTTTGAATCAAGAATAGTATACGCCGCCTTGCTCTCCCAATCAAAAGGAGTTGTTTCTCCCTCTCCGTAAGCAACCGCCCACTTGCCAAAATCAATTTCTTCTCCAACCTCGCAATATTTTACATACCAGTTTGCAAGGTCGGGGAGAGAATCTGTTCCTGCTCTTGTTGCTGTATTAGACGGAGTGTATGCCGCCTTTACAAGCAAGGTCCAGCCTGCATCTACGACATTTTTATTAAGGGTGTCATAATCGGAATAGCATCCCACTTCAAGCACTACATATCCCGCATTTGTAACCTTTACTTTTGAACCTGCGATAGAACCGCAACCAAATGCTTTGCCAACAAGTTCTGTGGGAAGTCCACGCTCCTCTGCACCGTAAGTGCGGTTGGAGAAAAGCGATGCACCCACCTTAGCCATGCGAATTACCGTGCCGCTTTCACCGGACTCGATAGTTGCAAGGTCGTTCAAAAATTCAAGCCCTGCAAACTCACTACCCTGAAGAACATCTTCCGCAAAACTGAGCTTGTCAAAATCCTTGCGGACAAATCCGCCGTTTTGGGCCGTGCTTATTACAAAATAAGTATCGCATCTGTAACGCTGCATATTGACATCAACGTCCGAGTAAAGCACCTGCGTTGCACTGCTTGCAGTTGCGTCATTAACTACGGGGAATAAGCGTACTTTACCGTATGACCATTCCTTTTCAAGTCCGAAGTAATCGTATCCGATTTTAACGGTTACCGTCCAACCGTCATCGGTAAGTGCAAAAGAATGTGAAAAATTTGCATCTGCCCCGGGAGTTTCGGTTACAAACGAATCGCTTGAGCCTTTCCAACGCTTTACCTCAACTGCTCCGTTAGCACTACAACGTACACGAAGTGCATATCTATCCGCAAAGATAATAGAATTTACAGGTTGAATATAGAAAAAAACGGTATCGCTTTTATCCATACTTTCCGTGCAGTACAAATCTTTGTCCGTCACGTTTACTGTCACTTCAACGCCGTCGTCCAAATACTTTGCAAACCACTCAGAAGTGGCATTGCCTGCCGAAAACTTTATGCTCTCTGCATAGAAGTTTTCAATATAAGATGTCTTTAAATATCTTGTGTCGATCACTTTTTCCACCTCATAAGTACCGATTACCGTTCTCGCGGCATAAACCACGTCAAGCAGATTGACACTGCCGTCACAGTTTGTATCTGCTAAAGTGTTGTCTCCGCCGTTTAACAATTCCCGTGCCAACATGATAACGTCTTTTACGCTATGTACACCGTTTTCATCCATGTCACCCGCAAGTGAGTAATAGTAATAGTCGGCATCTTTGTCAGCAAGAGTAAGTGCAGAAGTGCTAAACGCAAGCATTACTGCAAACACAAATATTGCAAGTCTTAAAACTATTCTTTTCATACGTCTTCTCCTTTAGTCTAATTCTATATCAAAATACAAAATTGTGTGGCGGTTATGCTCAATTACCAGATGCACGTGACCGTCCTCGTAAAATCCGTCGGAATATGAATACGAGCCGGGGAAATCGGTGAGTCTTACCTTTTGACTCCAGGTTTTCATATCATCATCCGAAATCCACATTTCAAAGGGAAACCGTTTGCCAAGTGTTTCGCTCGGTGTATGGAAAAGTGCAATTCTGCCATTGTCAAGCGGAACAAGGCGTGGCTTGTTTGATGGGTTTGGAATATCGGTTTGGTAACAATCGCCCCACGTTTTGCCGCCGTCAGGAGAATCACATCTGTAAAGCCAACCCGTACGGTTCTTACGCATCAGCATTGACACGCTTCCGTCCGAGAGTTCCGCTACGGTAGGCTCCGACCATATCCATCCGTCGGACATATCCATTCTGCAAGACATATATCTTTCGTAGGTCTTGCCGCCGTCAGTACTGTAAAGCACACCCGACTCACAATACGGAGTCTGTGTATTCGTGCCTATGTATTTCTTGGGAGCGTCTTCTTCGAACTTTACACGGTCATGCTCCTCTTTTGTAACGGGATAATACTGATACGGCGTGAGTATATCGCCGTTTTTCTTTAATATAGTCGGTCGGATAAAAGTATACTCGGGAAAATGCGGAGGTGTGCCAAAATTCTTCCATGTATATCCGTTGTCAAAGCTCTTCATCATAAAGCATTTCCAATCGATAAATCTGCCGCTGTGCACCGTAAGGTATGCAGTAATTTCATCACCAAAAACGGTGAGCTCGGTGCAATAAACCGCCTGCCCATCCTCGGGATAGATGCTCTCCTTTTTCGACCACGTTTCTCCGTCATCCGCAGAGTGAAAAGCGTAAACGCGGTTTTCGGGTGCGGGCTCATACGTTCCGCCGCATTGACAAACGCAGAGCAGTTCGCCATTTGCACACCTGACGATAAGCGGTTCGCAGGAAAGTGCGTTTGTGCCTATCTGTCTTATTGTAACCTTAGCCATTAAACATCCCCCTTATCTTTTTGCATTCGTTTGCAAGCATATTGAGTTCGCTTCCGTAGCTTATCATGGAAGCACCGCACTCGGTTGCTTTATCAAGCAGTGCCTTGGTTGTTGTGATTATACCAAAGGGCTTGCATACTTTCTTTGCCGCCGCCGAAACATTTTCAATTGCTTCAAATATTGGTGCATTGTCGCCGATGCAACCGAGATCGCACGATAGGTCATTAGGTCCGATAAATACACCGTCAACGCCTGTGGTAGCGAGGATTTCTTCGATATTCTCTACCCCTTTGGCAGTTTCGATCTGTGCATACACCTTGATGCGCTCGTTTGCCGCAGGCATATATTCGGAAAGTGCAGGCGGTGCGTAGAGAGTATGCGCTCTCATGGTTGAAATTCCACGCTTACCCACGGGTGCATACTTTGCATATTCCACAACCTTTTCGATGTCCTCTGCCCTGTTCGTCATCGGCAAAAGAAATCCGTCTGCACCTGCGTCAACGCATTTTGTTATCCATGCACGACTGTTGTCGGGGATGCGAACTATAGTTCTGAAATCCGCCATGCGTGAAACAGTAAACATTTTCGCAAGAAAAGTGTAATCAAATGTGCCATGCTCATTATCAACTATCATAAAGTCAAGTCCGCTGTTTTTCATAATTAGCGGCATGTTGGTAAACGGCACCTCGGAAAGCATACTGCCAACCGAAGTCCTTTTTTGCTTTGCCAGATTCACAAGTCCCTCAAGACCTATTGAGCAACCAACCGAGGTGCAAGGCATATCCACGCAGGCACTTAACTTTTCCATTATGTCCAAAGCTCCACCGCCGCCGACAAGTATTTTTGCTCTTTTGGGGAGTGAATTTATAATCTTTGCCGCCTCATTGCAGTATCTATCGGTGTCTTTATACAAACCGTAAAAAAGATTTCCGAGAGTAAATAAGGTTTTTCCATTTTCAAAATATGGGCGACTCTCCCACATATCGGACGGAGCCTTACCTTCTCCTACAAATGCGATTTGCGAGGTTGTTCCTATGTTCAAAAGATATGTATCTTCCCCTATTCCGCTTCCGTACACGCTTGCCGCATGGTCGCCAACGGGCGAATATATGCGTATGCCGCACCATGTGCCGCATACATCTACCTCATCATGCACTGTCGGCAGAACAAGTCCGGGAATTGTTTCTTCGTCTTTCGAGCCGTCAAGCAGATAAAAACCGCTGGCATAAGCGTCTGTTTTGTGCGCCTCATTTTTACCCGTCAGCAAGTATGCAATGTATGAGCCGAGCGTGAAGTATTCGGCACCGACAAGCTCTGTTTTGTTTCTATACAGCTTGGCTATCGGCAGATTTGCCTTTAATCTTGTACCGCGCTTTGAAAAATCAATGGATAAAAGATCCTCGCTTTCAAGGTCGCCGCCACCGCTTCTCCATGAAAAATAGTCGCTGAACTCTCCTGATTTATACTTTATGAAAAAGCCATGCATCTGTACACTGATAAACACCCTCGCGCAGTCATTCTCTTTGGCTGTTGCCATAACTGCTTTTACTACCGTTTCTATTTGACGTCTGCCAACGGTAAAGGGGTCTTCGCTGCAAGGTGACGGAAAAGGCAACTTTTCCGATATAATATATTTGTCCTCAAGACTATCAAAAACCGCATATTTCACAAATGTGCTTCCGATATCCATCAATAAGTCTTTCACTGTATCACCTCTTATACTATTATAATAATGAGCAAATTCGTTCATGTACATATCAATTTTTGCTTTTTATATTGATTATTTTGCTTTTTTGATTTAAAATAACGGTAAAGAAGGTGTTAAAATGGTTCAGAACAAAGTTTTTGCGGATTTCATCCATGCAAATGATGTCATTTTTAAACACGCAAACGGGATGCGTGATATTTTCGGACTTGAGTTTCATCCGTTTTATGAGATTTTCCTCTTTCTCGGCGGTGATGCCGAGTTTATTTCGGGAAGTTTCAGAACAAAACTCGAAAAAAACTCTCTTATCGTAATACCGAAAGAGAGTTTTCACCATTTTGTAGTACACGGACCTGAAGAAGAATACCACAGATATGTATTGAATTTTACACCTTTCGGCAGGCTGCAAAGTCTGATTGAGGAGAAAATGCAGGACGTCTATATCATCCCTGCTGATGAAGAAATGCTTTTGCACTTCAAGCGCCTCGAAAAACACGCAAACGATACCAGTCAATATAAAAAGGAACTTTTGCTTGAAGCCGCTCTCACCGATATTCTGCTCTGCATAGACCCCACAAAGAATATCGATGTACAGGATACTCTCGTCGCCATTAATCCGTTTGTAGAAAAAGCAGTAAAATATATCAATAGCAATATCAGCAGTATTTCCTCTATGGAAGAAGTCGCGGCAGCGGTTAACATTTCCCCCTCATACTTCGCACACATTTTCAAAAAGGAACTGCACATTCCGCCAAACAAATACTTGCTTGAAAAAAAGCTTGTTATGGCAAACAGACTTATTGACAGTGGTGTCGGTGCCGCCCTCGCCGCAGAGCAATGCGGATTCAACACATATTGCGGCTTTTACAGAATGTACAAAAAAGTGTTTGGTGTTGCTCCATCTAAAACAAAAAAGGCAAAAGCATAGCGGGTATCACCGAAAATCTCTCAGCTATACGCTGCAAAACGATGCTAAAATCTTATAAGAAAAAAGAGACCGCGAATGCGATCTCCTTCAATTGTCATTTTTCTTCCGTCACCTCAAGCATAATTCTCCCACCAAGCCTGAATCCATATTTGAATACTTCCTGCTCTATTATGCCGTACATCTCGTTGACGCAATCATCGTACTTCGCAAGGTCTGCTTTCTGCTGTTCGGTCAGTCCCTCGCAGATTTTATCTCGGTTGCGTCCGACGAGGTTCAGCAATCTTTTCACCTCTGCGTTGCCGTCAGTGCTATCCTCCAGCGGATTTATGTTTCCGTACCACAATTCTTCAAGTATCATTTTATCCATCTCCTTTCCCGATATAGCAAAACGACCGCATCACCGGGGTTGTTGTACCCGATAACACGGTCGTTTCTTTGTTTAATTATTTTACTTACTGAACTTCATCAATATAGATGACAATTGCGGTGCGGGGATTGGTTGCGGTAAGGGTATAGTGCTGTCATAGTTGATTATGCCATTCTCACGCATGTACTGCAAATAACGACTGACATTAGACTTTGACATTCCTGTGCCTTCTGCAATTTCAATAACGGTGGGAGAAACGCCGTTATCGCGCTGAAAAGCATCAATGAACTGCTCCATCTTTGTAATAAATTCCGTGTTCTTGGTGCGCATGTTGCACCTCCTTTTCTAAACGGGATTTCGTTCCCATTTACGCTATTTATTATAGCGCGTCCTTTTTTCGCTGTCAAGGGGAAAATCACGAAAAGTTTTGCGTGTTAGTATTTTTGTGCAACCTGCTAAAGGAAATATGCCTTTATATGTCGATATAGCAAATTTGTGTGGCATTTATCACTCTGTTATGCTATAATAAGTATAAAAAAATAAGGACGTGAGTCCTTATCATTTTGCGTATGTTTCGATGATTTGCAGTACCGCCTGCTTCTGTGCTGGAGTTAACATCACCCATTTATCCAATAATGTCTGCTGCTCTTCGGTGA
>JAFQDK010000002.1 GCA_017399305.1 Clostridia bacterium
GCCTAAAAATCTGTAAAAAAGACGGGTTCCCCGGCTTTTTTACTCCTTAAAGGGGCGGTCGCGGTGAGCGACATGCGAATGTACGCCCCTCTACACTTTAAAATGCTTGCATTTTAAAGTGATTATATAATCATTAATTTAGAAAGCAAAAAAGAGGTTGTTAAATTACAACCTCTTTTTGCTTTTATTAGTCAATCCAAGTAACCTTCTTCATTACCATGTCAATTCTGGGACGATCGTTGTAATCGGTTGCTACCTCGGCAATCTCGTCTACAACTTCCATACCCTCGACTACCTTGCCGAAAGCAGCATACTGGCCGTCAAGGAAAAGCGCATCGGCATGCACGATGAAGAACTGAGAAGATGCGGAATCCGGATGCTGTGAACGCGCCATGGAAATTACACCGCGAACATGGCTGATAGGATTCAGATGACCGTTCATTGCGAACTCGCCGATGATATTCTCACCACTGCCGCCGCAACCTGTGCCTGTCGGGTCGCCACCTTGAATCATAAAGCCGTTAATAACACGGTGGAAAATAAGTCCGTCATAAAAGCCCTCTTTAACAAGCTTTTCAAAATTTGCCGCTGTTTGGGGCGCTGCAACATTATCAAGTTCAACTTTGATAATTCCGCCGTTTTCCATTTCAATCTGTACCATTTTATTTACTTCCTTTCTTATTTAAAATCCTCTGTGAACCAAACTGCAGATTTAGGAATTGAAAATTCTTTGCCGCAAAGATATCCCAGCGCGCCGCTTTTATCTGCAAAATCAAAACGAAGTTTATATGAATAAAGCGCCTGGAATTTATACCCCTTTACTCTGTCTTCACGGTTTACACCGTATTTACCATCACCAAGCAATGGATGCCCGATATATGAAAACTGCGCACGAATCTGGTGTGTTCTTCCGGTAAGAAGTTCGACCTCAAGGAGCGAGTTGCCGTCTTTTTCGGCAATAACTTTATACTTAGTGCCTATGCTCTTTGCATCACGAGGTTTATTTGAGGCTTCATATATCTTAACAGTATTGGTTTTGCTGTCTTTTTTTAACCACGCATGGAGAGTATCACTCTTTTTACGCAAGATACCATGAACAGCACAAAGATAAAACTTTGAAGTCTGCCCATCACGAATCTTTTCATTCATAACACGAAGCGCCTCGGCATTCTTTGCAAGTATAACAATGCCGCCGGTATTTCTGTCTATACGGTTGCAAAGCGCAGGAGCAAATGACTGCTCTTTATCCGGTTCATATTCGCCTTTTTGAAAAAGATATGCCTTTGCATGAAACAAAAGTGTATTATTCTGCCCCTCTTTATCATCATGTACCAAAACGCCGGGACGTTTTGAAAGCAGCATGATATTATTATCCTCATAGACAATATCAAGATTTGTACGCACTCTTGACAGTGCCTCGGCAGTGCCGCTCTTTTCGCCACCCTCAAAAAACTCCTCAGCTATAAAAAGCTGAAGCGTATCTCCCTCGGAAAGCATCTGATTATTCTCGGCGCGCTTGCGGTTGACCTTTATCTTTTTTTGCCGTATCAACCTGTACATAAGCGACGGTGGCATACCGTAAAGCGTTTTGGTAAGAAACTTATCAAGGCGCTGCCCTGCATCATTTTTACCTACAATGAGTTCGCGCATTAGTCCTCCGAAAAAGATGGGGTTTTAAAAACCCCATCTATCATTTTATTTTGTGCCGAAAATACGGTCGCCCGCATCACCAAGGCCGGGAAGAATGTATTTGTGATCGTTAAGCTGACGGTCAAGTGCCGCAACATAAATATCAACATCTGGATGTGCCTCCTGCAAAGCTGCCACACCTTCGGGCGCTGCAACAAGACACATGAACTTGATATTTACTACTCCTCTGTCCTTGAGAAGTTTGATAGCGTCAATCGCACTACCACCGGTTGCAAGCATGGGGTCAACAACGATAACTATACGGCTTTCAATATTCTCAGGCATCTTGCAGTAATACTCAACAGGAAGATGTGTTTCAGGATCGCGGTAAAGACCGATGTGTCCTACCTTTGCAACAGGAACAAGCTTGAGAAGCCCATCAACCATACCAAGACCAGCACGGAGAATCGGTACTATCGCAAGTTTTTCACCTGCAATACGCTTGCCTTGCATAGTTTCAAGAGGTGTTTCAATAGTGTACTCTTCAGTGGGAAGATCTCTTGTAACCTCATAGCCCATAAGCATGGCAATTTCATTGAGAAGCTCACGGAAATCTTTAGATCCGGTCTCAACCTGACGCATGATAGAAAGCTTATGTGTAATCAGGGGGTGATCAAATACATGAAGTTTGCTCATTTTTTGTTCTCCTGTATATTTATTTTCTATTTAATAGTATACCATGGATAATACACATACCGCAAGTTATTTTTCAATTTTTATTTACAGTTTTCGCAAACTGTAGTATAATACATATTCAGAAAGCGAGGTGCGGAAAATGGCATACAAGATAAGTGCATACACTCTCGGCTGCAAGGTGAGCCAATATGAGAGCGAAGCTATACTTGAAGAATCAGAACGACGCGGCTTTGTAATAGCCAACGAAAACGAATCTGCCGACGTTTATATTGTCAACACCTGCACCGTCACTGCAGAAGGCGACAGAAAGTGCCGCCAGCTTATCCGCCGGATTGCAAAGAAGTCACCCGATGCAAAAATTCTCGTTTGCGGTTGCTATTCTCAGGTAGCGCCAAGTGATATAGAAAAGATAGATTGTGTTGATTATATCAGCGGCACACTTGATAAATTAAAGATAATCGACCGCGCGCTTGACTTGCTAAAAGGAAATGACATTCCGAGAGTGGAAGTCTCTTCGCTTGAGGATGCAAGCTTTGAGAAAATGCAGATAAAGCGCGCTCCGCGCACACGTGCATATGTAAAAATCGAAGACGGTTGCGAAAACCGATGTGCGTACTGCAAAATACCCGAAGCGCGCGGAAATGTTCGATCTAAATCCATCGCTGATACGATAGAGGAAGTTCAAATGCTTGCCGCAAGCGGTGTAAAAGAAGTTGTTCTCACCGGAATTGAAACAGCTTCTTTCGGTGCCGATACTGGCGAAAGCCTTGCAGATCTTCTCAGCGAAGTTGAAAAAATCGACGGGATCGAGCGTATAAGACTTGGGTCACTCGAACCTACACTAATGCGCCCTGCTTTTATCGAAAAGGTTGCAAAACTGAAAAAACTGACGCCGCACTTTCATCTGTCAATGCAAAGCGGATGCTCAAAGACACTTGCGGCTATGCGCAGAAAATATAATGCCGATATGGCGATAAACAATATCAAAGCTGTCCGTGCGGCAATCGAAGGCGTACAGTTTACAACCGACTTTATTGTAGGTTTCCCCGGAGAATCGGACGAAGATTTTCAAACTACAATTGATTTTGTAAAAGAGGCTCGTTTTCTTGACACGCATATATTCAAGTATTCAAAGCGTGCCGGCACTGTTGCGGCAACTATGAAAGAGCAGATTCCTGAGGAGATAAAGCATGAGCGCTCACAAAAGCTCATCACTTTATGCAAGAATATAACAAATGATATCTTAAATGAAGAAATCTCTCTTCGCCCATGCCAAAAGGTTTTGTTTGAACAAAAAATTGACGGCATGTGGTGTGGACATACCGCTTCATTTATTGAAGTTCGTGTAGCTTGCAAAAATGATCTTCACGGTGTTTTTGCTGATGTACGGCTAACATCTACCAATGGTGAACACATGATAGGAGAACTTATATGAAGGATTTGCAAAGAAATGACGTTCCCGCAACCAACCAAGTAAAAAAGAGCGTTTTTATTCATGAAAACACCGGAATAAGAATTCTGTTTGCAGGAAATTCAATAACAAAGCACTCCCCTCGCCCTGCAATGGGATGGGAAAACGACTGCGGCATGGCAGCATCAGACATCAACCATGACTATGTACATCTGCTTCTCGAAAGAATCAAGCAATACGATAAGAACGTGGCATGGGCAATTGCTCAGGTAGGCGGATACGAAGCCAATCTGCTTAACGGCGCCAAACCGGCTGACAACCACAGCGAAGCGGCAGACTTCGATGCCGACATAATTATTATGTTCTACGGTGCAAATACACCTAAAGAGTATGACCAAATGACAGATCCGCCACGCACTTTTGCATCCGCGTATGAAGAAATGCGTTGTTTTCTTGACAAAAACGCTACAGCAAAGTTTTTACACGGTCAAGGTTTTTATGTAAGACCTAAACTTGATGAAGAAAAAAAGAAGATCTGCGACAAATATGGCGACGCTTGGGTCTCTCTCGGCGATATCGGGACAAGAGAAGATACACACGGCAGATTCAATCATCCAAGCGACCTTGGCATGCAAATTATTGCTGATGCTTTTTGGGAAAAGATGGAACCAATTATAAAAGAAATACTTTTTTAAAAAAATTGTAAATTCCTCTTGCTTTTTTTAAATCGCTATGCTATAATATCGGGTGTCCGCGTAGAGATAATAATATTAATAATATAAATTACCGCTTATTTGGGAGGTGCAATTCACATGGCAAAGTGCAGCGTATGCAACAAGGGTGTGACCTTCGGTCACAATGTTTCTCACTCAAACCGCAAGACCAACAGAACCTGGAAGCCCAACATCAGAAAGGTGAAGGCTGTTGTTAACGGAACACCTAAGACTGTTTATGTATGTTCTCGTTGTCTCCGCAGTGGCAAGGTTGAGCGCGCTATCTAAGAAACATATTTGCAAAAAAGAGGCAGACAAAAGTCTGCCTTATTTTTTTACCCAAGGAGAGCATCATGAAAAACAAGCTTAATATAAAAGCATGGGCATGGCTTATCGCAGGAATTATACTTGTTTGTTATTACTTTATAGAATCTTTGTTTGTTGGATTTACATTTTCACTGCTCTGGTTATGGTGTGCCGGAGGACTTGTATGTATACTCTTTTCTCTACTCACATTTAAACACGGAAAGCTACCTATACCAAAATGGATGTTTGTCACTGCTTGCATAATCTTATCAATTATTTTTGTCATTTTCTGCGTGCTTGAAGGATTTGTCATTTCTCAAATGGATGCCGTAGGCAAACAAGGTCTTGACTATATCATTGTGCTTGGTGCCAAAGTAAACCGTAACGGTGTTCCTTCAAAGCCGCTTTACTGGAGAATTGATGCTGCAGAAGAATACTTAATCGACAATCCCGATACGATAGCGGTTCTGTCAGGCGGCAAAGGCAACGATGAACCAATCTCTGAAGCGCAGTGCATGTATAATGAACTGGTACAGCGCGGTATAAGCAGAGACAGACTTATTATTGAAGAAAATTCTACAAGTACAAACGAAAACATACGTTTTACGCTTGATATAATAGGCGACGATGCCGAGTTTGGCATAGTGACAAACAACTTTCACGTATTTCGCGCTGTAAGAATTGCCGAAAAGGTTACAGGAAGAGCTATAAGCGGTGTTGCATCACACTATAAAGATGCGCTTATCGTTCATTACATGGCGCGCGAAGCTATCGGAATTCTAAAGGACACTATCCAGAATAATATGGATATTTTTTATTGATTTTTCAATATAACAGTTTGATAAATAAAAAATTGGAGAAGTATTTACTATGGCTATGTGGAATCCATGGCGCGGTTGTAAAAAATTCAGTGAAGGATGTCTGCATTGCTATATACATAAAGGCGATGCAAAACGTGGTGTTAACACGAACGACATTGTAAAAACAAAAGATTTTTACAAGCCTATTGAGCAGTTAAAAAGTGGAAACTACAAAATGAAATCTGGGATAGTTTATCTTTGTTTTTCAACAGATTTCCTGATAGAAGAAGCAGACGTTTGGCTTAAAGTGTGCTGGGATATGATAAAAAAGCGACAGGACTGCACTTTTCTTTTTCTCACCAAACGTATAGAAAGATTTGAAGATTGTATTCCTGACGATTGGGGCGACGGATATGATAATGTTGTTGTATGCTGCACCGTTGAAACTCAAAAAAATGCAGATAAAAGATTGTCATTATTTAAATCACTTCCGATAAAACACAAATGTATTACTGCACAACCGTTGCTTGAAAAAATACATATTGAACCGTATCTTAATAATATCGAACTTGTAGTTGTCGGTGGAGAGTCGGATAATTGCGCGCGACCGTTTGATTATGATTGGGCACTTGACATCAGAGAACAATGTATTCGCAAAAAAGTATCCTTTGAGTTCAGGCAATGCGGAACTCATTTTATCAAAGATGGTAAAGAATACAAATTGCAAACAAAAGACCTGTGCAGTCAAGCGAGAAAAGCAGGAATAGATTTTAATGCTCACTGATACCCCCCATTTGTAGAATCAAATATTGAATTTTGATCTAAAAAGGTATTGCATTTTTATGCAATACCTTTTTGTATAAAACGCAAAATATACATTTTTTTGTTGACATTGGGAATTTTTTGTATTAAAATATATTAAATTATGCATTTGAGAGGTATAAAATGGCAAGAAAACTTTTTTGCGAACTTCATCCCATCTGCTATGAAATTTCATGGAAAAAGGAGATTTTAAAACGCCACATTGAAGACTTTTTCAGTAGCGAAAAAATCTCCAAAAACCACAAGGAAAAAGAACTGCCAAACATTGTTAAAGGACACAGTTCTATTCTCATCAGAAAACTTCACGGCGTCGATATTGTTCTCCAGCAAAACAAAGTAACAAACATCGAACTTGCCTGTGAAAAAATCAGCGGTATAGTAATTCGCCCAGGTGAAACATTTTCATATTGGGAAACCGTAAAAAGACCAACCGTGCGTAATGGATATAAAGACGGTCTTGTTATCCTCAAGGGCGGTATTTCATCCGGTATAGGCGGCGGACTTTGCCAGATGGCAAACATGATCCACTGGCTTGTACTCAACAGCCCCCTTACCGTCACAGAACTTCACCATCACAGTGATGCGCTCTTCCCCGATGAGCGCCGCCGTGTTCCCTTTGGCACCGGTACCTCTGTAAGCTACAATAATGTTGATTACCGTTTTAAAAACACTACCGATCAAGCTGTTCAGCTTATAGTATGGTGTGAAAACGGCGAACTTTGCGGTGAGCTTCGCAGTGAGAAGCCATTCCCATACAGATATAAAATCGTAGAGGAGAATCACCATTTCCGCAAAGAGGGCGAAAAGTATTACAGAATATCTCAGGTTTACCGTATCGTTATTGACCGTGAAAGCGGTGAAGAAATCCGCAAGGAGTTGATCCTTGACAATCACTCAGAAGTAATGTATGACTACAGCCTGATTCCTCAGGAGCAAATCAGGAGTGAAACAAATGTTTGAGCTGCTGAAGCACGCTTTTGAAGAACATAAAAATCGCCCTGCATACAAAATAGGTGAGTACAAGCTTACATACGGTGAACTTTTCGACAAAGCATCACACTATGCTTCTCTTCTCAGAAAACAAGGTTCTTCCCCCGTGATTCTCTACGGTAAAAAAACGATAAACACCGTTATTGGAATTATCTCATGCATTCTCGCGAGGAGAACATATATCCCACTCGACCTTAACTCTCCGGAATCGCGCGTGAAGAAAATCACAGATATAGCAGGCGCTACCCTTGTTGTCACCAGCGAAAACATCAACATCGACAATGTTGACTGTGTATCACTTGACGGTCTGCAATCATTTGCAGACGGTGAAGAAAAGGAACCGACATGCGGTGATATTGTTTACATAATCTTCACTTCCGGCACTACCGGTATACCCAAGGGGGTACCGATATCAAACAGCAACCTCAAAAGTTTTATCACATGGATAAGCGCGTTTTCCCCTCTTGATACTTTCAAAGAAATAAACGTAATGAATCAGGCAGAGTTCTGTTTTGACCTGAGTGTTGCCGATTTCTACTACGCTTTATGCAACGGTCACAGACTTGTTTCATATGAAGCTGACAAAGCGCCGATCGCGGACTTCGTAGAGGAAAATGCAATAAACTATATGGTCATCACGCCAACTTTTGCAAGGCTTTGTCTGCTTGATGAAAAGTTTAATGCATCCGACTGTCCTACGCTTAAATGCATTTATTTTTGCGGAGAAACTCTCGAGAAAAAGACGGCAAAACGTCTTTTCAGAAGATTCCCGGATATCTGCCTTATCAACGCATATGGTCCTACCGAAGCAACATCGGCAGTATCAGCCGTAATCGTAACACGCGATATGCTTGATGATGAAAGGTCATTGCCTATAGGCAAGACAGGCATGCATGCTACCGAAATATGCATAGAAGACGGCGAAATCGTACTAAAAGGCAACAGCGTTTTTGGCGGTTACCTTGGTGCAGATCTTGAAAGTCACTATGTTGAAAACGGCAAGAACTGCTATAAAACTGGTGACCTTGGCGAAATTGCTAACGGTCTGCTTTATTATCACGGACGTATGGACTCCCAGATCAAATACAAGGGATACCGTATTGAACTCGGAGATATTGAAAGCCATCTGCTTAAAATAAGCGGTGTGGTTGAAGCAGCTGTCATCACTAAAAAGTCCGGCGACACCATCAAAGGTATTTATGCATTTGTTGTTGTCAAAAAAGATCTTGACGAAGATTTCATCAAGTCTGAATTGCACAAGACATTGCCAAAATATATGATGCCTAAAAAAGTTACTGTAATTGACAAAATGCCTGTAACAAACAATAAAAAGCTTGATAGAAAAGCGTTGGAGATGCTATGAAAAGAATAAATGTTTCAGAACTTCTGTTTGAGATATGCGAAGACAAAGCTGTATATGATCCCGACTGCGAACTTCTTGAAAGTGAGATTCTTGATTCTCTTGCTTTTATTGAACTGTTCTCGCGACTTGAAGACGAAGGAATTGAGCTTCAGCCTACAAGAATTGACCGCTCGCTGTTAAGCACCCCCAGAAAGATTGAAAAGCTTATCAACAAATATCTTGAAGAAAATTAAATGAAATCCCCGACAAGTCGGGGATTTTTTATGTGAAAAAACGTATGATATATTGCATTTCTTGGGTTATGATAGTATAATAAATATGTATGTAATTTTGTTTTGCGGCTTTGCCGCAGGAGGACATTAAAATGATCGTTGACAGAATTGAAAACCTTAAACTCTATATTCCCTACAATGCAAAGCTCGCTGTTGTATGCGACTACCTTGCAAAAACCGATATCCATGCTCTTGAAGTTGGTAAGTACGATATCGCCGACGGCGTTCGCGTTGTTGTAAACGCATTTACCCCCAAGGAGCCGGAAGTTGCAAAATGGGAAACACACAAGAAGTATATCGACCTTCAGTACCTCATCGAAGGCGATGAAACCATGGGATATCTTCACATTGACGAAATGGAAGATGCAGAGTATAACGAAGAAAAGGATATCAGCTATCCTGTACCAAAAGCAGATGCGGACATGACCCTCATCCCCCTCAAGACCGGTCATTTTGCATTCCTTGAGCCAAGAGATGCTCACCGCCCTTCTGCAAAGCTTCACGCAACCGCTTCTAAAAAGCTTATTTTCAAGATTCCCGTAGAAGGCTAAAACAATGAACTATCAGTTTTCTGACAAACTGGCGAACTTAAAGCCGTCAGCAATACGTGAGATATTCAAAAACCTCACAGACCCCTCCGTTATTTCTTTTGGTGGCGGTAATCCCTCTCCAGAGTCATTCCCTGTAAATGAATTAAAAATTCTTGCTGCCGATATATTTGACAACAACTCTACCGCCGCACTCCAATACAACATCACCGAGGGATATGCTCCTCTGCGTGACCTCTTAAAGAAGCGCGTTAAGGATAAGTTCGATATCGGTCGCGACTTTGATGAAACAATTGTGGTTTCAGGCGGCCAGCAAGGACTGGAACTCGCTTGCAAGACATTTTGCAACGAGGGCGATGTTGTGCTTTGCGAGGACCCGAGCTTTATTGGTGCGCTTAACTCCTTTCGTTCAAACGGTGCAAAAACAGTAGGCGTCGCTTGCGACAATGACGGTATCATTCCGGAACTTCTGGAAGAAAGACTAAAGACTGTTGCCAACGTAAAGATGCTTTACATCATTCCTACATTCCAGAATCCAATGGGCATCACCACACCGATTGAGCGCAGAAAGCGCGTATATGAGCTTTGCAAGCAATACGGCGTTATGATACTTGAGGACAACCCATACGGTGAGCTTCGTTTCAGTGGCGATGATGTACCTACAATAAAGTCGATGGATGAAGAAGGCATTGTCATCTACTGCTCATCTCTTTCAAAAATACTTTCACCCGGTATGCGTATCGGATATATTGTCGCGCCTTCAGAAGTTACCTCAAAGATGGTTGTAGCAAAACAGGGCGAAGACGTACACACAAACATCTTCTTCCAGATGCTGTGTTACAAATACATGACTGAATGTGATCTTGAGGCGCACATTATGAAGATACGCGAAATCTACCGTAAAAAGAGTTCTCTCATGCTTGAGTGCCTTGAAAAGGAACTCCCAAGCGAAATAACATTTACTCGTCCTTGCGGAGGTCTCTTTATATGGTGCACATTGCCGCGCGGACTTGACAGCGCCGACTTTATCAAAGGGCTTTCAAGCCGCAAAGTTGTTGCTGTACCAGGCGCTACATTTCTTTCCAATGAAAACGGAAGCTCCTCTTCATTCCGCCTGAATTACTCCACACCTTCCGATGATGATATCAGACGCGGTGTGAAGATTCTCGGCGAATATGCAAAAGAATATCTTGCAAACAACTGAAAGGTAACTAAAAAATGTTAGACGATAAGAAAGTGGTTTTCTCCGGCGTACAGCCCTCAGGAAACCTGACAATTGGCAATTATCTCGGCGCTATCCGTAATTTTTCGGAATTTTCTGACCTTTACAAGTGTTTCTACTGCGTTGTAGATATGCACGCTATCACTGTTCGTCAGGTACCCGCCGAGCTTCGTCGCCGCACGTATGAGACACTTGCGCTTTATATTGCCTGCGGTCTTGACCCAAAAAAGAATACACTTTATGTGCAGTCACACGTTTCGGGACATGCAGAGCTTGGCTGGATTCTTGACTGCTACACAATGTTTGGTGAACTGTCGCGTATGACTCAGTTCAAAGATAAGAGTGCAAAGCATTCTGATAATGTAAATGCAGGTCTTTTCACATATCCAACACTCATGGCGGCGGACATTCTGCTCTATCAGACCGACCTCGTTCCTGTAGGCGTTGACCAGAAGCAGCACCTTGAACTTGCACGTGACATCGCAGAACGTTTTAACGGTATTTACGGCGATACATTTGTTGTTCCCGACGGATATATGGCTAAAAACGGTGCAAAAATCATGTCACTTGCAGAGCCCGCAAAGAAGATGTCAAAATCTGACGAAAACACAAACGCTGTTGTCTACATCCTTGACCCAAAGGACGACGTTATGCGCAAATTCAAGAGAGCGGTAACAGACTCTGACACTTGCGTTAAATTTGCTGAAGGTAAAGACGGAATCAACAACCTTATGACTATCTATTCCTGCTTTACAGGCAAAACATTTGAAGAAATCGAAAGAGAATTTGACGGTAAGGGCTACGGCGACTTTAAACTTGCCGTAGGCGAAGCATGTGCTGACGGTCTCGCACCCGTTCGTGAGGAGTTTGCACGTCTTGTGGCCGACAAAGCATATCTCGAAGAAGTAATGAAAAACGGTGCTGCTGAAGCATCCTATTATGCGCGCAAAACACTTTCCAAAGTTAAGCGCAAGGTAGGCTTCACGGCTATCTAAGGAGAAATAACCATGACTGAGTTTATTTACAGCCTGTGCGCGGTTATTTGCGCGGGGCTGCTTGCCTTTGCGCTGACACCTGTCGTGCGTGTTCTGGCAATAAAGATCAAGGCTATTGATATCCCCACGGACAATCGCAGAATGCATCACAGACCCGTACCGCGTATCGGTGGTCTTGCAATATTCCTTGCATTCTTGATTGCAACTCTCTGTTTTTGCCCAATTGACCGCGATCTTCTGACAATACTTGTCGGAGGGGCCGCTCTGGTTTTACTTGGAATTCTTGACGATATCTATCGCCTCAATGCTTTTTTGAAGCTTGCTGTGCAAATTATCGTGGCACTTTTTGCCGTATCACAAGGTATCACGATTAATTTCATCGGCATAGGAGGAGAATACGTACTCTTTGGAGGATGGGCTGTACCGATAACTGTTATCTGGATCGTTGGTCTTACAAACGCTGTTAACTTCATTGACGGTCTTGACGGTCTCGCATGCGGCGTATCTGCTATCAGTTCTGTTTCGCTCTTCCTTGTAATGCTGCTTTCAGGTAGCAGTTCCGCTCACTGCCTTATCACAGCTATACTCATCGGATGCTGTCTTGGATTCTTCCCTTTCAATGCAAATCCTGCAAAAATTTTCATGGGCGACACAGGAGCGCTATTCCTTGGATATACACTTTCTATTCTTTCTGTAGTAGGTGTATTCAAAGCAGACATGGTGCTTGCCTTCTTCGTTCCGCTATCTATTTTCGGTCTGCCGCTTGCTGACACTGCTTTTGCAATCTTTCGCAGACTTCTTCACGGCAAGAGCCCCTTTGCACCTGACCGCGGTCATCTGCATCACAGACTTATTGACATGGGATTCGGTCAGAAGCAAAGTGTGCGTATCCTCTATGCGCTTTGTGCTATCCTCGGAATAGCTTCAGTAATGCTTACACGCGATGTATGGATCGGCGGTGTTATTATACTGATAGTCACACTTGTGATTTTCATTTTGCTGTTCCGCATCCTCAGCAATCCAAAATGGCGCAGCCACTCCGGTGTTTACAATGAAGATGACGGAGTAGCACCGCCTGTAGAAACTTTTGACGATGTTGGCATACCTACTCCTAAATACGGCAGAAACGCCTTTGTTCAGTTTGAAGAAATGGGCGATTCGCCTTCCGCTGCCGAAAAAGAGGATAACAAGAGTGAAAAGTAAGCAAAACAAGCCTATTGGAGAAACAACTTTCTACAGTACAAGAGGTATAATTATACTTGTAGTTGCGGTACTTATTTTTGCGGCTATCGCCTTGGTTTGTATGTATATGATAGGCGTAATAAAATTGCCGGGATTCATAAGCAATCATTTTACCGGCGAAACTATTCCCCCTTCAAATGCAGAAAATATTGCGCCGCTTGAGTCAGAAGCTGTTTATAAGGCGCTTCCGGCAGGTGAATATGCAATCGCACTTGCGGACATGCCTATCCCAAGCGAATACTATCTCAACTATAATATAACTTTAAGTTCGGAAGATAATAAAAACTCAACAGACTATATTGCCATCAAAAAAGGCAATGACTGGTGGGTGCAGACATCTCGCGATGAAGTAATTCTGACAACAGCGATATGCAAAAACGATGTTATAACGATAACTGACAATGCGAGCAACTCTTCTGTGACTGATACTTCAAAAATCGGTACCACTTTCAAGGAACGCTGCGGCATTATGCCACTGAGCGAACTTGTTGAAATGATACGCGCAGTTGAATGCGGCGAAAACATTGCCTATGGCGGTGGCATTACAACATATTCCCTCTCATTTACGCAAGCGCGCATAACCGGCGATAATCTTTTCAACTTTAGTTTCACCTGTGAAAATGGTATAAGTGAAGAATACATCTTCGCCTTTGAATCTGCCGCAATACTTTCTGCAAAGAAAATTTTGAACGGCAAAACAATCTATCAAATGGAGCTTTATGACAGCCGAAGTGATCTTAGCGAAATTGACACTGATGCGCTGTTTACCATTGAATAATATGCTTACAATAAGAAAAACTACCACCAATGACCTGGACCGCGTAATGGAGATATACGACATTGCGCGAGACTTTATGGCAAAAAGCGGCAACCCTACGCAATGGGGTGACGGCTATCCTGTGCGCGCTCTGATCGAAGAGGACATTGAGCGTGGGGAAAGCTATGTGATTGTAGATGATTCCGAAATCCACGGAGTATTTATGTTCATGCAAAGAACAGAACCAACCTACGCAAAAATTGAAGGTGCATGGCTAAATGACCTCCCCTACGGCACAATTCACCGTGTTGCAACAGACGGAACTGTCAAAAGATTATTTGACAGATGCGTTGAGTTTTGCGAAAAGATCACAACCAATCTGCGTGTTGATACACACAACGACAACTATCCCATGCAAAAAGCTATCGAGCGCAACGGATTTACAAAATGCGGCACAATATATATGCTGCACGACGGCACTCCCAGAATTGCATATCAAAAAACAGTCTGATTTTCAGACTGTTTTTATTTTACCTATTGACAAGTTGTTCTACATTATGTAGAATGATTATAGACTACAACGTGTAGAATAGGAGAAAAATTATGAGTGAATTGCAAATGGGAGTTGTTGAGTCACGTTTTGCAGACATTGTATGGCAAAGAGAGCCGGTAAGCACCTTAGAGCTTGTAAAGCTTTGCGAGTCAGAATTCAACTGGAAAAAGACCACAACCTACACTGTTTTAAAAAGGCTTTGTGAAAAAGGTATTTTTCAGAATAATAAGGGAACTGTCACTTCGCTCATTTCGCGTGAAGAATTTTATGCGCGGCAGAGTAAAAAATTTGTCGACGAAACCTTTGGCGGTTCTCTGCCCGCTTTTCTTGCCGCTTTTACGCACAGGAATGAACTTTCAAAAGAGGAAATTGACGAACTTACCCGTATGATAGAAAAATACAAGGGGTGAGCAAGATGAGTGCTGTATTTATAAAGCTGTATAATATGAGCATTACTGCAAGCTACATCGTGCTTGCGGTGATAATACTACGCTTGGTGTTTAAAAAAGCGCCTAAGGCTCTCATGTGCCTTTTGTGGGGACTTGTGGCGATAAGGCTAATATGTCCATTCTCGATAGAGAGCGTATTAAGTCTTATACCGGACAGCCGATACGAGACTGTAGATATTGGACCTGTTTATATCGACACAAATGCGCTTATCTTTCCGCAAATATCGTATATTAACAATTTCGGGGCAGAAATTGCCGTAGAAGAATACGATACTCTGGTAAAAAACAATGCCCCTCATTTTTATCTCGAACATATTTGGCTATGCGGTATGATAGCTATGTTTTTATATGCAATAATCAGTTATCTTATCGTTGAAAAAAGGACTAAAGCATCAATAGAAATTGATGAAAACATTTTCATCTGTGACAATGTTTCCACACCGTTTATACTTGGTGTTTTTAATCCTCAGATTTTCATTCCGTCTTCTATGGATAAAACTACTGCGGAATACGTTATTTTGCATGAGCAGGCACATCTGAATCGCCTTGACCACCTTTGGAAACCATTGGGCTTTGCACTGCTTGCGGTATATTGGTTCAACCCTGTGATTTGGGTAGCATATATCCTGTTTTGCCGCGACATTGAGCTTGCGTGTGACGAGAGAGTAATAAAAAATATGGATGCTGATGATAAAAAAGCATATTCCACCGCTCTGCTTAGCTGCAGCATACCGCGCAAAATGATTTCCGCGTGCCCGCTTGCTTTCGGCGAAGTGGGGGTAAAGCAAAGAATAAAGAGAGTCCTGAACTACAAAAAGCCGGCATTTTGGCTTATTGTGGCGGCAATAGTCACCTCTGTGGCGGTGGCGGTATGCTTTTTGACCGATCCTAAAGAAAAAGGCGTTTACCCGGTTGAGCATACTTTTGCATATACAGGCGAAACTGCTAACCCTGCTATCTTCACATCGGCAATAAACAGCGATATGCTTGGAACTGACGAAGAACATCATCTTCCCGTACATATATTTGACAGTGTAGAAGATATAGCCACTTTCAAAGAAACATATGCTGACATGAGCTTCTCTTCAGCACCAATCGGATACAAAACATTTGATGAAGTAACAGAAAAATATGACAAAGACTTCTTCAAGGACAGGGTGGTATTGGCAATATATGTTCCTTCGAGCAGAAGCGGTGAGTTTGAATTCACTTCGATTGGTTTTGATATGTCAAGAGAAGTTAGCATACGTGAAATGGGAGAAGCGAACGATACAGCGCATCAGGGTATTCTGTTTGATGAATATGACATCAGAATTGCTGCATATACTGACTACATACTCGACAACGAACCACAAGTTTCTACAGAAGATGTTTCAAGTAGTGGAGAGGTATACACTCCCGAAAGCTCATACAGTATCACATCTACGCTTGCTTTTGTAGGAATCACCGAAAACTACGCCATATACTCCGATGCTATAAACACCGATAAACATGGCCTTGACGGCGAGGAACATCTGCTATTCCACAAGTTTGAGAGTGTAGACGATATCACGGCTTTTAAAGAAAAGTTCAGCGATTTTCAATTCTCACATAACCTTGACTTGCTCGAATTTAACGATATAGCGGCAAACTATACTGATGAGTTTTTTGAGGACAACATTGTTCTTGTTGCGCATACAGTGACAGCCGGCAAAGGTAACTATGTTTTCAACACAACGCATATATCAAAGCCAAATATAACTTTCTATATTGACAAAAAAGAGGAAGATTCTGACGCACTTTACGGTTGGTTGCTATGCATAACAATCGACCGAAAAACCGCAGAGGGATGCACATACTTTGACGCAGTGATTGAATAAATATAAAAATGACAAAACACCGGCAAAAAGCCGGTGTTTTGTCCCCCGAGGGAAGCCTTATACGATAAACATTCTTTTGCCTTCCCTTGGTGAAAGGTGTCACGCAGTGACGATGAGAGATAATACCATAAACATTTATTTCAGTAATTTTTGTCTTTCTTTATAATCGGGGAGATACTTTGCAACCGTTTGCCAAAAGGATTTTGAATGATCAAAGTGAGTAAGGTGACAAAGTTCATGGACTACAACATAATCCCATGCCGCCTCAGGAAAAAGCATCAGGCGCCATGAATAGTTTATACTTCCCTTTTTCGAGCACGAACCAAAACGCGTTTTTGCACTGCTTATTCCGATATGAGAATATGTCACGCCCATAAGTGCCGCGTAATACTCAGTTTTCTCGGTGAGTATAGCGCGGGCTTTTTCTTTGAGTGATGCAATTTCACTTTCCGAGGGCTCGGGAAGCATACGCGCTTTGGCTTTTTCTTGACTCTTAGTTATCCATGAAAGGTGAGATGCAATAAAACTCTCTATCTGTGCAAGCGGCATGCTACGTGGGGCATGAACCACAAGTTTTGCCTCGCGATTCACCTCTAAAGAAAGAGTGCGGCGCGAAGAGCGCCGCAATTCATACTCTATCATTATTTAACCTCAATAAGCTCATACTGCATTGAGCCAATACCGATTTTTTCCGCATGAACAAGCTGAGTTTTCCACGCAGTGGAGGGGGCAACATCAGTGAAGTGATCGCCGTGGATATGCTCTACCTCGTCGAGAATCGAGCCTGCCATAATAGGCGCATTGAGAACCGCATCAGCACAAGCGGTATCAAGTGCGACCGGGTCGAATGATGCAAACATACCAATATCAGGAACAATCGGAACGTCATTTTCGCCATGGCAATCACAGTTAGGGGATACATCTATAACAAGGCTGATGTGGAACTGAGGTCTTCCGTTTATAACAGCCTGTGTGTACTCTGCTATCTTTGCATTAAGTATCTCACCTTTTTCATCCATCGAAGCTTCTACAGCATCCTTAGGACAAACGCCGATGCAACGACCACAGCCTACACATTTATCATGGTCGATATACGCTTTTCCATTTTCAATAACGGGAGCATCATGTGCACAAACGCGTGCGCACGCGCCACAGCCAATGCAAGCATCGGGAGTTACAAAGGGCTTTCCTGCACTGTGCATCTCCATTTTACCGGCACGGCTTCCACCACCCATGCCAAGGTTCTTTAGCGCGCCGCCAAAGCCTGCACACTCATGCCCCTTAAAATGGTTCATAGAGATAATAATATCAGCATCCATAAGAGCTCTGCCTATCTTAGCCTCTTTGACATATGTGCCACCCTCAACAGGAATTAGAACTTCATCGGTGCCTTTGATTCCGTCAGCAATGATTGTATGTACACCAGTCTGAAATGGGTTATATCCATTTGCATACGCGCTGTCAAGGTGGTCAAGTGCGTTCTTTCTGCCGCCAACATATAGCGTGTTACAATCGGTCAAGAAAGGCTTGCCTCCAAGTGTTTTTATATAATCACAAACGGTTTTAGCATAGTTTGGGCGAAGATACGCAAGATTGCCTGGTTCGCCAAAGTGGATTTTTACCGCTACGTATTTGCCGTCAAAGTCGATATTACCTATACCCGCTTTTTTAATAAGTCTTGTAAGCTTATCAAGCAGGCTGTCGCCAACCTTTGCACGCATAGATGTATAATAAACCTTAGATTTTTCCATTATGTCCTCCAAGCTTAAATTCTTTATATATTGTATAATATTTTCAAGTACATTTCAATAGAAAAATCAAAAAGACCTCTTTCGAGGTCTTTTTGATTTTTACCATATGTCTTTTACTTTGTTATAGAGTTCTGCCTGCTCTTTTGTACAGTCGGCATATGTGTAGTTGAAGGATTTATTTGCAAATGTTATGCAATCCGCTGAAATCATCCTGCCGTATTCATCATATTTCAAATCCCATACACCGAAATTATATGACAGCTCATCATTGAAAAACGGCGGTCTAGTATAATATGTTCCCGAAAGCGTCCAGCAATATTTCATATTGCCGAAATCATCATATTCGATAAGCATAATGCACCCTATTTCTTCGCCTTCATAATAATAGTCCATACGTGTTTTTCCGTCTTCGGACCTGTAAATACTCACGCCGTAGGCAAAATCAAATTCATTTGTTTCATCATTGTGCTGAATACACTTGATCTCTGCAAGCGCCCCGTTTTCATCATATGTATACTGATCAAATTTATAATAGAATATGTCTTTGCCGAGTTCTTCAGAAGTTCCCACGGAAAGCTTGATGATTCTGCCGTCTGGCAAATACTCTGTAAGAGAATATCCATATGACTTACTCATATTTTCAAGGTTTATGCCTTCAGCACTAAAAAGCTCGCTTTTAACGGTGCCGTCATCATAATATGTGTATGTAGCATTATCATTTTTCGGCACAGGATCTTCCGGAGTTTCCGTGCGGATAAGCGTTCCTTTACTGTCATAAGTATACTTGGCTTTTAGAGTTCCTTCGCTGTCAAAGTGGTATTCACAATTAACAGCACCTATTGACGCGTCAAACAAGTATGCTTTTCTTACAATGCCGCCGTCATCGGTAAAGTGATATGACATCTCATTATACGGAAATTCTGCGTCCATTGGTGTCTTTGCGGCAAGATAATAGGGTGTTTCCTTGGTCAGGTATTCAGTTTTTTCCTCATAAGTACCGATAATTCTTGACCACTTTTCGCCATTTATAAGATCCCACTCACTCTCATCGCCTATAAAACGTGAACGGTCTGGCGAACCGTCGGCTATTGAATATGTTGCACCATCCAATTCAACTGTATCATCTGCCACTGTGAGAAGAAGCGAAGCGTTCTTGACAAAGCTTTCGCCGTTAAAAGTATACTTAAAATACCAATGCTGAGCTGCGTTCTCGCGACTTGTTCCCAATATCTGCTTGTTTACTTCATCAACAGCGGGATTGCTTATCAGCTCAAAACTTTCACACAGAGTATATCTGCCGTTAGAATTTCCAAGATAACAACGGCATGTCACAGCCCCTTGCGCACCGAAATTTCCGAGTTTGATACACAAATCATTAATACCATCGAAATTAACATCAGCAAAAAAGACCATGTCGTTCACCGCCGGAGCATCAGTTCTGGCATCTTTATCATATCGGAAAATCTGACCGTTTGAAAGTCGCACAGTATAGTATGCTATTTCTCCGCCAAGAGTTGAATATTCGCTTACGGTGTAGCCGATGCCTAAATATTCAGCAGAAAGCTCTGTTTCTTCAGCAACAGGCTTTGTTATTGTCGCGGTAGAGGATACACCATCCCATGTAACGGTTGCACCAAGGCTTTCAGCAACAAAGCGCACCGGGAGATATGTACGATTATTTTCGATAAATGCAGGAGAGTCAAGCGTGATGCTCTCACCGTTTACAACCGCCGCAGTGGCACCTATGGTGATGCTTATTATAACATCATCAGTGAAAAGTACAGCTGTAGAAGTATCACTGTTCCATTTTACAGTTGCACCGAGCGCCTCGGCAACAAAACGTACAGGAAGCATTGCTCGATCATTACGAATTATTGGCTTGGCATCAAGCAAGCTTGGTTCTCCGTTTACATAACCAACATTTTGTCCGATAGTCATTACAACTTTAGTTTCAGATTCAACAACTGTAGCATCGGCACAGATGGAGAATGTGAATGTTGCTATAATAAGTAATATTACAAGAAACAAAACGCGTAAATTTTTCATGCTCTCCTCCAAGTATATTAGTTGATTTTATAATAGCATTATGATAGATGTTGTGTCAAGTGCAAGTGAATTAAATAAATGTTTATGTGAGTAATGACGACGCGCTAACATTGTAGGGCGGGGGTTTATCTCCCGCCGTAAACCTCCAGTAGATGTTGTACAGGCGGCGGGAGCAAGCCCCCGCCCTACGGTTTGTGATTTCCAATTTGCTATCATAAACTTTAATTTATCTGAACAGTTCTAAGAAGCGGAATTTCAGCTTATAGACCGGCTTTTTATTTTTCATAAGCTCGTATTCATCTTTGTCAAGTCCGTGACTTATAAACAATTCTTCCCCGCTCTCAGCAGTGCTTGCGCCAAGGCAAAGTGGCGGAAACAATACGCACCAGAAATTTTTCCCCTCAGCCTTGCCGAGCCGTATACAAAGTGCGGTGTAATTGCCTCGTGGCAAGCTATACTCGCCATATGTTTTAGTCGGGAAATAGCTATCCTCTATTGTGACGGTACATGTATAATCTGTTCTTGTGCTTAGATACGCATTAACCTCATTTTCTATGGCTGAAAGCATGGATTGTGCGGCAGCGAGCGCTTCATCGCGATTGGTATACGCCGACAATGCGCTGCTATAATTGGTCAGTACGATATCACGCACCTCGATTTTGATGGCTTGGTCGGTCTCACTGTCAGAATTAGCTATAACATGGAGTCTGACAACATCGTTATACACACTATCATCTGCAGCAAACGACACAAGATATAAAAGCACCGACACGACAACTAAAAATGAAAAGATTTTAAAAAAACGCAAAAGCTATGACCTCCATAAAAGTAATGTCATAGTCTTTGCGTTTTTTCTGATTATTATTCAATTATTTCACAAAGTCAAACTCAAAGCCGTAAATATTGACGGTATGCCCATCTGTACAGCCCTTTTCCTCAAGCATTTCGATAACGCCAGCTTTTTGAAGCACGCGCGAGAAGAACGAAAGTGATTCATAATCATCAGTATTGATCTGTCCCATGAGGTTGTACAGCCACTCGCCCTCGACAAAGAATGTATCATTCTCACGGCGAATCTCTGTTACACGCTCACCTGTAGGAATCTCAATTTCTTCTGCCACATACTCAGGCTCATATATAGTGAGCGGAGGAAGCTCCTCAAGTGCATCAGCAGTCATGCGAACAAGCTTATCCAGATTCTCACCGCTTATAGCACTGATATAAATAAGTTTTCTGCCGCTTTCCGCAACAAACTTTTCAAACGCCGCAACATCGGTGTTTCCTGCATCTATCATATCGTGCTTATTTGCAACAATTATCTGAGGCCTGCCAGCAAGATCCTCGCTGTATTGAGCAAGCTCTGCATCAATGGTCTTGATATCCTCTATAGGATCTCTGCCCTCTATTCCAGAAACATCGACAACGTGCAAAAGAAGTCTGCAGCGGTCAACATGACGAAGAAATTCGTGTCCAAGTCCAAGTCCATCCGAAGCACCCTCGATAAGGCCGGGAATATCCGCGCAAACGAAACCCTTGCCCTCACCTGTGGAAACTACGCCAAGGCTTGGCGAAAGCGTAGTAAAATGATAGTTTGCAATCTTTGGCTTTGCCGCGCTTATACGTGAGATGAGCGAAGATTTTCCTACATTGGGAAATCCTACAAGTCCTACGTCCGCGAGCATTTTAAGCTCAAGAATTACTTCCTTTTCCTCGCCCTTGGTACCGCCTTTAGCAAAGCGCGGTATCTGGCGTGTAGGTGTTGCAAAATGACGGTTTCCCCAACCGCCTCTGCCGCCTTTACAAAGAATGTATGGCTCGCAATTTGACATATCCTTAATGATCTTGCCACTTGCGGCATCACGAACAATGGTACCGTTTGGGATGCTGATTATAACATCCTCGCCATTGGCGCCATGTCGCTTGCAAGCTTCGCCGCCACCGCCGTTTTCTGCAACAAATTTTCGCTTATAACGGAACGCAAGCAATGTGTTTGTGCCCTCGTGAATGCTGAGCACGATATTGCCGCCACGGCCGCCATCACCACCGTCAGGACCGCCTGCAGCAACATATTTTTCACGACGGAAAGATACCTTTCCATCGCCGCCGTCGCCGGCTCTTACATAAATTTTAACATGATCGACAAACATTTTTGTCTCCTGGAATATGATTATTTGTCTCCGCGTTCACGGATGATGATTTTAATTGGCGTTCCACGGAACCCAAAAGTATCGCGGATGCAGTTTTCAAGATATCTCTGATAAGAGAAATGGAAAAGCTCTATGCTGTTTGCAAATATTACAAATGTCGGAGGTGCGACGCTCGCCTGTGTCATATAATATATCTTAAGATGCTTGCCCTTATCTGACGGGGGCTGTACTCTCGCAGTCGCATCATTAAGCATATCATTGAGCATACCTGTTGATATACGAAGTTTAGCTTGCTCATTTACATAGTTTATCGTTTCAAACAGTTTCTGCACACGCTGACCTGTAAGCGCACTTACAAACAAAATGGGCGCATATGTCATAAACGAAAGCGAGTTGTAGATTTTTTTCGTAAACTCGTTGAATGTATCATTATCCTTTTCGATAAGATCCCACTTGTTTACAACCACGATGCAAGCTTTGCCAGCCTCGTGTGCAATGCCCGCGATATGCTCGTCCTGCTCGGTGATGCCCTCATTTGCATCAATCATTATCAAGCATACATCGGCACGTTCAACAGCAGTATGCGCGCGAAGCACGCTGTACTTTTCTATAACTTCTTCAACCTTTGACTTGCGGCGAATACCAGCGGTATCAATAAAGGTATACTTGCCCCACTCGCACTCTACCTTTGTGTCGATAGCGTCACGGGTTGTACCGGCAATATTGGAAACGATAAGACGCTCTTCGCCGAGTATTCTATTAATTATAGAAGATTTACCTGCATTGGGCTTGCCTATTACAGCAACCTTGATTGTATCGTCCTCTTCTTCGGTGTCGATATCATCGGGAAGTTCGGCAAACACAGCATCAAGCAAGTCACCCGAACCACTACCGTGAATTGAAGAAAGCGCGATAGGATCTTTATCAAAGCCGAGTTCATAAAACTCATAGAACTCAAACGGAACGTCGCCAACACGGTCTATCTTATTAACAGCAAGTACCACCGGTTTACCGCTCTTTTTAAGCATAACGGCAATATCACGGTCATCGGCCACAAGCCCTGCGCGGATGTCACACATAAAAATTATGACATCTGCCGTATCAATAGCGATCTGAGCCTGAGTACGCATCTGCTTTAATATAATATCATCAGTTTTGGGTTCGATACCGCCTGTATCAATAACAACAAACTCCTTGCCGCACCACTCGCCCTCTCCGTAAATACGGTCACGGGTAACGCCGGGAGTGTCCTCAACGATGGCTCTACGCTCACCGATGAGTTTATTGAAAAGTGTGCTCTTTCCTACATTAGGTCTGCCCACTATTGCAATAACGGGTTTAGCCATTCTTTAGCCCTCCGTTTCTTCTGTAATCGCAGTTGTTTCAACTGCTTCCGAATTATCAACCAAAAACTCGCTTGCATCCTCAAGCGAGATAGAATAAGTAGTATAAAATTCATTTACACCGCTCTCAAAAATATAGAGATACAGATTATCCTCATCAAACGACAGATACGGATAAATATCATAATCTGTACGGTACTGTGAGAGATCGGATGCATACGGCTCATCCCCCTGCGCCGTAAACTTTCCTGCCGCAAATGCATCACTAAGTTTGGCAAAGTCGCTGACGATGTCTTTTCCATGCAGGATCTTGCCGCTCTCTTTATCTATATTGACGGTATAAAATGCTATGCCACGGCTTTCCGACGCAGCACCCTTGTATGACACCGCGTATTCACCTTTAAACACTGCCGAGATAATGCCGTCGCCTACATATACGCTTTCGGCTTCGGAATAATAATCAGCACTTCCACCGTCTATTGACACAGACGAAATGTTTGGGATGCAACTTGAAAGCGCGATTTCAGCCTCGGCTATAATAAGTCCGTCAATATCAGTATCGCCAAGTGCCAACACATCATATTCTACAACAACATTGTCACCGAATTTCGGGTTTTGTCTGATGATAGTGTACTCTTCGCCCTCCGGTACAACCGACGGAACTGTAACCTCGGTGGTAATCTCTGTAGTTTCAATCTCCTCTGTTGTAGTTTCTTCAGGCGCTGTAGTAGCAAACGGTACAGTAACAACTTTTTCTGTAGTTGTAACAACAGGCTCGGTAGTTTCTACAGGGGTATTTCCACAAGCACTAAGCACAACGCAAAGTGCAAGATATGTTATCAAAAGTTTTTTCATAACCATTCTCCTAAAATGGGTTTACACCAAAAATTTTAGAAACAAAATCGCATCCTTCATCAGTAGAAAAATCGACGCTTACACTTAGTTTATCCGCAAGCTCTTCTTTAGACATTCCGCAAAGGAAGAGGTCGCCCTCGCTGCGAAGCGTATTTGCAGGGAGAATCAGTGCATCACCAAGCTCCTTGCCGCAAAGCTGCTCATATATATCCTTTCCCGTGAGCAAGCCTGAAACAGTTATCTGCTCACCAAAAAAGTTATTGTTAATTTTATAAACATTTACCTTAAGTGAGTTGCAAAGTTCATTTAGTTTATCACAAAGACGCTTTATAAATTCATATGCCGCGGCTCCGGTTGCAACCGAAACAGTTCGCTGGGTATCCCCCAGCGCCTCGATGTAATCAGGCAAAAACGCAAGCTCTGCTCCAAACTCTTCGGCAAGAGACGCTATCATTCCAACCCCGTTTTCTATCTGAGTAAAATCCTCATAGAACTCCGCATCAGGAAGCGGAAGACCGCCCTTTATATAAAGCTCATCTGCAGGATAAAACAGGCGTGTGCCGTATTTCTTTTTGCACTCGTCGCCAAAAGAAGTAACCATTGATATAACCTCTCGGCACTCCTCTTTTGTATATGCCTCAAGCGGATACAAGCCGTCACGGAACTTTGTAAGCCCTGCCGGAACTATAGAAACCGAATCCATTGCCGGATAAAGCGCTTCAAGGTCACGCATGGTACGCATCAGCTCTTCCCCATCATTTACGCCCTTGCAAAGAACAATCTGTCCGCGCATGTGAGTGCCACCATTTTTGAACTTGTCAAGATATGACAGCACCTTGCCTGCGTGTTTGTTCTTCATCATCGCAATGCGTAATTCAGGATTGGTTGTATGAACAGACACGTTAATAGGCGTGATGTGCATATTTATAATACGGTCGACATCATTTTCATCAAGGTTGGTGAGAGTAATATAATTGCCGTGAAGAAATGAAAGACGTGAATCGTCATCTTTGAAATAAAGCGACTCGCGAAGCCCCCTCGGAAGCTGATCAATAAAGCAAAAGATGCACTTGTTTTCACAGCGCTGCTTCTTATCCATAAGAGGAGTGGCAAAGTCAAGCCCTATATCATCATACTCGCCCTTATCAATAGAAACAGTGAACGTATCTTCGCCACGTCGCAGCTCAACATCTATGTGCGTATCGGCAAGATAGAAACGGTAATCAAGCACGTCTGTAATAGCATTGCCATTAAGTGAAACAAGTATATCACCTGCGCGTATGCCTGCTTTTTCAGCGCGGCTATGCGCAAGCACATCTGTAATCTCAACCACGTCTATCCCTCCTTTATCGCATAGCTATCCAATATACTTTAGCATTATATTTTAACACAAAACTGCCCTTGTGTCAACTTGTTATATAAAAAACCGCAAGGAGTGAACCTTGCGGTTTTTTATTAAAAATAAAACAAGTCTTCAAAGTCAGCATCAAGGGCTATGCAAAGAAGCAAAGCGAGCTTGGCCGATGGGTTAAACTGGTTCTTTTCTATTGCGATAATAGTCTGTCTGGTAGTGCCTACGTTTTTCGCAAGCTCATCTTGCGAAAGTTTTTTCGCTTGGCGATACTCTTTAAGCTTATTATGTAATACAATGTCGCTATTCATTATACTGCTCCTATACTGTAAAGAATATAAAACGTTATCATGACCGCAGCCGCAATACCGTGAAGCACTGCGCCAATAAGAACTCCGAGCGGACGTTTGGCAATAAAAAACTGTCCGAAATAGAAGACGCTCGCCCAAGTGTAGCACACTGCACCGAGTGCATAAAGCCCTGTGTAGTGTCCTTGAAAGCCCTCGATAATCATAAGCACCACCGCAAGCACACAAGCGACGGCGTTGCCTATCCAGCATGCCTTGGGTATCTTTGCTTTTTCCATTTCTCCCACATACACCTTTTTGCTCTTGACTTTCTCAAGAATTTCTTTGTTGTTCATAGTTACCTCCTGAATGTAAAGTTTTATTTACATCCATAGTATAGCAGATCTTTTTTCAAATGTCAAGTTTTATTTACATATTTCTTTAAAAAAATTCCGCCCTTTTGGGCGGAATTTTTAATTAGTGAATAACTCTTACACGGATAATATCAGCGATTGCGTTGAATTTATCGGTAGTTTCTGCGGGGATTGCACTACCTGTATCAACGATAGTGTATGCATATTCGCCCTTGGAGCCATTACCCATGTTCTCGATATTGATATGCTCCTCACCGAGAACTGCGGTAATCTGTGCGAGAATGTTAGGAACGTTCTTGTGTGTGATACAAATTCTTGTACCGCCGGACTTTGGAACGGTAACTGTCGGGAAGTTAACAGAATTTACAATATTGCCGTTTTCAAGGAAGTCAACAAGCTCGTGAGCAGCCATAACTGCACAGTTATCTTCGCTCTCTGCGGTGGAAGCACCGAGGTGAGGAATGGAGATAACGTTGTTATAGCCGATAAGCTCTGTCGAGGGGAAGTCTACAACATACTTTGCAACCTTGCCGCTATCAATTGCAGCCTTCATATCGTCGGGATTAACAAGCTCTGCACGTGCGAGGTTGATAATCTTAACGCCGTCCCTCATAACAGAGAAAGCCTTCTCGTTGATAAAGCCCTTTGTGTCCTTGGTTGCAGGAACATGGAGAGAAATGAAGTCGCAGGACTTGAAGATCTCCTCATAGCTGTCTACGAGTTTAACGTCTCTGGAAAGGTGAAGCGCACCCATTACAGAAAGGAATGGGTCATAGCCAACAACCTTCATGCCAAGCGACTTAGCTGCATTTGCAACCATACCGCCGATAGCGCCGAGGCCGATAACGCCGATAGTCTTGCCTGAAAGCTCGTTACCAGCAAAAGCACCCTTGCCAGCCTCAACCTCTTTAGCGATATTTTCCTTATCCTCAATGGTGAGTGCCCACTTGATACCGCCGATAACATCACGCGAAGCGAGAAGAAGCGCACAAAGTGCAAGCTCCTTAACTGCATTAGCGTTTGCGCCGGGGGTATTGAATACTACAACGCCCTCCTCTGCGCACTTTTCAACAGGAATATTGTTTACGCCCGCACCGCAACGTGCAATAGCGAGAAGTTCTTTGTTGATGGGCATATCGTGGAGTTTTGCCGAGCGCACCATGATGGCATCGGGAGCTTCAACTGCATCAGATACAGTGTAGCCTGCGCCGAAAACATCAGTGCCGACCTTGGCAATTTTATTCATAAGTTTAATATTCATTTTAATGTACCTTATTTCTTAGGATTGTTAGCCGCAAAGTCCTTCATGAACTCAACAAGCTTTTCTACGCCTTCGATAGGCATAGCATTGTAAATAGAAGCACGCATACCGCCAACGCTTCTGTGTCCCTTAAGATTCTTAAGACCTGCCTTTGCAGCCTCGGACGCAAACTTCTTATCAAGGTCAGCATCACCGGTAACAAAGGTAACGTTCATCATAGAACGGCTTTCCTTCTTAACAGGAGCAATATAGTAATCCTGACTGTCGAGATAATCATAAAGGATAGCACACTTCTTTTCATTGTACTCCTTCATTTTTTCAAGACCGCCAACCTCGTTAAGAATCCACTCATAAACAAGACCTGCCATATAAATGGAATAGCAAGGAGGAGTGTTGTACATAGAATCATTCTCTGCCATGAGCTGATAGTCAAGCATAGAAGGAGTCTCAGGACGTGCATTGCCGATGAGATCCTCACGGATGATAACAACAGTAAGACCTGCAGGAGCCATATTCTTCTGAGCGCCAGCATAAATAACACCGAACTTAGAAACATCAACAGGCTCGGAAATAATGCAGGAGGACATATCCGCTACAAGCGGAATATCTCCTGTATCGGGAATATAGTTAAACTTAGTACCGTAAATAGTGTTGTTAAAGCAGATGTGAACATAGTCTGCATCAGGACGGAAGCTCTCGCGAGTTGTTGCAGGAACATGATCGAAGTTATCGTCCTTAGTAGTAGCAACGCAAACAGCGTCGCCATACTTCTGCGCCTCTTTAAAAGCCTTGCCGGAGAACTGACCGGATACGATGTAGTCAGCCTTTTTATTCTTATTCATAAGGTTGAGCGGAACGGCAGCGAACTGAGTAGATGCACCGCCCTGAAGGAACAGAACCTTATAATTATCGGGAATATTCATAAGCTTGCGGAGGTTAGCCTCAGCAGCCTTGATGATTGCATCGTAATCGGAAGATCGATGGCTCATCTCCATTACAGACATTCCGCTATCACCATAGCACACGAGTTCATCTCTAGCCTTTTCAAGTACGGGCAGGGGAAGCATAGAGGGACCTGCAGAAAAATTAAATACTCTTGACATTTGAGTCACCGTTTCCTTTCTAAAAAATAATATATTTATTATACTCTTATAAAACTGTACAGTCAATAGACTTTCTGCAATTTGTTAAATTTTTCTCATTGCACGATGTATAAAAATTCACTTGAATTTTAAACCAAAAAGTGATACAATAGTTTTAATAAGTTTAAATTAAAGGAGGTCTTTATATGCATCTCGCAGAATCCGGAGAAATGTATCTTGAGACCGTTCATGTTCTCTCCAAAAAAGGTGGAATTGTTCGCTCTGTCGATGTAAGTGAATACATGGGTTACTCAAAGCCAAGTGTCAGCCGCGCGATAGGACTTCTGAAAAACGGAGGATACCTTACCGTTGGTGCTGACGGCGCACTTGAACTGACTGATGCTGGACTTGAGGTTGCCAACCGTATTTATGAGCGCCACACCGTGCTCACCAAATTTTTAACCAAAATTGGGGTAGACGAGGCGACCGCTGCCGAAGATGCCTGTAAAATCGAACACGACATAAGTGATAAGTCTTTTGAAGCAATAAAAGCACATCTCGAAAATATATAAAAAACGGAATCCTTTCGGATTCCGTTTTTCGTTTACTCTCGCGCGTCAATCTCACGGGGGCGGAATAAAAGAGAGACACACCAAATGCCGGCAAGTGCAACCGCAGTATAAATTATACGGCTGACTATTGCCGCCTGACCGCCGCAAAGCCATGCAACGAGGTCAAAGCTGAAAAGGCCTACTGCGCCCCAATTGAGTGCACCGACAATTACGAGAATAAGTGCGATTCTGTCAATAAACATATTTCTTTCCTCTTCTCAGATAGAGTGCGATGTATTCGCACAAACAGTTTAACCAAAAGATGAGGAAATTATTAATTTATTTTAATTCAAGCATCAAAACACTTGAAGATTCAAGCGCCTGGGGTGAAGTATAGTCTTTTTCTTCTATTTCCAGTGAATTAACTTTTGCAAGTGCCGTCGGCGATACATGGTACTTTTTAGCAAGCGACCAAAGGCTTTCACCGTTTGGATAAATCAGGCAAACCGGATACGCACTCTTACTAAAATTCTTAACTGTAGAATAATCCGCTTCAGAAAGTACATTTTCCTCAACTACCGCAAAAGCACGCATGCTGAGCGCGATATCCATATCACATATCAGGCTTTCACCGTCGACACGGGTTTTAGCATGGAACAACGATGCAATACACATTACTTCTGCATTCTCTACGTTTTCACAATTTAATGTTATACTGAACGGTACCGAATAATCTGCTGATACAGCACCGTTTTCGGTAACAAAAATCGAATTAAGTAAGCATCTTCCGTTTGCCGTTATTCTATCCTTAGCTGTAATCACATCATCTATTACCGCCTCGCCGGAAGTATCAGCAACGCTTAAAACATCCTCTGCCCCGACAACGCTCTTTGGCAAACTACCGCCCACATTAAAAACGCCGCTTCGAGATACGATATGCTTTTCCGCTCTTACATTTCGATATTCTGTCTTTCCCTCTCCAACTACAGAAAATGCATCCTTCACTGTTGAAATCCTGCACGGAGTATCTACTATTGTTTCTATCATAATACTGATTTCTACAAGCACTTCTCCGCTCTCTTCTCTTGACGCCTCGGTAGATACAACCTTTGCAGTAGCAATAGCCGATGCTCCTTTATCAATGTCCCCGTCAACGAACTCATCAAACGGTATTTTTTTAGTATACATCTTCGGTATTCCGCCCTCGTCAAGCAACACTTTTGCCATAACATCACCGCGAACACTTACTCCGCCATCCATAACGCGAATATCACTGACCGCAGAAGTCGAGCCGCACCAAAGCAGTTTTGCATCCTCAACCGGACTTGTTTCTATAGAGTCTGAAATACCGATATCATTGGTTCTTATAACAGCTGTTTTTTTGCAATCAAGCTCACAATAAAGTTTATGAACAGAGTCATCGTCTGTCAGTTTTTCAGGAGTGATATCCTCTGTAAAAAAAACTATCGGCTGTGCGGTAAGGCGGGTGCGTATATTTATCTTTCTGGGTCCTCCAAGACGGTGATTTACCGATTCCACCTCTACCGCAGCTGTAAGATTCGGCGCGGTCTCAGATTTTGATAACGGAACAGAAAACTCATATTTTGACGGAAGTACTGTCGCGCTTATCTCTCCATCTTCGCCCAGATAAACAATCGTATGCAACACATTGCCTGACATCTGTGCATCCGCAACTCCGATATAATATGTAGGCGGTAATGCGCGCGCTTCTATACGCAGTACCTTCTGCACCTTCGGCATATAGTCCGGCAATACAAATTCTCCGCTGCTTTCAACCAGAATACTGCCCCTTTTTTCCTCTTTCTGCATGATACTTTTAGCCGGAAGTACAAACTCTTTTTTATCGCTGTTCATAGTATTTCTCCTTTTGCAGTTTTTGATAAATACTATGATAAAAAAAGACGGCATATGCCGTCTTTTTTTATTTCTCTTCGGTTTTCTTTGTGGTCTTTTTTGCAGCGGTCTTCTTTGCTGCAGTCTTTTTTGCAGGAGCCTTTTCGGTCTTTTCTTCAGCAGCCTTCTTGGTAGTGCGCTTTGCAGCTGGCTTCTTAAGAGTAAGCATTGCGCTGAAGTGATCAACATTGCCAAACACTTCAATAGTGCCGTTCATCATTGCACCTACAACGTCAAGCTTGCCGCCGATAGCGTCGATAAGATCCTTAGCTTTTACGTTTACCATAGCGGTATTGTCGTAATAGTCATATGGCTCAATTGCAACTTCGCCATCAATGTAAGCAACGAAGAATGCACCTCCGCAATCCTCATCGGTGAGGTTCACCTGAACTGCAAAATCCTCTGTGAGCTTAGAAGTATCGACCTTGCCGAACTTCTTTTTGATTTGCTCAAATTTTTCGATAAAAGTCATTTCTAATACCTCATTTTCAAAATTCAACTGATAGTATACATATTTTACCTGTATATGTCAACACAAATTTGTCGAATTTTTTCGTCGTTTTTCTGTATGATTGTACAAAGCAACCGTTTATTTGGCAATGTTATATTCAAGTATAAGGTATTATTGACAGATACGTTCATTATATTCGGATTTTGACACGATAAGCTTTAAAGCCATTAGTTCATTTACATCTGTTTTCCCGATATATGGATTGAAACCGCCAATACGTAGCATAAGCTTTGCCACGATGCCGGCGCTTTTCCCCGGAATTTTTGAAACATCAACTTTAATTAGTTCCGGGGTGATAGCATCACAGTCGACAGCTTCCCACGGAACAAGGCGAATCCTAAGCGTTGTCCAGAAAGCCAACAGATTAAAAATAACAAATGTATCTTCTATGCCGCGGTCAGTGAGAGTCATGGCACCGCGACCTGTGAATACACGTACCCAAACCGGCAACACGATATTGACGATGCCAACACCGACAAGCGAAACAGCTGCCAACATAAAATATCTTATCGCCGCCAGCATGGGTGTATCATCTTCCATAACAATTTCCTTGGTTGCCAAGGTGTAGACTCCCAAAGCTATCACAGCCAGAAAAAGTGTAAAAAGAACATTGAACGCAATTATTCTGTTTGATATGGGAACACGTCTGTTCATATTATTTGTCAAACCTTTCAGATGCGCTTTTCAGCATATCGCGTATAGGTAGTTCATAGGGGCAACGCTCCTCACACACGCCGCATCCGATACAATCTGATGCTTTTTTATCCATTGCATCATAGCGTGCCTTAGCCCAATCGCCGAGCCCGTATCGCGTAAGATATCCGTCCATAAGGAACACGCCAGAAATATTGATTCCAACAGTGCACGGCGCACAATAATTACATCGGCGGCAAAACTGAGTGCCGAGCGTGTTTCTTATTTCTTCAATTTTAGCATTTTCCGCATCAGTGAGAGGTGATGCATCGTTAACTGCGGCAATATTCTGCTCTATCTCTTTTGTATCTGCCATACCCGGGATTACAACGGTAACATCGGGATTGCTTGTTATAAAGCGCATTGCAAGAGTAGCATCATCAAGTGCACCGCCTGCAAGAGGTTTCATTGCGATAAATCCGATATTCTTCTCTGCGCACTTATGAATGAGTTCAGCACCGTGAGTTTCTACAATATTATATGGGAACATAACAGTTTCAACAAAGTCAAGAGCAAGAGCCTTTTCAAACACTTCAAGCGAATGTGCAGTTACACCTATATGCCCTATTTTACCTGCGGCTTTTGCATCAAGCAACGCTTCGATTGCTCCGCCCTCTCCTATCGCCTGCTCAAGCTGCGCCATATTAGGATTATGTATCTGATAAAGGTCTATATAATCTGTGCGAAGGTTTGCAAGACTTATCTCTATATCCTTTGCCATTCCCTCTTTATCGCGCGACATGCTCTTGGTAGCAAGCACAAAATGCTCACGCATTCCCTCAAGCGCCTCACCGATATAGCTTTCGCTTACGGTGTAGCCACGCGCAGTATCAACAAAGTTGATGCCGGCTTCTTTCATTTGCAAAAAAAGTGCACGTGTTCCTGTTGCATCTATTTTCTGTATCGGTATACCGCCAAATCCAAGGCGGGAAATCTTAAGTCCGGTTTTTCCGAGAGTTATGTATTGCATGGCTACTCCTTAAAAAATGTTTTTGTTTAATTATAACATACAGCATAAAAAAGTACAAGTGATATAAATTATAAGTTTATGTGATTAACGCCGCGATGCGGCTACACCTCATCAGTCAGCTACGCTGACAGCTTCCCCTCAAGGGGAAGCCTAAAAATCTGTAAAAAAGACGGGTTCCCCGGCTTTTTTACTCCTTAAAGGGGCGGTCGCGGTGA
>JAFQDK010000057.1 GCA_017399305.1 Clostridia bacterium
CAAACACAAAGAAGTTCGCCGTTTGCACATCTTGCGATAAGAGGTTCGCAGGAAAGTGCGTTTGTGCCTATCTGCCTTATTGTAATATTAGCCATTAAAACATCCCCCTTATCTTTTTGCATTTTATTTTCGCTTATTTAAGAGTTGTCACAAGATTCAAATCCTTTTCTGGAGAAAGCACCTTGCCGTTATTATCTCTGATATATTCTTCGCTTAAAGCAACGTGATATATCTGTCCGTACTCATAGCGGTCACGGTCAAAGATGATATGGATAGTTTCCTTTCCGTCGGCATCATAATAAAGCGATACGTCGGGATAAGTCGAGTACGCTTCATAAAGTGTAACCGAATGTGTCCAGGAAAGTCCGTCATCATAGGAAAGTGCCGCCGTCAGCTTCTTGCGTCCGCTTGCCGCGTCGTATACCATCAGGAGCGCGCCGCTTTCCAGACGGGTAAAGTTGAATCGCGTATTACAGTTGAAGATGTTCGAGGGCGAAGACATCGTCCAGGTATAGCCCTCATCAAACGAGTATGCCTGATACATTGCAGACTTTTCACTACTTGCACGAACACCCATCCAAAGAGTTCCGTCACATAGCTCTGTAACCATGGTTTCGTCATAATTAAGTGCTTCCGGAACGTATGCTTTACCGCGAAGCGTCCATGTTTGTCCCTTGTCAGTCGATGCATAAATCACGCAAAAACGCTCGTCAAGGAAGTTGTTTGGTGCGACGATCCAAGTGCCATCTGAAAGCACGGTGATGTTGTTACGAAGAAGTCCCGGGAAGAGGTAACGATGCTCGGAATATTGGATATCCGAAACCTCGCCGTCAATATCGGTCATGGTAAATGTCCATACTGCGCTTGCTTTTTCATAGGGTGGATTTTTGCTTGTGTTGATATAGAAGCAATGGAGCGTATTGGTCTCTTTATCCAGCCAGATCTGAATATCGCAAACCGTGGTAGTTTTGTCAGGATCGTCTGCCTTTTCACTATTTACTACACAAAGTTCTTTCCAACGTGCGCCACCGTCATCGCTGTAAGCAAATACGATATAATTTTCAGGTTCTCCCTCTCTTGTTCCACCCGTAGTCCATGCCGAAATCAATCTGCCGCCGTTTGTCACTTCAATTGTGGGGCATCCGTTCCAGAGCCGTGTGCTAAAGCCGTAATACGGGTCGGTGGAGCCGATAATAACATCAGCCCCCTTTGCATCCCAGTCAAACGGTGTTGTTTCACCGTTTGCAAAAGGAATTGCCAGCTTGCCAAAAGAAATTGTTTCACCGGCTTCGCAATATTTGACATACCAGTTGGAAAGATACGCAACACCTACACGGACACCCTTGTTAAAAGGCGTACCCGCGGCATACAAAATCTGTGTCCAACCCGCATTTTTGATTTTTTCATTTCTTATATCAAACGATGCATATTCGCCTGCCAAAAGCAAAACGTAACCGGACTCTGTCACGGTTGCACTGCAACCTTCTTCATAAAGACCGCCTACAAAAGCCTTACCTATAACTTCTTTGGGTAAATAACTCTCCTCAAAAGAGTAAGTGTTATCTATAAATACCTGTGCGCCTGCCTTCGCCTCACGCAAAACGCCGTTTTCTCCTGCGGAAATTGTTGCAAGGTTGTCAAGGAACTTCAAATCCGAATATGGATTTGAGGGGACAACGTCCTCTGCAAAAGAAACGGTGTCAAAATCATCGCGGATAAAGTTGTTTTCCTTGTCAAGCACAAGCCACGTATTTGGCAGAGTGTACTTGCCGTTACACATCACGCCCTCGTCTTCTCCGTAAAGTCGGTATGCACTTTCACTTGAACTGTCTGCATTGCGAAGAGAAATCGCCATACGCACCTTGCCAAATGCCTGCTCACTGCCCACGTGCATGAGGTCGTAACTTACAAAAAGATTAACTTTATATCCCTCCGAAGTTTTTGTAAACGTGAAGTAGCATTTATCATTTACTTTAGTCGGATCTATGCCTTCAATTTCCGTATATTCATCGAAAGAAGTATGGTTACCGAGGATATAATTGCCTGCGCCGTCACAAGTAAATCCAACCGTAAACCGTTTGGTAACTGCAATCGAATTTACGCCCTGCATCATTATTGTGACGTTGTCGCCGCTCTTTATATCACCGGCGACCGTATATACCGTGGGGTCTTTAACGGTAGCCGTTACGGTAACGCCGCTTTCGCCGTACTCTGCCGAATACGTGGCAGTAGCGGTTGTTTTTGCGGTTTCGGAGATAACTATATCCTTTTCCTTAAAGTCCGTGAGATATGAGAGTGGCAAAAATGCTCTTCCTTCGATTTCGGGAGTTTCAGAGCAAACCGTAACCGTATTAAGTTCAGCAGCCATCAGATAGCCTCCATTCTTAATTTGCTCCTCCGTCAGTGCAACGTGATAAATTGCACCGTAATAAGTGGTGCCGTTTCTGTCCTGCCAAGAGTTTGTAGACTTGTATCTTCCGCTGTCAAACACTACGTGGATGGTTCCGTCTTTTTCAATGCTGAAATCGGGATATGAGTTCTTCGGAGCATAGATTGTAAGCGGCTTTGTCCACGTCTTGCCGTCATCATAGGAAAGTGCCGCCTTGAGATTTACTCTTGCAGAAGAAGAATCATTCCAAATTGCACAAATCGCACCGCTCTTTGTGGTAAAGAACTGGAAACGGGAAGACGGATTTGCAAATTCACTTGCGACGCCGAGTGTCCAAGTGGCTCCCTTGTCAAACGAGAAGGACTGATAAATAGCACCCCGTGCAGTACGAACCGTCATCCAAAGCGTGCCGTCAGACAGTTCGGTAACAACCGTCTCGTCAAAGTTAAGTGCCTGCGGAATATATGCTTTACCGCGAATCGACCAAGTTGCTCCCTTATCGGTTGATGCATATACAACGGTATAGCGACCGTCCATATAGTTGTTAGGGGCGGCAAGCCAAGTGCCGTCCGAGAGAACGGTAATATTATTGCGGAGAAGCCCCGGAAAACAGTACCAATGCTCCGAAATGTTCCACTCTGTCATAGGAGCATCGGGGTTATCAATAGTAAACACCCATACCGCACAGTTCTTCTCAAAGTTTGACTGCATACCGCTCATTTCGTAGAAAATGTAGAGCACGTTTGTATCGGCATCAAGCCACATCTGCACGTCATTAACCTTGGAAACCTTATTGCTGTCACCGTTTTTATAAGTATCGATTACACCGATTTCGGTCCAAGTTTCTCCACCGTCATCGCTATATGCCATTACGTCATAGTTTTCTACACGTGGCTCTGCTGTGCCGCCTGTTACCCAACCTGCGAAGAGCCTACCGCCGCTTGTAACTGCGACAGTGGGGCAACCGTTCCAACTGCGCTCCTCTGCCGCATAGTAATTATCGCCAGGCGACATAATCAGCGATGCCGAAGTCGTTTCCCACGGGAAAGTGCCGGTTTCACCGTTGGCAAAAGGAATAGTCCACTTACCAAGGTTAATGCTCTCACCAACCTCGCAATACTTGACATACCAGTTAACAAGGTCTGCATTGTTTCTGTATGAAGCATTATTCATCGACGAGCCTGCCGCCAACATAAGCGGTTCAAAGCCTGCGGCTACTACCTTTTGATTGCGCGCATCGTAGGTAGAGTTTTCCGCCACTGCAAGTACAACGTAACCGGGCTCTGTAATTTCAACTATACTACCGCTTATCGGAGCATACAAATACGCTTTGCCGATAAGTTCTGTCGGGAAGAAATGTTCCTCCAAGGAGTATGCTCTGTCGGTAAAGAGCGGTGCGCCGACCGCGGCGGTCTTCAAAGTGCATTTAGTAGCAACTATTGTTGCAAGACTGTCAAGAAAATCAAGATTCTTATATTTACTGTCTGCCGCAATTCCGTCGGCAAAGCTTGTCACACTGAAATCATCACGAACAAGCTTGTTTTCTCTATTTAACACAAGCCATGTTTCAGGATTTGAATAATATGCACCGAGTTCGCTATAGGTTACTTTGGTTTCACCGCACTTCATCATCGGCAAAAGTCTGATTTCACCGTATGAGCGTTCTTCGGTTGAATGAAGGAACTCATAGCTTGCAAAAACAGTTAAAGTATAACCGCCGTCGGTCTTTGCAAAACTATAATAAAATTCATCATTTTTCGTTGTTGCATTGTCTACGACTTCAGCGACAAGTTCCCCCTCGCTGTAAAGATGGCGCTTTAATGAATAACTTCCGTCCCCGTAGCAGATAAAGCGAACGAGTCGTCTGTCCGCCTCCATAATACTGTTAACACTCTGCAAATTTATTCCGACATAATTTGCACTCGAATATGAGGCGGTTTCCACATTTGCAGTAACGGTAATACCGCCGTCTGTATACTTTGCGCTCCACTCGCTATAAAGATTATCTGCCGAAAGCTCAATGCTCTCTGCATAGAAGTTTTCGATATATGATGTCTTTAAATATCTTGTATCAATCACTTTTTCCACCTCATAAGTATCGGTTACCGTTTTTATAGCGTAAATTACATCAAGCAGGCTGACATTTCCGTCACCGTCTATATCAGCCAAAGTGCTTTCACCGCCGTTTAACAGTTCCCGCACCAGCATAACAACATCTTTTACGCTGTGTATACCGTTGCCGTCCATGTCGCCGGGGAGTGAGTAATAGTAATAGTCAGCATCCACATCGGCTTTTAGCAGTGCAGAAGTGCAAAACGTGAGCATCGCCGCAAAAGCAAGCACTGCAAGTCTGAAAACTATTTTTTTCATAATTCCTCCATTGTATCAAAAAATTTTTTTATTTTTTTGCATTCGTTTGCAAGCATATTGAGTTCACTTCCATAACTGAACATAGTTGCGCCGCACAAAGTCGCTTTTTCAACAAGCGCCTTCGTCGTTGTGATAATTCCGAAAGGCTTGTTTGCCTTTTTTGCGGCATTTGAAACTTTATCTATAGCCGCAAGTATAGGTCCGTTATCTCCGATACATCCCATGTCACATGAAAGGTCGTTAGGTCCGATAAATACGCCGTCAACGCCGTCTACGGCGAGTATTTCTTCGATATTTTCTACACCGCTCACCGTTTCTATCTGTGCATAAACCTTTATACGC